>NZ_DKHD01000046.1:44636-75242 GCF_002453565.1 Pseudomonas sp. UBA6753 | reverse complement strand
GGAGCGGCCTTGTGTCGCGATAGGGCCGCAACGCGGCCCCAGCAATTTGTGCATCGAAGCTGACATCCTGGGGCCGCCATGCGGCCCTATCGCGACACAAGGCCGCTCCTGCAGGTGCTGTGCGTTCAGCTGGTGATCAGCTCAATTCCAGCCAGATCGGCGCATGGTCCGACGGCTTTTCCATCCCGCGCAGTTCATAGTCCACACCCGCCGCCTTGATCCGCGGCACCAGGTGCTGCGAGGCCATGATCAGGTCGATGCGCAGGCCGCGCTTGGGTTCGTCCTCGAAGCCACGGCTGCGGTAGTCGAACCAGCTGAAGCGGTCGGAAACTTCCGGGTACAGGTGGCGGAAACTGTCCACCAGGCCCCAGCCTTTCAAACGTTCCATCCACTCGCGCTCTTCCGGCAGGAAGCTGCACTTGCCGGTCTTGAGCCAGCGCTTGGCGTTGTCCGGGCCGATGCCGATGTCGCAGTCCTGCGGCGAGATATTCATGTCGCCCATCACCAGCAGTGGCTGGTCGTTGCGGAACTGGCCTTCCAGCAGCGCCTGCAGGTCGCTGTAGAAGCGCTGCTTGGCAGGGAACTTGGTGGGGTGGTCGCGGCTTTCACCCTGGGGGAAGTAGCCGTTCATGATGGTGATCGGGTTGCCATCGGCATCGGCGAAGGTGCCCCAGATGAAGCGGCGCTGGGCGTCTTCTTCATCGCTGGCAAAGCCCTTGTGCAGGCTCAGCGGTGCCTGGCGCGACAGCAGGGCCACGCCATAGTGGCCTTTCTGGCCGTGGTAATGCACGTGGTAGCCCAGTGCCTGCACGTCGGCCAGCGGGAACTGATCGTCGCTGACCTTGGTTTCCTGCAGGCCGATCACGTCCGGCTGGTGCTTTTCGATCAGCGCCGCCAGCTGGTGCGGGCGGGCCCGCAGGCCGTTGATGTTGAAACAGACGATCTTCATGGAAAGATAATCCCGGTAAAAGGCGCGATGCTAGCCGACATCGCTTGCCATCACCAGCATGGCGGCTTCGGGAGCCTGCTGCTAACGTCCTTTCCAGGGCACTGTAAGCCCATTCCAGGAGGACTGCCCGCAATGCCCGAAACCACTGCCACTCCGGCCCGTGTCTGCCTGCTCGATGACGGCTACAGCCGCGAGGCGCGTTCGCTGCTGTATAACGCCTACCGTCACGAACCTACATTCGCCTATATCTTCGAGGCCCAGCGCCCAGGCTACGAGCGGCGCCTGCGGGTGATGGTGCGCGAGTGGGTACGCCAGCACTTCTACTTGCAACTGCCCGCCATCGGCCTGCTGGTGGAGGACCGCCTGATCGCCCTGGCCCTGATCGTGCCGCCGCTGCGCCGGCTGGGCGTGGCCGACAGCTGGGCCTGGCGCCTGCGCATGATGATGGGCACCGGCCTGCGCTGTACGCGCCGTTACATGGACTACCAGGCCGCCCTGGCCACCTGCCTGCCCACCGACGAGGTGCATGTGCTGCCGCTGTTGGGCGTGCACCCGCAATTTCAGGGCAAGCACTACGGCGAGCAATTGTTACAAGCTGTGCATGACTGGTGCGCAGATGACCCTGGTACCAAGGGTGTGGTGCTGGACACCGGCAACGAGCACTACCTGGCCTTTTACCAGCGCCAGGGTTATGAGGAAATTGGCGAGGTGGCTGTAGGACCAATCCGTGAGAGGGTGTTCTTCCATCCCAATCCGGTCTCTTCCAATTCTGCTTTTGCCTGAGCAGACGGCACGGCGGCTCCCTTGAGCGCCCGGCTCTGGTAGCATGCGCCGCATGACGTATTCAGGAAGATTGACCTGGGGCCTGGTTATCTGGGTCGCCAGTTTCGCAGCATGGGGCCAGAGCGAGTTGCTGGTGAAGGTCAAACCGGCCAACAAGGCGCTCAAGGCCAATGTCGAAGGCTATATCGGTTCCCTTGGCGACCGCGATGAAGAAGCGCTGCTGCGCTTCAGTCGCGGCGCCCAGGAGCAGGCGCGCAAAGCCGCGCAGGCACTTGGCTACTACCAGGCGCAGATCGACACAGAGGTCAAGCCCGCCAGCGAGGCTGACCGTTCCCCGCAACTGATCATCACCATCGACCCCGGCGAGCCGATTCGCCTGCGCAACGTGACCCTACGCATCGAAGGCCCCGCCAGCGAGATGAAGGCCTTTCGCGTGCCCGACAGCAAGGCCCTGCGCGCGGGCGAACAACTCAACCACGGCCATTACGAAGATGCCAAGCGGCTGATCCAGAACCAGGCGTCGCGCTATGGCTTCTTCAGTGGGCGCTTCAGCCGCCAGCGCCTGGCGGTCGACCCCCAGGCGGGTGTGGCCGATATCGAACTGGTCTACCAGAGCGGCCCGCGCTATCACCTGGGCGCCGTCACATTTGGTGGCGACACACCGCTGGACGACGACCTGCTGCAGCGCATGGTCTCGTTCAAGCCGGGTACACCTTACGACTCGGAACTGATCGCCGAGCTGAACAACGACCTGCAATCGAGCGGTTACTTCGAAGGCGTGCGCGTGGATGCGGCGCCCACCGCCGCCGTGGGCGAAGAAATCCCCGTGGATGTCCGCCTGGAAACCCGCAAGCCGCGCACCATGGGCCTGGGCCTGGGCTTCTCGACTGACGTCGGGCCACGCGGCAAGGCCAACTGGACCCGCCACTGGGTCAACCCGCAGGGCCATAGCTACGGTTGGGAAACCGAACTGTCGGCGCCCCGGCAGAACGTCGGCCTTTGGTACGACATCCCCCTCGACCCGCCGCTGACCGACAAGTTGCGCTTTGCCGGCGGCTACCAGAACGAAGAAATTGCCGGCACCGACACCCTCAGCAAACTGCTGACGGTGGGCCCCGAGTGGCACAGCAAGCTGCCAAGCGGCTGGCAGCGGGTGATTTCCCTCAAGTACCAGCGCGAGGAGTACCGCCTGGGTGATGACTCCGGGCTGAGCAACCTGCTGATGCCGGGGGTGAGCTACTCCTTCCTGCGCAGTGACAACCGCATCGACCCGCATAACGGCTACCGCCTGCAGTTCGATGTACAGGTGGCCAAGGAAGGGCTGGTCTCGGACACCAACCTGCTGCATGGCAACGTGCTGCTCAAGGGCCTGACCACGCTTGGCCATGACCACCGCTTGCTCGGCCGGGTGCAGTTCGGTGGCAGCGCGACCAATGGCTTCAAGAACAACATTCCGCCGTCGCTGCGCTTCTTCGCCGGTGGCGACCAGAGCGTGCGTGGCTATGACTACCAGACCCTGTCACCGAAGAACAGCGACGGCGACCGCATTGGCGGGCGCTACCTGGTCGCCGGCAGTGTCGAGTACCAGTATTCGCTGACCGAAAAGTGGCGGCTGGCAACCTTCGTCGACCAGGGCAACTCGTTCAACGACCTGGAGCTGCCAAGCCTCAAGACCGGTGTCGGTTTTGGCGTGCGCTGGGTGTCGCCGGTCGGGCCGCTGCGCCTGGACCTGGCCAAGGCGCTGGATGATGAAGGGGGAATTCGCCTGCACTTTTCCATGGGGCCTGAGCTGTGAAACGCGTGATCAAGTACATTCTGGCGGGCCTGCTCGGGGTAACCGCAAGCCTGGGCCTGGTACTCGGCCTGCTGCTGGGGACCGAGGCCGGCAGCCGCTGGGTGCTGGGCAAGGTGCCCGGGCTTGAGGTGGCTGACTTCCAGGGCCGCCTGGCCGGTAGCTGGCAAGCCAGCCGGCTGAGCTGGGCCGATGCCGGCAGCACGGTAGAGGTGCAGGCACCGCTGCTGGCCTGGTCGCCGGCATGCCTGCTGCGCTCTACCTTGTGCATTGACCAGTTGCAGGCACAGCGCATCGACATGGCCTTTGCGCCCAGCGCCGAATCGGCCGACAGTGGCCCGCTGCAGTTGCCAGCCCTGCGCTTGCCGCTGGCCATCGAACTGGGTGAGGTCAAGGTTGGCCAGTTGCGCCTGGATGGCAGCGACCTGCTTGGCGACTTGCAACTGGCGGCGCACTGGACCAATACCGGGCTGCGCATCGACAGCCTGCACCTGCAGCGCGATGACCTGCAATTGAACCTGCAGGGCGACCTGCAGCCCGAAGCTGACTGGCCGGTGCAACTCCAGGCGCAGCTGCAACTGCCAGCGGTGGACGGCAAACCTTGGCAGCTGGCGCTGACCGCCACCGGCGAGCTGCAGAAAACCCTGAAACTCGCCGGCACCAGCAGTGGTTACCTTGACGCCACGTTGAACGGGCAATTGCAGGCGTTGGCCGAGCACCTGCCAGCGACCTTGCAGATCCGCTCCGAAGCATTCAAGCCGGCCGCCTCGTTGCCCGACACCGTGCAGTTCAACCAGCTCAAGCTCGACGCCCGGGGCGACTTGCTCAAGGGCTATCAACTGTCGGGATCGGCCAGCCTGCCGGCCGAGCAGTCGCCGATCGCCTTGTTGTTGTCCGGGCTGGTCGACAGCAAAGGCGCCAGGCTCGATGCCCTGGACCTGAACGCCAGCGATACCCAGCGGGTCAAGTTGCAAGCCACGGCTGACTGGCAGCAAGGCCTGGTCGCCGACGCCCAATTGGACTGGCAGGACTTTCCGTGGCTGCGCCTGTATCAACTGGAGACGCCGCCCGAGGTTACCCTCAAGCGGCTCATGGCCCAGGTGCATTATCGCGATGGCAACTACCAGGGCACCTTCAATGGCGACCTGGATGGCCCGGCCGGCGCGTTCAGCCTGGCCAGCCCGTTCGAAGGAGACCTGAGCCAGGTGAAGCTGCCGCAGTTGGCGCTGAGCGCCGGGCAAGGCAAGGCTGCCGGCAGTGTCGCCGTGCGCTTTGCCGACACCCTGGCATGGGATGTCGACCTGCAGTTGTCGGCGCTCGACCCGGCCTATTGGCTGGCCGAGCTGCCGGGTACCCTGGCGGGGCCGCTGCGCAGCAAAGGCGAGATGAAAGGCGACGCCCTGAGCCTCGATGCCCAGCTTGACCTGAAAGGCCGCCTGCGCGGCCAGCCGGCAATGCTCAAGGTCGAGGCCCAGGGGGCAGGGCAGAGCTGGACCTTGGGCGCCCTGGCAATCCAGCTGGGGGACAACCGCATCAATGGCAGTGGCAGCCTGCAGCAGCGCCTGGCCGGGCGGGTCGACCTCGACCTGCCGCGCCTGGGTCAGTTGTGGCCAAGGTTGCAGGGCCAGGTCAAGGGCCGGCTGGACGTCGCCGGCACCTTGCAGGCCCCGCAAGGTACGCTGACCCTGCAGGGCCAGCGGCTGGCCCAGGCGGAAAACCGCTTGCAGCAGCTGGACCTGGATGCCCGCCTGGACAACGCCCAGCGCGGCGTGATCGAACTCAAGGCCAGCGGCATTCACCTGGGTGACACGGCATTGGGCACCTTGCAGGCCCACGGCAAAGGCGACATTCGCCAGCAAGCGTTGACCCTGGCGCTGGACGGCCCGCAGCTCAAGCTCGAGCTCGGGCTGGACGGCCAGTTGAACAAGGGTGACTGGCGTGGGCGCCTGGCCAGTGGGCGGATCCAGGCCGGCGGCCAGGACTGGCAGTTGCAGGCACCAGCGCGCGTGCAGCGGCTGGCCAGCGGCCAACTGGACTTTGCTGCGCACTGCTGGCGTTCCGGCCAGGCCAGCTTGTGTGGCGACGACCAGCGTCTGGCCCCCGAGCCACGCTTGCGCTACCACCTCAAGCAGTTCCCGCTGGACAGCCTGGCCCAGTGGCTGCCGAAGGACTTCGCCTGGCAGGGCCTGCTCAATGCCGACATCAATCTGGATATCCCGGCCAGCGGCCCCAAGGGCAACATCGTCGTCGACGCCAGTGGCGGTACCCTGCGCGTGCGCGACAAGGACCGCTGGGTCGACTTCCCGTACCAGGCCCTGCGCCTGGACAGCACGCTGGCGCCAAGGCGCATCGATACCCGCCTGGCGTTCCGCGGCGAGCGCCTGGGCGAGCTGAACGTCAACACCCGCCTCGATCCACTGGGCAAGAACAAACCGCTGTCGGGTGATTTTCGCCTGGCCGGCCTCGACCTGTCGGTGGCGCGCCCGTTCGTGCCTATGGTCGAGCGCCTGGCCGGGCAGCTCAATGGCAGTGGCCGGCTGTCGGGCACCTTGCTGGCGCCGCAGGTCAACGGCAACCTGATGCTCAGCGGTGGCGAAGTCAGCGGTGCCGAGCTGCCGGTCAGCCTCGAGGACCTGTCATTGCAGGCATTTATTGCCGGCGAGCAGGTACAGCTCAATGGCGGCTGGCGCAGTGGCGAGGTGGGGCGTGGCCAGTTGAATGGCAACCTCACCTGGGGCCAGGCCTTGGGCATGGACCTGCGTCTGCAGGGCCAGCAACTGCCCGTCACGGTCGAACCCTATGCGACGCTGGAAGTTGCCCCGGACCTGACCTTGCGCCTGATCGACGACAAGCTGGCGGTGACCGGCAAGGTACAGGTGCCCAAGGGCACGATCACTGTACGCGAGCTGCCACCGTCCACCGTCAAGGTCTCGGATGACACGGTGATCGTCGGCCACCAGACCGAAGAGGGCAAGCCACCCATGGCGATGGCCATGGACATCGATGTCGAAGTGGGCCGCGACAAGCTTTCGTTCAGTGGCTTTGGCCTCAAGGCCAACCTGCTCGGCCATGTGCACATCGGCGACAACCTCGACACCCGTGGCGAGCTGAGCCTGGCCGACGGCCGCTACCGTGCCTACGGCCAGCGTTTGACCATCCGCCGTGCGCGGCTGCTGTTCGCAGGCCCGATCGACCAGCCGTACCTGGACATTGAAGCGATCCGCAAGGTCGACGACGTGATTGCCGGTATCCGCCTGAGCGGCAGTGCCGAGCAGCCCACCAGCAAAGTGTTCTCGGAGCCGGCCATGAGCCAGGAGCAGGCGCTGTCGTACCTGGTACTGGGGCGGCCTCTGGGCGCGTCCGGCGAAGACAACAACATGCTTGCCGAAGCGGCCTTGGGCCTGGGCCTGGCGGGTAGCGCCGGTATCACCGGCAGCCTGGCCTCGAGCCTGGGTATCGACGACTTCCAGCTGGACACCGAAGGTTCGGGCAATACCACCAGCGTGGTCGCCAGCGGCAACCTCACCGAGAAGCTGAGCCTGCGCTATGGGGTGGGGGTGTTCGAGCCTGCGAACACCATTGCATTGCGTTACAAATTGAGCAAGAAGGTGTACCTCGAGGCTGCCAGCGGGCTGGCCAGCTCACTGGACATTTTCTACAAGCGCGACTTCTGAGCCGTCGCGGGGGCGGCCGTCAACGGACGATGGCCGCCTCGATGAACTCATTGGTGTCGGGCGAGGGCGGCGGGGTGGGGGCCCGTACCGGGATGATCAGGCTGGTGTATTCCTCGATCAGCCGGTTGAGGGCTTCTGGTGGTTCGCTGGCCTGGAACTGCATGCGGATCTGCACTTCATCGGGGTCACGGTTGTCGCCCTGACGGCTTTGGCCACCGATGGTGACCTTGAAGCTGGCCGCCTTGTTCTCGCCTGCGGTCAGCAGTGCCTGCTGTGCTTCGGTGCCTTTGACCCTTACCGAAAGGTCGACCTGCATGCGCTCGAGGGCCAGGCCCTTGGGCGACACCAGCGCGAACAGCGGTACGCGCATGATGTGCTGGCCGTCCATGGCCACCTCGACCATCTTGGCTTTCATGGGCGCGCCCAACGCTTCGGTGTCGCATTCGAAGAACTGGTCGAACAGGTTGATGTACTGCTGCGCGATCAGGCTGTTGGTAGCACTGGCGGCTTCCTGCAGGCCACGGGTGATTTCTCGCAGGTCGATGGAAGTCATGGGGGCGGGGGATTTATCCAATGCTTCGACTCCTCAGGCCAGGTGGTGCCCCCCTGTTGCTGGTCAGGAGGGCTGTTCGGGGCGGGGAGGTGCGCCTCAAGAGGTAGCGGCGCCGAGAGCCGGAGCGCCGTCGGCCGCAGGGTTCTTCAAGGTATCGGCCTGGGAAATCAAGTCCTGGCTTTCCAGTGTGGCGGTCTTGACCACGGTCGGCTTTGTCGCGGCGTCGGTCAGGAAGTCGATCACCCGCATCATCGCTTCAGGCGGGTCCTGGCGTTTCAAGGTCGTGTTGAAGGCGTATCGGGCTCGAGTATCGGTCTTGCGGGTTTGCGTGGACTTGTGGCTGACGCTGCCTTTCACGTTGAGCCTGAACGGCCCCCAGCCCAGCGAGCCGCTTGCCTCGACGTTCATGTCCTTGCTGGAAACGTCTTCCGACATCTGGTTGATGACCAGCTCGAACTCGACGTTACCTTCTTCGATGGAGATGTTCGGGTGGGTGATTGCCGCCACCAGCGGCACTTTCATGGTCTTGCTGACCACGCCCTTGTATTCGCCTTGTTCGTCAACGATGGTCTCGTCGTAATCGAACTGGATGGCCACGGCCTTGCCGTCCTGGACGCACACCTGCATCAGGAAGTCGGCGTAGGATTTACTGGCGGTGACCTGGGCCTGGACCATGGCCTGCAGGGGGCCTGCGATCATGCGGTCCATCGGCAAGGCATTGATTACGGAACCGATGAGGCTGTTATCTATCGACATTGCTGGGTTCTCTTCTGGTTGAATTAAAAACGTGGCTATCAATCGTGGTCACGATGCCTGGGCTTCAGCGCGCGCAATGTTCCTGGCGGCGGATGTTGCCGATCTGGCGCAGGCTCAGGCCGTACTTGTCAGCGAGCAGGCTGCGAGACAAGCCGCTGGCGCTTTCCTTCTGGATCTGCAGGTTGCGCAACTGGCGCATGAAATGGTCAGCCTTGGGAATTTCCAGGGCGACACCGGCAAAGCGCTTGATCAGTGCGTCGAGCGCTTCGGCCGGCAACACGTCGGCAAGCTTGGTGCGCTCGCGGTGCTTGGGGATGTACTTGGGCCTGCCGCCATAGGCGCAGGTCAGCTGGTAGGCGTTGTCGATGCCGATGCAGTCGATCAGGGCCTGCAGCGAGTGGGGCAGTTGGCTGATATCGATGTGGCTCAAGTCTGGCAGTTGCATATGGCGCTCCTTCGGGACGGATGGGCTGTGCTAACCGATCACCAGCGGCGTTATGTCGAAGGTGTGGCTGGATTTTCTGTGACAGCCGAGGCATGTCGCTAGGCGCCATATGGGTTGGGGCTTGTAGCTTCCGCGAACAGGTTTTGCAGGCAGCGATATCCGGCGTTGTAGGACATGGCTTCAACATTTGGCTGTGGCGGGTGATTTCCCATCAGGCCACTCCCTGCGCAGCGCGTTGGGTGTGGTACCCCTCAATCGCACGGATAGCTGCTCAGCAGGCTGGCGCTGCGCAGATAGGCCTGGGGGGAGTCGCGCATGCCTTGTGGCAGCGTGCGCCAATCGACCAGCAGGCACAGCGCATGTAGCGGCTGGCCGTCACGGTGGCCGATGACCTGGTCGGCAAAGCTGCGGCGGTACAGTGCCTGGGTCTGCTGCTGCGCTTGTACCTGGTCGGCCTGAGCCAGGGTTTGCCGGGCCAGCTCGGGCAGTTGCGCCAGGGGGACACTGAAATGCACCGACGCACCTTTTGCCTGCAGGTAACCGGCCTGGCGCACGCGCTGCCACAGTTGTTGCCATTGGCTGGCGCCAGCTTGGGCAGCCAGTTCGCGGCCCAGTTCGAACAGTTGCTCGGCCGAGGTCTGGCGGGTGTCCAGCGCATGAAGGGAAAAGGGTGTCAGCAATAGCGACGCGAACAGAAGGGGTTTGTACATGGTGCCTCCGGCATGGGTGCTTGGGAGCCCCATGCTTTCAGGCAGGCGCCGCCCCACCCAGCAGGAAATGCAGCGCCGGGGCCGGTGGCCGTTGTATCATTGCCGCGGCTCGTTGCGAGCCATTTGCCCCTGATGTTGCAAGGAACCTTCGATGACACACGTGCAGCGCCTCAAATATTCCCTTCTGATCATCCTGGTGGTACTGGGCCTGATGCTGGGCCTGTCCCACCTGCAGAAGCAGGGCACGATCAGTGAGCAGACCTTCCAGATGCTGGCCATTGCCATCGCCGTGGTGGTCGTGGTGATCAACGGCATCCTGCGGCGCAAGGTCAAGCCCTGATCCTGGCGGGCCGGCCAGTCATGGCCGGCCATGCGCTCAGCGCACAGGCGTTCGCTCCAGCACGGCGCGCGCCTGCGGGTCGAGGCTGTAGCATTTGTCGCTGCCCAGCTGGATGACGCCCTCGCTGCACAGCCGCTTGAGCACTTCGCGCACGCTGAGGAACGACAGCGGGATATCCAGCTGTTCCAGTTGCGCGTGCACGCCGCGCACGCCAATGCTGCGGCCATTGCGGTCGGCGGCGTGCAAGGCATCGATGACCTTGAGGCGGATCAGGCTGGTACGCAGGCCGAAACTGCGCAACAGCTCGCGGATCTGTTCGTTGCCGATGCGTTCGTCAGCCAAAACGTCCTGTTCCCTGGGCGCTTTGCCTGGGACGCGCCCAGCCTGGATCGAGGGTTGCGGGTTGTACATGTGAATGCTCCTTTTCGTGGACGAACCCGAAATTTGGGTGCCTCACTTACTAGGACGAATGAGAACGGAAAAACTGCAGCCCACGCGCAAAAAAAAGCCTGGTTCTGTTCAAGACGTTCCATTGGCTGGTAATACGTAAAATTTTCATGTGGCCATTCGTCTGATCGGGATGACCCCCGAACCCGAGGAGTGCCCGTGTTTCCACTTTCCCGTCCCATGACTTGCGCTGGCCTGGCTGCCGCCCTGGTAGCCTTCAGCGTCGGCGCAGCGCCGCTGCAGTCTGCCGCCGCCGATGCCAGTGCGCAGATTCGCCGAACCAGTTACGGGGTGCCGCACATCGTGGCCAAGGACGAGCGAGGCCTGGGCTATGGCATCGGCTACGCCTACGCCCAGGACAACCTGTGCCTGCTGGCCAATGAAGTGCTGACCGTCAGTGGCGAGCGCTCACGCTACTTCGGTGCCAAGGGCAAGACCCTGGAACAGCGTGACAACCTGGCCAGCGATGTGTTCTTCGCCTGGCTCAACACGCCGGCGGCAGTCGATGCGTTCTTGCAGGCGCAGCCCGCGCCAGTACAGGCGCTGCTGGCAGGTTATGCCAGCGGCTACAACCGGGCGCTGGCCGAGCGCCGCAGCCAGGGGTTGCCTGCCGAATGTGGCAACGGCGAGTGGCTGCGGCCGATCAGCAGCGAGGACCTGGTCAAGCTGACCCGTCGACTGCTCGCCGAAGGCGGTGTCGGGCAGTTCGTCGAAGCGCTGGCGGGGGCGCAACCACCAACGCTGGCCAGCCAGCAGGCGCCGGCAGGGTTTGCCGCGGCGCTGGCCATGCAGCAGCGTTTTGCCACGGAACGCGGTAGCAATGCGGTGGCCGTCGGGGCGCAACGTTCGGCCAATGGCCGCGGCCTGTTGCTGGCCAACCCGCACTTCCCGTGGATGGGGGGCATGCGCTTCTACCAGATGCAGCTGACCATTCCCGGCCAGCTCGATGTGATGGGGGCGGCACTGCCGGGCCTGCCGGTGGTCAACATCGGTTTCAACCAGCATCTGGCCTGGACGCACACCGTCGACACATCGAAGCACTTCACCCTGTACCGCCTGCAACTCGACCCCAAGGACCCAACCCGCTACCTGCTCGATGGCAAGTCGCTGCCGCTGGCCCGGCAAACCGTCAGCGTTGCGGTCAAGGCCGAGGATGGCAGCCTGAGCCAGGTACAGCGCCAGGTCTACAGTTCGCAGTTCGGCCCGGTGGTGCAATGGCCGGGTCGCCTGGACTGGGATGCGCATGCTGCCTACAGCTTGCGCGACGCCAACCTCGAGAACACTCGGGTGTTGCAGCAGTGGTACCAGATCAACCGTGCCGACAGCCTGGCTACGTTGAAAGGCTCGATCGAACAGCTGCAGGGTATTCCCTGGGTCAACACACTGGCGGTGGACCCGGCAGGCAAGGCCTTGTACCTGAACCAGTCAGTGGTGCCATATGTGGATCAGCAACTGCTGAGTGCGTGCAGCAACCCGCAGGCACAAGGGCGCCTGGTGGTACTGGATGGCTCACGCAGCGCGTGCCAGTGGAAGATCGATGCGCAGGCCGCGCAGCCGGGGATCTTCCCTGCGCGGCTGCTGCCGAGCCTGGAGCGCGAGGATTTCGTGCAGAACTCCAACGACCCGGCCTGGATGGCCAACCCGGCGCAGCCGCTGACCGGTTACTCGCCGCTGGTCAGCCGCAGTGACCAGCCGCTGGGCATGCGTGGCCGCTTTGCCCTGCAACGCCTGCAGGGTAAGGCCCGCCTGGGCGTTGATGACCTGCAGCGCATGGTGACCGATGACGAGGTCTACCTGGCCAGCCTGCTACTGCCTGACCTGCTGCAGTGGTGCAAGGGCGCCGATGCGGATGTGCGGGCGGTATGCAGCAGTCTGGCGGCCTGGAATGGCAAGGCTGACCTGGACAGCGGCATTGGCCTGGTGCATTTCCAGAACCTGTTCGATGCCCTGGCCGAGCACCCGGAAAGCTGGCGGGTGGCCTTCGACCCGGCCGACCCGCAGCACACCCCGCGCGGGCTGGCGGTAGAGCAGGCGGCCGTGCGCAAGCTGCTGCACCACGCCGCGCTGGCGTCGCTCAAGCAGGTGCGTGACAGCGGCATGGCAGGGGAGGCGCGCTGGGGGCAGGTGCAACAGGCGAGCGATGGCACGCCGGTGCCGGGTGGCCCGCAGGCGTTGGGCGTGTACAACGCGATCTACAGCGTGCCGCACGGGCAGGGCAAGCGGCTGGTGGTGAGTGGTACCAGCTACCTGCAACTGGTCAGCTTTACCGACAAGGGGCCGCAGGCCCGTGGGCTGTTGGCGTTTTCCCAGTCGAGTGAAGCAGCTTCGGTGCATGCCGGTGACCAGACCAAGGCTTTTGCGGCCGGGCAACTGGCCGTGATTCCGTTTACCGAGGCACAGATCAAGGCTGACCCGGAGTATCGGTTAGTAGTGATCAGTGAGCGGGACAAGGGGGCGGTGGTCAGCCGGCCTTGAGGCGTTAGCCTGTGCCTGCCTCTTCGCGGGTAAACCCGCTCCCACAGGTACTGCACCAGGGCTGCAAGCGGCACGATACCTGTGGGAGCGGGTTTACCCGCGAAGAAGGCGACTCGGTCGGTCAGGAAAACTCGAACGACGCCAGCTGAAACCCTTGCCGCACGGGCAGGGCAAGCGGCTGGTGGTCAGTGGTACCAGCTACCTGCGACTGGTCAGCTTTACCGACAAGGGGGCGGTGGTCCAGCAGTAGGGCATACCGGCCTCTTCGCGGGCTCGCCCGCTCCCACAGGTACTGCACCAGGGCTACAAGCGGTGCGGTACCTGTGGGAGCGGGCGTGCCCGCGAAAAAGGCGACTCGGTTGGTCAGGAAAACTCGAACGGCGCCAGCTGAAACCCTTGCTCGTCAACCTGCAAGGCCCAGCCACGGCGGTCCCAGTCGCCCAGCACGATACGCCGTGCCGGTTGCCCGTCGACCACCAGCTTGTGTATCGCCGGCCGATGGGTATGCCCATGCACCAAGGTACGTACACCATGCGCCGCCATCACCTTCGGCACTTCCTCCGGCGTGACATCGACGATCTCGGTGGACTTCATCCGCGTTTGCGAGCGGCTTTCGCTGCGTAGCTTGCGTGCCAGCTTGTAGCGGGCCGAAAGCGGCAGGTGCCGCAACACCCACAGGCTCAGCGGGTTGCGCAGCAAGCGGCGCATTTTCATGTAGGCCAGGTCGCGGGTGCACAGGGTATCGCCATGCATCAGCAGCACCTGCTCACCACCCAGCTCGATCACGCAGGGGTCGTGCAGCAACGTGCAGCCCGCAGCGTCGCAGAAGGCCTGGCCAATCAGGAAATCACGGTTGCCATGCATCAGGTAGATGGCCGTGCCGCTGTCGCTCAGCCGCCGCATGGCCTGGCAGACCGACTGCTGGAAGGGTGTCATGGCGTCGTCGCCGATCCAGGCTTCGAAGAAGTCGCCAAGGATGTACAACGCCTTGGCGTGGCGGGCACGGCCATCGAGCAGATCAAGAAACGCCCGGGTAATGTCCGGGCGTTCTTCTTGCAGGTGCAGATCGGAGATCAGCAGGATCACTCAACGATCTCGGCTTTCTCGATGACCACGTCGTCCTTCGGCACGTCCTGGTGGCCAGCCTTGGAACCGGTGGCGACCTTTTCGATGGCGTCGACGATTTCACGGCCTTCGATCACTTCGCCGAATACCGCGTAGCCCCAGCCCTGCACGTTCTTGCCGCTGTGGTTGAGGAAGTCGTTGTCGGACGAGTTGATGAAGAACTGCGCCGAGGCGGAGTGCGGTTCCATGGTACGGGCCATGGCAATGCTGTACTTCTTGTTCTTCAGGCCGTTGTCGGCTTCGTTCTGGATGCTGGCGCGGGTCTTCTTCTGGCTCATGCCAGGCTCGAAGCCGCCGCCCTGGATCATGAAGCCCTTGATCACACGGTGGAACACGGTGCCATGGTAGTGGCCGTCCTTGACGTACTGAACGAAGTTTTCGGTAGTCAGCGGCGCTTTCTCGGCGTCCAGTTGCAGGACGATGTCGCCGTGGTTGGTGCTCAGTTTGACTTTGGACATGCTGAAACTCGCTCTTTCAAGGCAATCGGAATTAGGGTGCGCAGGGCGCGGGTTATCACCTGACGCAGGATCAGGCGATCGCGACACATGGCGCGCACTGGCCATTTTGCCAGGCTGCGGCAAAAAGCCGTGATAAATCACGCCAGTTTGTCCGGGCCCGACTGTCAGCAGCTTGACTGCTTCGGCTATGATAGGCCCTTTGATTCAATCGGCCTACCCAGGCCGGACACGTGCATTCAAGGATCCTATGAGCAAGCCCACTGCCGACAACGCGCCCAACGCCGCTGCCAAAGGCGCCCCCGCTGTCCCTGCGAACTTCCTGCGGCCGATCATCCAGGCCGACCTGGACTCGGGCAAGCACAGCAGCATCGTCACCCGTTTCCCGCCGGAGCCCAATGGCTACCTGCACATCGGTCACGCCAAGTCGATCTGCGTCAACTTCGGCCTGGCCAAGGAATTCGGGGGCGTCTGCCACCTGCGTTTCGACGATACCAACCCGGCCAAGGAAGACCAGGAGTACATCGACGCCATCCAGAGCGATGTCAAGTGGCTGGGCTTCGAATGGGCCGGCGACGTGCGCTACGCCTCCGACTACTTCGACCAGCTGCACGACTGGGCGGTCGAGCTGATCAAGCGTGGCAAGGCCTACGTCTGCGACCTTACCCCCGAGCAGGCCAAGGAATACCGTGGCAACCTCAAGGAGCCGGGCAAGAACAGCCCGTTCCGCGAGCGCAGCGTTGACGAGAACCTCGACCTGTTCGCCCGCATGAAAGCCGGCGAGTTCAAGGATGGCGAGCGCGTGCTGCGGGCCAAGATCGACATGGCCTCGCCGAACATGAACCTGCGCGACCCGATCCTGTACCGTATCCGCCATGCCCACCACCACCAGACCGGTGACAAGTGGTGCATCTACCCGAACTACGACTTCACCCATGGCCAGTCGGACGCCATCGAGGGCATCACCCACTCGATCTGCACCCTGGAGTTCGAAGGGCATCGTCCGCTGTACGACTGGTTCCTCGACAACCTGCCGGTGCCGGCACACCCGCGCCAGTACGAGTTCAGCCGCCTGAACCTGAACTACACCATCACTTCCAAGCGCAAGCTCAAGCAGCTGGTGGACGAAAAGCACGTCGAAGCCTGGGACGACCCACGCATGTCGACGCTGTCCGGCTTCCGTCGCCGTGGCTACACCCCGGCCTCGATCCGCAACTTCTGCGAAATGATCGGCACCAACCGGTCCGACGGCGTGGTCGACATGTCGATGCTCGAGTTCAGCATCCGTGACGACCTGGACCGCACCGCACCGCGCGCCATGTGCGTGCTGCGCCCGCTGAAGGTAGTCATCACCAACTACCCGGAAGGCCAGGTCGAGCAGCTCGAACTGCCGCGCCACCCGAAGGAAGACATGGGCGTGCGCGTGCTGCCGTTCTCCCGTGAACTATACATCGACCGCGACGACTTCATGGAAGAGCCGCCGAAGGGCTACAAGCGCCTGGAACCGGCCGGTGAAGTGCGCCTGCGCGGCAGCTACGTGATCCGCGCCGACGAGGCGGTCAAGGATGCCGACGGCAACATCGTCGAGCTGCGCTGCTCGTACGACCCGGACACCCTGGGCAAGAACCCGGAAGGCCGCAAGGTCAAGGGCGTGATCCACTGGGTGCCGGCCGAGGGCAGCGTCGAGTGCGAAGTGCGCCTGTACGACCGCCTGTTCCGCTCGCCGAACCCGGAAAAGACCGAAGAGGGCGGCAGCTTCCTGGACAACATCAACCCAGGCTCGCTGCAAGTGCTCAGCGGCTGCCGTGCCGAGCCGTCGCTGGCCCAGGCGCAGCCCGAGGACCGCTTCCAGTTCGAACGCGAAGGTTACTTCTGCGCCGACCTGAAAGACAGCCAGCCGGGCCGCCCGGTGTTCAACCGCACTGTCACCCTGCGTGACTCCTGGGGCAGCTGAGGAACCGCCGTGCTTACCATCTACAACACGCTGAGCAAAGCGAAGGAAACCTTCAAGCCGCTGGATGGCAACAAGGTGCGCATGTACGTGTGCGGCATGACCGTATACGACTACTGCCACCTGGGCCATGGCCGCAGCATGGTGGCCTTCGACCTGGTCACCCGCTGGCTGCGCAAGAGCGGCTACGAGCTGACCTATGTGCGCAACATCACCGACATCGATGACAAGATCATCAACCGGGCCAACGAGAACGGCGAAAGCTTCGACGCCCTGACCGCCCGCATGATCGACGCGATGCACGAAGACGAGCGCCGCCTGAACATCCTGCCGCCGGACCAGGAACCGCGTGCCACCGACCATATCGCCGGCATGCACGCGATGATCCAGACCCTGATCGACAAGGGTTATGCCTACGCACCGGGCAATGGCGACGTGTACTACCGCGTCGGCAAGTTCGTCGGTTACGGCAAGCTGTCGCGCAAGAAGATCGAAGACCTGCGCATCGGTGCCCGTATCGAGGTCGACGAAGCCAAGCAGGACCCGCTGGACTTCGTGCTGTGGAAGGGCGTCAAGCCGGGCGAGCCGAGCTGGGAATCGCCATGGGGCCCGGGGCGTCCGGGCTGGCACATCGAGTGCTCGGTGATGTCTACCTGCTGCCTGGGTGAAAGCTTCGACATTCACGGCGGCGGCAGCGACCTGGAGTTCCCGCACCACGAGAACGAGATTGCCCAGAGCGAGGCGGCCACCGGCAAGCAGTACGCCAACGCCTGGATGCACTGCGGCATGATCCGGATCAATGGCGAGAAGATGTCCAAGTCGTTGAACAACTTCTTCACCATCCGCGACGTGCTCGAGAAGTACCACCCTGAAGTGGTGCGCTACCTGCTGGTGGCCAGCCACTACCGCAGCGCGATCAACTACTCGGAAGACAGCCTGCGCGATGCCAAGGGCGCACTGGAGCGCTTCTACCACGCCTTGCGCGGCTTGCCATGGGTGGCGGCCAAGGGGGGCGAAGAGTTTGTCGAGCGCTTCAGCGTGGCCATGAACGACGACTTCGGCACCCCCGAAGCCTGCGCCGTGCTGTTCGACCTGGTGCGCGAGATCAACCGCCTGCGCGACAGCGACCTGGAGGCCGCTGCCGGCCTGGCCGGTCGCCTGCGCGAGCTGGGTGATGTGCTGGGTGTGCTGCAGCTGGAAGCCGATGACTTCCTGCGCGCCGGTGCCGAAGGCAAGGTGGATGCCGCTGAGGTCGAGGGCTTGATCCAGGCGCGCCTGCAGGCGCGTGCGGACAAGAACTGGGCCGAGTCCGACCGCATTCGCGACCAGTTGACCGCCATGGGTGTGGTGCTGGAAGACAGCAAGGGTGGGACTACTTGGCGTCTGGCTGACTGATCGATGTCATTGGGGCTGCTGCGCAGCCCATCGCCGGCAAGCCAGCTCCCACAGGAACCGCGCAATACTGAAGAACTGCGCAGTCCCTGTGGGAGCTGGCTTGCCGGCGATGGGCCGCATAGCGGCCCCAGCTTCTATTTGGCTAGCCCGGCGAGCGGGCAGTGCAACACCAACCTGGCCCCACCCAGCTCGCTTTCCCCCACCTCCAGCCCGAACCCATGCAGGTCGACGATCGCCGCAACGATCGACAACCCCAGCCCGAACCCCGCATGGCGGTGGCCTTCATCGCTACGGTAGAAGCGCTTCAACACTGCCGCCCGTTCCTCTTCCGGAATACCCGGCCCGCTGTCCTCGATGGCCAGGTGCAGCCCTTTGTCGTCCTGCGTCGCAGTAATCCGCACCAGCCCACCCTCGGGCGTGAACTTGATGCCGTTGCCCACCAGGTTGGCCAGTGCCTCGAACAGCAGTTCGCGGTCACCGTGCAATGCCGGCAGTTCGGCTGGTTGCTGCAGTTCCAGGCGGATGCCGCCATCTTCGGCCAGCGGCAGGTAGAAGTCGTGCAACTCCACCAGCAGTTCGTGCGGGTCAAGCTGGACGAAACCGGCCCGCCGCTGGCGATCTTCCAGTTCACTGATACGCAACAAACCGCGAAAACGCGCCATCAGGGTGTCGGTTTCGCCGATGGCCTGGTCCAGTGCCTCGGCCTGGGTGGAGTCGACGTCACTTTGCTGGCGAATGCGGTACAGCTGGGCGCGCAGGCGCGTGAGCGGGGTGCGCAGGTCGTGGGCGATGTTGTCGCACACGCCCTTGACCTCGTGCATCAGCCGCTCGATGCGGTCGAGCATGGCGTTGACGATGGCCGCCAGCATGTCCAGCTCGTCACGCCGGGCCGACAGCGGCAGGCGGTGGGTAAGGTCACCGGCGACGATCAGTTCGGCCTGGGCCTGGATCGCGCGAATGCGCTTGAGTGGGCGGCGCCTGAGCAGGTACCAGCCGGCAAAGCCCGGGATCAGGGTCAGCGAGATCCCCCAGAGCAGGGCATGCAGGATGATCCGGGTGACCACGAACAGCGAGCCGTTGTCGCGCACCAGCACCAGCCAGCGGCCATCCTGCACCTTGATCGCCACCGCGTCGCAGCTGTCACGCGGCATGTGCGGGTCGTCGGCGTCCAGGCAGCGCTTGAGTTCGTGAACCTTGCCGTCCAGCCCCAGCTCTGGCGGGATGGCGCGAATGCGCCCGCCGATCGGGTTGAGCTGGTTGTCGAACAGGCCGTAGGCGTCGAAGCTGCGCTCTTCGAAGGCCTGGCTGGCGACCAGGGCGTCGTCCAGCTGTTTGCCGCTCATGTGCGCGAACAGGTGTTGGCGCTGCAGCATCGAATGGCGGGTGAGTTTGTTCAGGTAGCTGGACACCTCGAAGTACAGCACCCCCATGAGGATGCTGCTCCAGGCCACGAACAGAAAGCTGTACAGCGCCAGCAGGCGACTGGTCGAGGAGCTCCAGCCCTTAGACGGGTTCAGCAATGGCATAGCCGGAGCCCCGTACCGTACGGATCAGCGGCGACTGGCCGGGTGAGTCGATTTTCTTGCGCAGGCGGCCGATGTGCACATCAATCAGGTTGGTGCCCGGGTCGAAGTGGTAGCCCCAGACTTCCTCGAAAATCATCATCCGCGTGATCACCTGGCCGCTATGGCGCATCAGGTACTCCAGCAGTTTGTACTCGGTGGGCAGCAGGTTGAGGGTCTGTTCGCCACGGCGGGCTTCGTGGCTGATCAGGTCCAGTTGCAGGTCAGCGACCTGCAGGCGGGTCTGGGTCATGGGCACGCTGTTGCGGCGCAGCAGCACTTCGACCCGCGCGGCCATCTCGTCGGAGGCGAACGGTTTGGTCAGGTAGTCGTCACCCCCGGCACGCAGGCCGCGCACCCGCTCGTCGACGTCGGAGAGGGCGCTGATCATCAGGATCGGCGTGGCGATCTTGAGGCTGCGCAGGGTGGTGACGATGGTCAGGCCATCGACCTCGGGCAGCATGCGGTCCAGGGTGATCAGGTCGTAGCCGCCGGCAATGGCCTTGGCCAGGCCTTCACGGCCATTGTCGGCCCAATCCACCTCAAGGCCGTGGCTGGTAAGTTCGGCGACGATTTCCTGGCCGGTGACGGCGTCGTCTTCGATGGTCAGTACGCGAGGCATGCTGGTTCCCGGGCATCTAATGGAGACTTGATTGTGCCAAAGAATAGCCAAACGGCGATTTAAGAAAAATTCATCTGGCGCGTTTTGCCTGCACTGGCCCTATCGCCGGCAAGCCAGCTCCCACAGAGACCCCACAGGCCCCGAAGGCAGCGCAGTACCTGTGGGAGCTGGCTTGCCGGCGATAGGGCCCTGAAAGGTACAAAGCAACCCTCTAGCGTGCGCCGATACCCTCGGCATGCATGATCTGCGCAATGATCGGCACCGGAGTCATCAGGTGCGAACGCATCATGGCGCTGGCGCGCTTGGCGTCCCGGGCCAGAATCACCTCGACCAATGCCGCATGCTCCTGGCGCTTGAGCTCCAGGGCCTGTTCGGAAAACACCGTCTGGGTCAGCCACAGGTGCCGGTAGCGCTCGGCCTGGTCGAACAGGTAGGTGCGCGCCTGCAGCAGGTGCTTGGAGCCGCAGCCCGAAGCAATGGCCGTGTGGAACGCCTTGTGCCGTTCGTCCCATACATCCAGGCGTTGCTCGCGGGTTTTCACTTCCACCACCTTGGCCAGGGTATGCGAGTGGGCCAGTACCGACGCCTCCCAGGCGTCGTCGCCACGTTCGATGGCCAGGGTGATGATCATCGCCTCCAGGTTGGCGCGGGCATCGTAGATGTCGTTCATCTCGTCCAGCGACATGGGCGCCACACGGTAGCCCTTCTGGCTGATCGCGTTGACCAGGTGCTCGGCCACCAGCTGCGACAGTGCTTCGCGCAGCGGGCCCACGCCCAGGTCGTAGCGTTCCTTCAGGGTGCTCATCAGCAGCTTTTCTCCGGGCTTGAACACGCCGCGGATGATGTCCTTCTTGAGCCTCTCATACCCGCTGAATGCTGAGTTTTGTCGGGGGGCGAGCGCTTCCAAGGTCCTGTTCCTCAAACGGTTTTGTCGATCATACCGAAAGCGTTCGCTGGCGAAAAACAATGGACAAACATGCGTTTTGTCTGTGAAAAATAAAAATGTAGACATTTTGCGTTTATGGCGATAATTTTAGCTCGCCCGCACTGATCCAGGTCATGACCGGACGGCGCCACTCACTTTCTCTGCCAGGACACTGCCATGAACGCTTTTACGCAGATCGACGAACTTGTGATGCCACTGCCGCTCGAACCGCGTGGTTTCACCATCGCCCCCTCGAAACAGTCGCCACGCCTGCTTGAGCTCACCTTTGCGCGCGAAACGGTCGAAGCGTTCGTCCAGGCTGTTGCCCAGTGGCCGGTGCAGGCGCTGGAGTACAAGTCGTTCCTGCGCTTCCGGGTTGGCGAGATCCTTGACGAGCTGTGCCAGGGCACCCTGCGGCCGGTGCTGCTCAATACCATCCTCAACCGCGCCAGCGGCGGCATGCTGATCACCCCGGTCGGCCTGGATGACGTGAGCCAGGCCGAGGACATGGTCAAGTTCACCACCGCCTGCGCACACCTGATCGGCCGCTCCAACTACGACGCCATGAGCGGCCAGTTCTATGCCCGCTTCGTGGTGGTCAACACCGACAACTCCGACAGCTACCTGCGCCAACCGCACCGGGTCATGGAGCTGCACAACGACGGCACCTTCGTCAACCAGATCACCGACTACGTGCTGATGCTGAAGATCGACGAAAAGAACATGGAAGGCGGCAACTCGCTGCTGCTGCACCTGGACGACTGGGAACAGTGCGACGAATTCTTCCGCCACCCGCTGGCCCGTCGCGAGATGCGCTGGACCGCACCGCCAAGCAAGAAGGTGTCCGAGGATGTGTTCCACTCGGTATTCGACACCGATGCCGAAGGCCGCCCGACCATGCGCTACATTGACCAGTTCGTGCAGCCGGAAAACTACGAGGAGGGCATCTGGCTGAACGCCTTGTCCGAATCGCTGGAAGGCAGCGAGAAGAAGCTTTCGGTACCGGTTGGCGTGGGTAGCTTCCTGCTGATCAACAACCTGTTCTGGCTGCATGGTCGCGACCGCTTCACGCCGCACGAAGGCCTGCGCCGCGAACTGATGCGCCAGCGCGGCTACGTGGCCTTCCCCAAACCGCTGTACCAGCGCGGGCAATAATGACAGGGCGCGGGGCGGGCGCCCGCCCACGCGCCTTTGCACAAAACGATGCCACCAGGGCTCGCGCGGGCCTTGGTGAGCCAGTCAGGCAATGCCTGCGTGTGAGGTAAGGCTGTGTACGATTTCATCATCATTGGCGGTGGCATTGTGGGCATGTCCACGGCCATGCACCTGATCAAGGTCTACCCGGATGCGAAGATTCTCCTGCTGGAGAAAGAGTCCGGCCCGGCCCGCCACCAGACCGGCCACAACAGCGGCGTGATCCACGCCGGCGTGTATTACACCCCCGGCAGCCTCAAGGCGCGCTTCTGCCTGGAAGGCAACAAGGCCACCAAGGCCTTCTGCACCCAGCACGGTATCCGCTTCGATGAGTGCGGCAAGCTGCTGGTGGCCACCAACGACCTGGAAATGCAGCGCATGAAGGCGCTGTGGGAACGTACCGCGGCCAATGGCCTGGAGCGCTACTGGCTGTCGGCGGCCGAGCTGCGCGAGCGCGAGCCCAATATCGTTGGCATGGGCGGCATCTTCGTGCCCTCCAGCGGCATCGTCAATTACGCCGAAGTGACTGCGGCCATGGGCGCCGAGTTCCAGCGCGCCGGCGGTGAAATCCGCTATGGCGCCGAGGTGGTCGGCCTGCAGGAGCTGGCCAGCGAAGTGGTCGTGCGCACGCGTGGCGACCATCATGACGATGAGTTGCGCAGCCGTTTCCTGGTGACCTGCTCGGGCCTGATGGCCGACCGCGTGGTGAGCATGCTGGGCCTGCGGACCGAGTTCGTCATCTGCCCGTTCCGTGGCGAGTACTACCTGCTGCCCAAGCAGCACAACCAGATCGTCAACCACCTGATCTACCCGATTCCCGACCCGTCCATGCCGTTCCTGGGCGTGCACCTGACACGGATGATCGACGGCACTGTGACCGTTGGCCCCAACGCCGTGCTGGCGATGAAGCGCGAGGGCTACCGCAAGCGCGATGTCAGCCCCAGCGACCTGTTCCAGACCTTGACCACCCCCGGCATCCTCAAGGTGCTGGCGAAGAACTTCCGCCCTGGCCTGATCGAGATGAAGAACTCGCTGTTCAAGGGTGGCTACCTCAAGCAGGTCCAGAAGTACTGCCCGAGCATCACCAAGGCCGACCTCACGCCTTACCCGGCCGGCGTGCGTGCCCAGGCCGTGTCGCGTGACGGCAAGCTGATCGACGACTTCCTGTTCGTCAACACCGCTCGCAGCGTCAACGTGTGCAACGCACCGTCGCCGGCCGCCACCTCCGCCATCCCGATCGGCGCCTACATCGTCGACAAGGTATGCGAGCAGGTCGGCCGTCAGGGCGGCAGTTCCCCCAAGGCCGACCTGGCGCCTCGTCAGCGGGCTGCCGGTTGACCTACCCGTAATACGTTCTGCGGTTTCGTTTTACTCAACCCGTACTGCCCTACTCACCACCTGGGGCAGGGCGGGCTTTTTCGCGCCTGCGTCGGTGACGTGCAAGCCGGCGGCCCCTGCGTGGGCATGACAAAAACAACAAGGTAGCGCCATGCAAACCCACAAGAACAATTTGAGTCATGGATTGAAATCCCGGCATGTCACCATGCTGTCCATTGCCGGCGTGATCGGTGCCGGCCTGTTCGTCGGCTCCGGCCGTGCGATTGCCGAAGCAGGGCCCGCCACCATCCTGGCCTATATCCTGGCCGGCGCGCTGGTGGTGCTGGTGATGCGCATGCTGGCCGAAATGGTCGTTGCCTCGCCGGACACCGGTTCGTTCTCTACCTATGCCGACCTCGCCATCGGCAAGTGGGCCGGCTACACCATCGGCTGGTTGTACTGGTGGTTCTGGGTACTGATCATCCCCATCGAGGCCAATATCGCCGCCACCATCATCAATTCCTGGGTCCCGCAGCTGGAGATCTGGGTCTTGTCGTTGGTGATTACTCTATTGCTGACTGCCACCAACCTGTTCAGCGTGAAGAACTACGGTGAGTTCGAGTTCTGGCTGGCGTTGGTGAAGGTGGTGGCCATCGTCAGTTTCATCGCGCTGGGGGTGTGCGCCATCTTCGGCCTGCTGCCAGGCTCTGGTGTCAGCGGCGTGTCGCGCCTGTGGGATAGCGGCGGCTTCATGCCCAACGGTTTTGGTGCGGTGCTCAGCGCCATGCTGATTACCATGTTCTCGTTCCTCGGTGCCGAGGTGGTGACCATCGCCGCGGCCGAATCCGACGAAGCGGGCAAGCATATTTCCAAGGCCACCAACTCGGTGATCTGGCGAATCACCCTGTTCTATATCCTGTCGATCTTCATCGTCATCGCGCTGGTGCCGTGGACCGACCCGCGCCTGGCCACCGAAGGTTCCTATGTCACGGTGCTGGACACCCTGGGCGTGCCGAATGCCAAGGCCATCATCGACTTCGTGGTGCTGACGTCGGTGACCAGCTGCCTCAACTCGTCGCTGTATACCGCGTCGCGCATGGTCTACTCGCTGAGCCGCCGCGGTGATGCGCCGGCCTGTGTCCAGGTGACCAGCCGCAGCGGCACCCCCGTGGTAGCTGTGCTGCTGTCCACTGGCGCAGCTTTCCTGGCGGTGATCGCCAACTACCTGGTACCGGCCAAGGTGTTCGGCTTCCTCATGGCAAGCTCCGGCGCCATTGCCTTGCTGGTGTACCTGGTGATCGCCGTTTCCCAGCTGCGCCTGCGCCAGCGCCTGACCGCACAGGGCAAGACACTGGGCTACCGCATGTGGCTGTTCCCGTGGCTGACGTGGGGCGTGATCCTGTTCATCAGTGGCGTGCTGGTGCTGATGCTGTTCCGCCCGGATCACCGCCTGGAAGTGGTATCGACCATGGTGCTGGCGGTGCTGGTGGTGTGTTCGGGCCTTCTGGTCACACGGCGTCGGGCGCGCGAGGTGGTGGTTGGCCGCGTAGGGCAGGGCGCCTGAGCCTTTCGGCCTGAAGACAGACGAGCAAGTCGCTTCAGGCTGTGAGAGGATGTCCGCCATCACAGCCAGGACCCCGAACGCAGCCTGATGAAGACACCCAAAAGAATCGAACCCCTGATCGAAGACGGCCTGGTCGACGAAGTACTGCGGCCGTTGATGAGTGGCAAGGAAGCCGCCGTGTATGTGGTGCGCTGTGGCAACCAGGTGCGCTGCGCCAAGGTTTATAAAGAAGCCAACAAGCGCAGTTTCCGCCAGGCTGCCGAGTACCAGGAAGGCCGCAAGGTTCGCAACAGCCGTCAGGCCCGGGCGATGGCCAAGGGCAGCAAGTACGGCCGCAAGGAAGCCGAGGACGCCTGGCAGAACGCCGAAGTGGCGGCGCTGTTCCGCCTGGCCGGCGCTGGCGTGAGGGTTCCCAAGCCTTACGATTTCCAGGACGGCGTGCTGTTGATGGAGCTGGTGACCGATGCCGACGGTGACGCGGCCCCGCGCCTGAACGACGTGCACCTCGAGGCCGAGGATGCCCGGGCGTTCCATGCCTTCGTCATTCGCCAGATCGTGCTGATGCTGTGTGCCGGGCTGGTGCATGGCGACCTGTCGGAGTTCAACGTGCTGCTTGGCCCGGACGGGCCGGTGATCATCGACCTGCCGCAGGCGGTGGATGCAGCGGCCAACAACCATGCCTTCAGCATGCTGCAGCGCGATGTGGCCAACATGGCCCATTATTTCGGGCGCTTTGCGCCGGAGCTGAAAAGCACCCGGTATGCGCAGGAAATGTGGGCCTTGTACGAGGCGGGCGAACTGCGCCCGGACAGCCCGCTGACGGGGCTGTTCGAGGATGACGAGCATGCGGCTGACGTGGCCGGGGTGATGCGCGAGATCGATGCGGCCCGGCTGGATGATGCGCGCCGGCGCGCCGCGCGGGCCGAGGCTGAGCATGGGGCGGCCAGGGCAGAGGAGCCTGCGCCGCCCTGGCTGCAGTAATGTGTTGCCTGTGCCGGCCTCTTCGCGGGCACGCCCGCTCCCACAGGGACCGCGCAATACTTGAGGGCTGCGCTGTACTTGTGGGAGCGGGCATGCCCGCGAAGAGGCCGGCACAGGAAAAATGCAGCCATTGCCTTTGACGCAAGACAATATCTCGTCATCTGGCCTTTTCACTGGCGCGTGACAGGCATAAGGTATACGCCGTTCAAATTCCCTGGAGCTGTCATGTCCAACCAATTCCCGTCCGTTCGTCCACGCCGCCTGCGCCAGAACGAGTCCCTGCGCACGATCTTCCAGGAAACCGAGTTCCGCCTTGAAGACCTGATCCTGCCGATCTTCGTCGAAGAGGGCATCGATGACTTCGTGCCGATCACCAGCATGCCGGGCGTCAACCGCATCCCCGAGAAGCTGCTGGCCCAGGAAATCGAGCGCTATGCCCGCGCCGGTATCAAGTCGGTGATGACCTTTGGCGTTTCGCACAACCTGGACGCCGTCGGCAGCGACACCTGGAACGAAAACGGCCTGGTCGCGCGCATGTCGCGCATCTGCAAGGACACCGTGCCGGAAATGGTGGTGATGTCCGACACCTGCTTCTGCGAATACACCAGCCACGGCCACTGCGGCGTGCTGCACGACCACGGCGTGGACAACGACGCCACCCTGGCCAACCTGGGCAAGCAGGCGGTCATCGCCGCTGCTGCCGGTGCCGACTTCATTGCCCCGTCGGCGGCGATGGACGGCCAGGTCCAGGCTATCCGCAGCGCACTGGATGGTGCCGGCTTCCACGACACCGCGATCATGGCCTATTCCACCAAGTTCGCCTCGTCGCTGTATGGCCCGTTCCGTGAAGCCGGTGGTACCGCGCTGAAGGGCGACCGCAAGAGCTACCAGATGAACCCGATGAACCGCCGCGAAGCCGTGCGTGAGTCGCTGCTCGACGAGCAGGAAGGGGCGGATGTGCTGATGGTCAAGCCGGCCGGTGCCTACCTCGATGTGATCGCCGATATCCGTGCCGCCTCGCGCCTGCCGCTGGCGGCGTACCAGGTGAGCGGCGAGTACGCGATGATCAAGTTCGGCGGCCTGGCTGGCGCCATCGATGAAGGCCGTGTGGTGCGTGAAAGCATTGGCGCAATCAAGCGTGCCGGTGCCGACCTGATCCTCACCTACTTCGCCATGGACCTGGCCCGCGAAGGCATCTGACCGCGAGCCGTTGCCCATGCAAGCCGCTGCCATTGCAGCGGCTTTTCTTTGCCTGTGCCGCAACCGGTGAGGAAAAGCACAAAAAAACCGTAAGCGCTGAATTATTTAGTGTCCCGTTGTATCTCATCCCTTAGAGCATTCATCGACAGGGATACGGACATGAAACCTCGCAAGAAAAGCCTCCAGCCAATCGGCCTGAAGGACATCACCATTGTCGACGACGGCAAGATGCGCAAAGCAATCACCGCGGCAGCCCTGGGCAATGCCATGGAGTGGTTCGACTTCGGCGTCTACGGCTTCGTCGCCTACGCCCTGGGCAAGGTTTTCTTCCCCAATGCCGACCCGAGCGTGCAGATGATCGCGGCGTTGGCCACGTTCTCGGTGCCGTTTCTGATCAGGCCCCTGGGCGGGCTGTTCTTCGGTGCCTTGGGTGACCGGTTCGGGCGGCAGAAAATCCTCGCTGCGACCATCGTGATCATGTCGCTCAGCACCTTCGCCATCGGCCTGATACCGTCCTATGCCAGCATCGGTATCTGGGCGCCGATCCTGCTGCTGCTGGCCAAGATGGCCCAGGGCTTCTCGGTGGGGGGCGAGTACACCGGCGCGTCGATCTTCGTCGCCGAATATGCCCCTGACCGAAAACGGGGGTTTCTTGGTAGTTGGCTGGACTTCGGCTCGATTGCCGGGTTCGTGTTGGGTGCCGGTGTGGTGGTGTTGATCTCTACGGTGCTGGGTGAGGACAAGTTCCTCGAATGGGGTTGGCGCCTGCCGTTCTTCCTCGCCTTGCCGCTGGGCATCATCGGCCTGTACCTGCGCCATGCGCTGGAGGAGACGCCAGCCTTCCAGCAGCACGTCGACAAGCTGGAGAAAGGCGACCGCGAAGGCCTGGCGACCGGGCCCAAGGTGTCGTTCAGGGAAGTGGCCACCCAGCACTGGCGCAGCCTGGTGACCTGCATTGGCGTGGTGATCGCCACCAACGTCACCTACTACATGCTGCTCACGTACATGCCCAGCTACCTGTCGCACAACCTGCACTACAGCGAAGACCATGGCGTGCTGATCATCATCGCGATCATGGTCGGCATGCTGTTCGTGCAGCCGATGATCGGGCTGCTCAGCGACAAGTTCGGCCGTCGACCGTTCATCATCGTCGGCAGCATCGGCCTGTTGGTGCTGGCCATCCCGGCATTCATGCTGATCAACAGCGGCGTGCTGGGGGTGATTTTTGCCGGGTTGCTGATCATTGCCGTGCTGCTTAACTTCTTCATCGGCGTGATGGCCTCGACGCTACCGGCAATGTTCCCCACGCACATCCGCTACAGCGCCCTCGCCAGCGCCTTCAATATCTCGGTGTTGATCGCCGGCCTCACCCCGACCATCGCCGCCTGGCTGGTGGAAAGTACTGGCAACCTGTACATGCCGGCCTATTACCTGATGGTGATCGCCGCCGTGGGGCTGGTCACCGGCCTGACCATGAAGGAAACCGCCAACAAACCGCTGCGCGGCGCTGCACCGGCAGCATCGGATATCGAGGAAGCGCGTGAGCTGCTGCAGGAACACCACGACAACATCGAGCAAAGGATCGAGGACATCGATGCTCAGATTGCCGAACTGGAGGCCAAGCGCAAGTTGCTGGTGCAGCAGCACCCGCGCATCGAGTGATCAGTGTGGCATGTAGCCACGCTGCCAAGTCCGTGGAATGAACCGCGACACCAGGGCCAGCACGCAGGCCAGCGCACAGCTGCCGGTCAGTGCCTGCAGGCCCAGGTGGTGCTCCAGCCAGGCACCCAGCGCGGCGCCCAGCAGCATGCCGGCCCAAGGCACCAGTTGCACCCGCCAGCCATTGCGCCGCTCGCCCAGCAGCCAGCGCCCCAGCCCACGACCGAAGCGTGACAGGGCGCCGGTGACGTAGGTCAGGCCGATGGGCAGGCCGTTCACCTGTTCGACCACGGCATTGATCATGCCCATGGCCAGTGTGGCAGCGAGCAGCGCTGGAAAGGTGGCTGCCAAGGGCCATGCGGCTGCAAAGCCCAGCAGGGCGGCGACTACCAGCAGCACCGGCCACGCCCGCCGGCGGAAAGCGCGCGCCAGCAGCACGCCCAGGGCGTTGCCGACGACGAAGCCCAGCACTGCAGCACTCAGGCGCAGCACCAGGGCCAGGTCCGCATCGCTGATGGCGACGGCCAGGCGCGTGGTGTTGCCACTCATGAACGACACGAAGTCGCCCAGCGCCAGCAGGCCGATGGCATCGGTCATGCCGGCCAGTACGGACAGGCCGGCGACTAGGCCGAGGCCCACGCGACCACGCAGCATCTGCAGGCGCAGCCGCTTGGCTGTGCGCGCGGGAAGGGTGTTGGGCAGCATCCTCGGAACTCAGCGAGGCATTTCGCGGGCCAGGGTGCTCTTGATGGTGCGCTCCACTACATCGACCAGCACCATTGTCTGGTGGTCCACTTCGATGTTGAGCAGCTCGCCGGCCTTGTAGCTGGGGAAGGTGGTCTGGCGCAGGGTTTCCGGGATCAGGTTGATGGTGATCACATTGTCCTCGACATCGGCTACGGTCAGGCTGCAGCCGTTGACCCCGATGAAGCCGCGCGGGAACACGTACTTGCCCCATTCCGGTGGCATGCGGAACTTGATGAAGGCGCCGGTTTCCTTGATCGACAGCTGGACGATTTCGGCGGTGGTGGCGATGTGGCCGGCCATCAGGTGGCCGCCGACTTCGGCGTTCATCTTCGCCGAGCGTTCGATGTTGACGCCCTGGCCGGCCTTGAAGTTGCGCAAGTTGGTGCGCTCGAGGGTGGCGGTCATGGCGTCGAACCTGACCTGGGTGCCGTGGATTTCGGTGACCGACAGGCAGGTGCCTTCGACACTGACGCTGGCGCCGATCTTCAGCTCGTCGAGCAGTTCGGGGGTGAGGTCGATGGTGAACTGGTTGTGGCCCGGGTAGGTGGTCACATCAAGCAGAGGGCGGACGGCCTGGACGATGCCGGTGTACATGGAGTTGCTCCTGGGCACGGAAAAGAAAACTTCCGAACGCTATGCCCGTGGCGCGGTAAAAGCAAGCCGGCCATTTGTCTGGACACTTGAAACCCACAGGTACGGCGCACTCGTTCAGCTGGTGGGGTCCCTGTGGGAGCGGGTTTACCCGCGAAGCAGGCGGCGCGGTGGATGGCACCGGCTGCGCCCGTGTTCGCGGGCGCGCCCGCTCCCACAGGTATGGTGCATTCCTTCGGCTGACGGGGACCCTGTAGGAGCGGGCATGCCCGCGAAGCAGGCGGCGCGGTGGATGGCACCGGCTACGCCGGTGTTCGCGGGCGCGCCCGCTCCCACAGGTATGGTGCATTCCTTCGGCAGACCGGGACCCTTTAGGAGCGGGCATGCCCGCGAA
>NZ_DKHD01000046.1:21805-44504 GCF_002453565.1 Pseudomonas sp. UBA6753 | reverse complement strand
CGCGCCCGCTCCCACAGGTACGGCGCACTCCTTCAGCTGGTGGGGTCCCTGTGGGAGCGGGCATGCCCGCGAAGCAAGCGACGCGGTGGATGGCACCGGCTGCGCCGGTGTTCGCGGGTGAACCCGCTCCCACAGGTATCGCGTGGCTACCGTTCTGAGCTTCACCGGCGAAGGCAATGGGGCAAATACAATTCAGACATGGCCGCTGCTGTTGACGATCCGCAGGCACAGCGCCTCATACGGGTCCAGGTTCACCATCAGGCGCCCATCCTCGGTCAAATCCCCTTCGACCGTTTCATTGATCATGTCCACCACCGGCCCCGGCGTGAACCCGGTCAGTTGCAGCTCCTCGGCAATCACTTCCTGGCCAAAATTCAGCGCAGTGATCTGGATGCCACGCCCGGCCGGCAGTTCATGCACCATTACCAGCAAGCCGGGGCTGCTGACTTCAGGTACCAGCACCTGGCGGCTGGTGGCGATGCCATAGGCCTGGCGCACCGCCAGCAGTTTCTTCACCTTGCAGGCAAACGAATCGCCGTTTTCCAGCTGGCTGTCCAGGCTGCCATACAGCGCCCGTGCACGGGGCATGCCACGCACCGATGTCTGGGCCTGCGGCTCCAGCCCGGCCAGGTCGTAGCCGCCGCGGTGAATCCAGCGGGTATCGCCATCCAGCATCCGCTGCGCGACCGCTTCGGCGGGCAAGGGCAGGGCGCCCACCAGGTCCCAGCCGGACAGCGCCACCACCCCCGGCTGCATGGCGTTGTACATGACCAGCAGCAGGTGCACCTTCTGGATCAGCTCGATTTCTGCAACCCCGATCTGCCCGAGGTCGCGGATGCCCAGTGCGGCAGCGATCAGGCTGGCCGTGGTACAGGCTATGCCATTGGTGACGAAACGCAGGTTGTACGGCGCATGCTCGCCCGACAGCCGTTCGTAGATCTCTTCGCGGATGTGCTCGCGCAGGATGCCGCCGGGCAAGGTCTGGCCTTTGTACAGGTACATGTCGTGGGCATGCAGGGTCCAGAAATGGACCAGCTCCACGGTCAGCTCGTCATGGTTCTGCAGGGCATGGATCAGCGACGCCGGGTCGATGCCGAAGGCATGCATCTCCTTGAGCATCAGGCGCAGGAACTCGGTGTCGCCGGTCAGCAGCGCATGCTGGTAGGCCGGCCGGGTAATGAAATCGTAGGACAGGTCGGCACCGCCCCTGGACATCTGCGCGATGTCGTCGAGGGTCAGGTTCAGTTCCTGGAAGCTGAAACCGCCGGCCTTGCGGATCATGCCGCCGATCAGCTGGTTGCCGACGATCGACAGTGGGTGGCTTTCCGACCAGGCAGTGCCGCTGGCGCGGGTCTCCACGCCGAGAAAGCCGTTGGCATCCAGGCGCAGGCCGCGTGCACCCAGGCAGTCCAGGGCGTGCAGGGCATCGCCAATGATCATCTGCTGGGCGGCGAAGGTCGGGTCCAGCCAGTTGAGCGACGGCTGGCCTTCCTTGAAGTAGTGCAGGTACACCCAGCGCCGGGTCTTGCCATCCACACCGGTCACCGGCGGCGTGGCGCTCCAGTCGGTTTCCTTCACACCTGGTTCGAAGAAGATCACCCGTTGCAGCTGGCCGACGATGTAGTGGCGGGCCTTTAGCTCGTCGCACTGGGCCGGCAGCAGGTTGACCGCGTCGCGCCCGGCAGGCACTTCGGGCAGCAGCGGCCAGTCTTCCTCGCGGATTTCGACCATGTGGTACAGCCCCGGGTAGGGGCCGTGGGCCAGCTCGGCCAGGCGGAAGTCGGCACCCTTGCCCGTGTGCGAGGGGATCAGGTCGTCGATGGTCACGGCGTTGTGCGCGGCGGCCATGCGGCTCATCTGGATCAGCTCCTGCTCGCTGCCGTACAGCGGGTCGATGTCGAAACTGATGCGGTCGAAGTTGCCGTCCACGCTGGGGGTGAGCTCACGGCCACGAATGCCGCCGGACAGCTTGATGGGGCCGGTGTGCAGGCCCTGGATGCCGATCTCCGACAGGCGCTTCCACAGCGCTTCATGGGCCAGGGCACCGAGCACCGAACAGCCTTCGGGGGCGATGATGGCGTCGGGGTAGACGGTCAGCCAGACCGAAGCGATTTCAGTGGCGCGGCGGGGCTGGGCTTCGGCGTAGGGCTGCTGCCACAGGCGCGACTGGCCCGAGTACAGGTGGGTGCGTTGCTGGGAGGCCCTGAGCATGGCGCGGTCTTCGAGCCATTTGACGTATGACGGGTCGGGTTGGGTCATTTCGCGTCCTCTTTGCGTGTCGGCAGCGGCTCAGGTTATGACGGCTGTGGCGGCTGATCGTTCGGCTTGAGTATGGTTTGGCTGCTTCGCGGGCACGCCCGCTCCCATAGGATCTCCACACACGTTGAGAACAGTGCAATACCTGTGGGGGCGGGCATGCCCGCGAAGAAGTCCCCACTGATCAAGGTTTGCGAATACGCAACTAGCGTGTGGGTTTGCTGATCTGTTTGCCAGCCTGGGAGGCGACTTCCAGGGCTTGGCCATCCCGTTGCTTGCCTTGCCGAGCCAGGCCTTCGAGCTGCGGAATCAGCATGCCCTCCGGCAAATGTCGCCAGAACCGCCCGGGCATGTGCAGGCGCAAGGCGTCGGGGTTGAGGCGGGCAGGGTTGAAGGTATGGCGATAGTAGGTGCGCCACAATTCGGCGCCAGGGTCTTCGGCGTTGCGGGCCCACTGGCGCCAGGGCTCGGGGCACTGGCGCTGGTAGTCGAATGCCTGGCCGTCGAAGCGTATGCCGTCGTGCGCCGTGGCAATCATCCAGCGCAAACGCCCCAGGCGGTCGGCGAAATGCGCACTGGCGCTTTCCAGAATGTCATGCGCCGGCTCGTGATAGGCCACCAGGTCGAGTTGCAGCTGTTCAGCCAATACTTCGGGTAGTGGCACGAAGCGTACAAACGCATGCAGGTGGTGCGCTTCGCGATTGACCTGCTTGATCCGTCGTTGCAGCTCGCTGCCCAGTCGGTCACCTGCCAGCATTGCAGTGCGGTCGCCATGGGCCACCCGCCAAAGTACCTCGTAAAGCAGGTTCCAGCGGTGCTCGCCACGGTAGCGGGCGGCCTGTTCCAGCTGGCTCAGCAGCGCCGCTGGCACCTTGGCGCGAAAGGGACCGGAGCCTTCCGGCAGCGCTGTCGGTACGGCCAGCAAATCAGCCACCGGCCCTTGCGCCCAGGTCACCTCCGACGGGTCGATGCCATGCCCCAACAACACCCGGGCCTGGTCACGCCAGGTGGCGAACAGGCCGTCGCAGTCGAGCGCGATCATCCCCACAAGCCCATCTGCACCGGCGCCTGCGGCTCACGCAAGCGCGCCCTCAGCAGGCCGCTGCGCAGCTCGGCCTGGGCCGGGCGGTAGTCGCTGGTGACAATGAACGGCCGCGCCTTGTCCAGCACGCAGCGCAGCTGGATCAGGTCATCGTAGCGAATGCGCCGTTCGCGTCGCAGGGCTACCAAGCGCTGCACGCTGCGCAGGCCGATGCCGGGGATGCGCGCCAGTAGCGCCGGCTCGGCACGGTTCACGTCCAGCGGGAACACTTCGCGGTTGGCCAGCGCCCAGGCCAGCTTGGGGTCGATGTCCAGTGCCAGGTTGCCGCTCTGGCCCAGCAGCTCGCCGGCCTTGTAGCCATAGCCACGTAGCAGGAAGTCAGCCTGGTACAGGCGGTGCTCGCGCAGCAGCGGTGGTGCGGCCAGGGGGACGCTGCCGGGGCTGTCAGGGATGGGGCTGAAGGCGGAGTAATACACGCGCTTGAGACCGTAGCCTTGGTACAGCGATTCGGCATTGCGCAGCAATGTGCTGTCATCGGTGCTGTCGGCCCCGACGATCACCTGGGTGCTTTGCCCGGCCGGGGTAAAGCGCGGCGCCTTGGGTTCGTGGGCCACGGCTTGCTGGCCTTGGTGGATCACGCCCATGGCCTGGCGAATGGTGTGCGCCTGTTTCTCCGGTGCCAGGCGTTTCAGGCTGGCGTCGGTCGGCAGCTCGATGTTGACGCTGAGCCGGTCTGCCAGGCGCCCGGCCTCTTCGATCAGCAACGGGTCGGCATCGGGGATGGTCTTGAGGTGGATGTAGCCACGGAAGTTGTGCTCTTCGCGCAACAGCTTCGCCACGCGGATCAGCTGCTCCATGGTGTAGTCAGCAGACCGGATGATGCCGGAGCTGAGGAACAGGCCGCTGATGCAGTTGCGCCGGTAGAAGTCCAGGGTCAGCCGGACCACTTCCTCGGGGGTGAAGCGCGCGCGTGGCACGTTGCTGGAGCGGCGGTTGACGCAGTACTGGCAGTCGTAGAGGCAAAAGTTGGTCAGTAGCACCTTGAGCAGCGAGACGCAGCGCCCGTCGGGGGTGTAGCTGTGACAGATGCCCATGCCATTGGTAGCACCCAGGCCATCAGCCCCGCGCGAGTTGCGCTTGGGCGCGCCGCTGCTGGCGCAGGATGCGTCGTACTTGGCAGCATCGGCAAGGATGCCGAGTTTGGCGATGAGTTGCATGGGGCTGACCTGTGATACTGAATATTCATACAGTATTTTGAGATGTGACGGATTGCAAGCGATTGTGCGCCGGCCATGCCCGACTATCTTGGCGGGCAGGCCGCTCCCACAGGGAGAGCGTGTAGCCTGAGCTCGGTGCCAAACCTTTGGGAGCAAGCGTGCCCGCGAAGACCTGCAGAAACGCTGGCAGGCACTAAGGCGAGCCCGCCCAGGCGAAGTGGTAGACGTGGCTGGGGGCCGTGGCCTGGCACTGGCCGTTATCGGCAGCGGCACCGACCACATACCACTCTGCGCGCGAGGTCTCGCCCAGCCTGCGTGCCTTGTCGGCACTGAAGCAGCGGCCCAGTTCCGAAGCCGGTACCAGGGCGAAGGCCGTGGGGTTGTGACGCAGCCAGTAAGCGGCCGCGTCCGCCCTGGGCTGGCCGGTGAAACCGAAGTGCACGATGGGTTGCCGGGCAAACAGCCAATGCCCCTCGCGCCAGTTGACCAGCACCAACTCGGCGCCGCCGGTGGCCCGCGCGGCTTCACTCATCAATGTTTCATGCGGGTTGCGGCCTTCCTTCAGCGGCTCGACGAAGCCGCGTGCGAACCACAGCGCGAACCATGCCAGGGCCACGGCAGTGAACGCCTTGCGCCAGGCTGGCCGGCGCTGCAGCCAGTGTTTGAGCAGCCACGGCAGCAGTGGCGCGATGGCCAGCACCAGGCCCGGCAGCGCCGGGAAGATGTACAGCTTGCGCTTGCCGCTGCTGAGGCTGAAAAACAACAGCACCAGCACCACCCAGCCGAGCAGCAGCAGAAAGCGCGCGTCGCGTTTTTGCAGCTGCCGGCGCCAGGCCGGTACCAGCCAGGGCAGGGCCAGCACTAGTGGCAGCCAGTATTTGGGAATGACCTTGACGAAGAAGTACCAGAACGGTTCGCGATGGTCCCAGGCATTGGCATAGCGGCTGGCGGTCTGGCGCAGGAGTATTTCCTTCAGGTAGGCCAGCTCCGCCGCGCCACCACCATGGGCGATCGAAACCAGCAATGGCAGCAGCCACACCGCGCAACCGGCCAGCAGCCACGCCAGCCCCAGGCACCAGCGCCAACCCTGGCCGGGCATGGCCACCACCCCGTGCCAGCGGTGGCGCACCGCCCATGCATAGGGCAGCAGTAGCAGCGCCGGGACAAAGCCCACGCCCTTGCTGATGATGCCCATGCCCATGGCCGCGCAGGCCAGGTAGAACCAGCCCCAGGCCGGCCCGAGCAGCAAGTGGCGCAGCATGCCGTAGAAACCCAGTGCCACCCACAGGCACAGGAAGCTGTCGATCTGCCCGGTGCGCAGGATGCTGTAGCTCTGGTAGGTGGCCAGGAACAACAAGGCGGCGATCACGCCGATGCGCCGGTTCCACAGGCGCCGCCCCAGGTCGTGCAGCACCCAGGTAATGGTCGCCGCCGATAGCAGCCCTGGCAGGTACAGGGCAACCTTGGGCGAGCCGGTGAGGTGGCTGAACAGGGCCACGGTCCACATGAACAGCGGCGGCTTGTCGCCGTAGATTTCCGCCGCCCGGTGCGGGATGAACCAGTTGCCGCTCTGCAGCATTTCCAGGGCGACGCCGAGAAAGCGTTCTTCATCCACGTTCATCGGCTGGCGCCAGCCGATACCCGCACCCACCAGCACCACCGCGAGGGCAATCAGGGCCAGGCGTTCGGCCCCGAGCGTGTTGAACCTTGGCAAGGACTATTCCTTCTGTTCCTGGTGGCGGGCGATCAGCTGCAGGTTGCGCAGGTAGACCAGGAAGCCGAAGCTCTGGCCGATGATGAACACCGGGTCCTGGCGATAGATGGCGTAGGTCAGCAGCAGCGCGCTGCCGAGCATGCTCAGGTACCAGAAACCCACCGGGATCACGCTGCGGCGCTTGAACTCGCTGTACAGCCACTGCAACACGAAGCGCCCGGTAAATACGGCCTGGCCGGCGAAGCCGATGACCAGCCACAGGGTTTCGCGGGTCATCCTTCGAACTCCTGGGGGCGCGTGTCCAGGCGGGTGCGACGGATCAGCCACCAGACCCCGAACAGGTCGAGGATGCCGACCAGCGCGCGGTCCAGGTTGCCGTACTTGGACACCCCGGCCTGACGTGGCCGGTGGTTGACCGGGTGCACCAGCATGCGGCCGTTGTGGCGCAGGATCAGCGCCGGGATGAAGCGGTGCATGTGGTCGAAGTAGGGCAGGCGCAGGAAGGCCGCGCGTTCGATCAGTTTCAGCCCGCAGCCGGTGTCTGGCGTGGCGTCCTTGAGCAAGCGGCTGCGCAGGCCGTTGGCAAGCCGCGACGCCCAGCGTTTGCTGGCGCTGTCGCGGCGGTTGACCCGGTGCCCGGCCACCAGCTTGACGCCGCCGGCCAGGTCCTGATTGGCGCGCACCAGGGCCAGCATGCCGGGGATGTCCGCCGGGTCGTTCTGGCCGTCCCCGTCCAGGGTCGCCAGCCAGCGCCCGCGCGCCGCCTGGGCGGCATGCCACAGCGAGGTGCTCTGGCCCAGCGAGCGCTCGTGACGGAGGATGCGCAGTTGCGTGTAGCCCTGGCTTTTCAGTTGCAGCAGTACGCTCAGGGTGCGGTCGCTGCTGCCGTCATCGACCACCAGTACTTCATGGTCTTCGGCCGCCAGTGCGGTGCGTATTTCCATCAAGAGTGACGGCAGGTTGTCGACCTCGTTCCTGGCGGGAATGAGCACCGAGAGGTCAAGTGGATCTGTCATGAGGCTACCTGTGATCTTGTTGTGATTGCGCGGCTCAGACCCGGTAGAAATCCCGGTACCAGCCAACGAAGGCGTTGACGCCGTGTTCCAGCGATGTGCCGGGGGTGTAGTCGATCCAGCGTGCCAGCGAGCCGACGTCGGCCCAGGTTTCCAGCACGTCACCCGCTTGCAGCGGCAGGTAGTCGCGTCGTGCCTTGATGCCCAACGCATGCTCCAGGCATTCGACGAAGTGCAGCAGCCGTACCGGCTGACCTCGGCCGATGTTGAACAGCTGGCAGGGCGGTTGCCCCTCGGCCGGCAGTGGCGGCTTCAGGCGCAGGCGCACAATGCTCTCGACGATGTCGTCGATGTAGGTGAAGTCGCGCCCCATCAGGCCGTTGTTGTAGACCTCGATCGGCCGGCCCTCGAGCATGGCGCGGGTGAACTTGAATGGCGCCATGTCGGGGCGGCCCCAGGGGCCGTATACGGTAAAGAAGCGCAGGCCGGTGGTCGGCAGCTGGTACAGGTGCGCGTAGCTGTGCGCCATCAGTTCATTGGCGCGCTTGCTGGCGGCATACAGCGACAACGGTTGCTCGACCGGGTCGTCGACGCTGAACGGCAGCTTGGCGTTGGCACCGTACACCGAACTGCTGGAGGCGTAGATCAGGTGGCGGGGTGGCTGCTGGCGGCAGGCCTCGAGGATGTTGAGAAAGCCGACCAGGTTGGCCTGGCCATAGGCGCCGGGGTTGTCCAGCGAATAGCGCACCCCGGCCTGGGCTGCCAGGTGGATCACTTCACTGAACGCCTGGCCGGCGAACAGCTGTTGCAGTTCGCTCGGGTGGGCGATGTCGAGGGTGTGGAAGCGGAAATTGGCAAAGCCGAACAGCTGCTGAAGGCGCGCCAGCTTCAGCTGGACGCTGTAGTAGGCATTGAGGTTGTCGATGCCGACCACCTCGATGCCTGCTTCGCACAGGCGCCGCGCAACGTGGTAGCCGATGAAGCCGGCCACGCCGGTAATCAGTACGGGCATGCTGGCTGCACCTGGCCACGGCCGATGCCGTAGTAAGTCAGGCCGGCGGCGGCCATGTGTTCGGGTTCGAACAGGTTGCGCCCGTCGAACACCACCCGGTCGGCCAGCTGTTGCGGCACCTTGTCCAGGTTGAGCACGCGGTAATCCTGCCATTCGGTGACGATCACCAGGGCATCGGCGCCGTGCAGTGCATCGTCCTTGCATGGCACCAGTTGCAGGTCGGCGCGCGGGCCATAGTGCCGCTGGATTTCTTCCATGGCCTGCGGGTCATGGGCCTGCACCCGCGCGCCGGCGGCCCACAGCGCTTCCAGCAGGACCCGGCTGGAGGCCTCGCGGATATCATTGGTATTGGGCTTGAACGACAGCCCCCACAAGGCGAAGACCTTGCCCCGCAGACCGCGTGGGTAGTGGCGCTGGATCTTGCTGAACAGCCGGCCCTTTTGCTGCTCGTTGACCGACTCCACCGCACGCAGCAGCTGCGGCTCGAAGCCTTCGGCCTCGGCGCTGCGGCGCAGGGCTTGCAGGTCCTTGGGGAAGCACGAGCCGCCAAAACCGCAGCCGGCATAGATGAAGTCGTAGCCGATGCGCGGGTCCGAGCCGATGCCACGGCGCACCATTTCGATATCGGCGCCCAGGTGCTCGGCCAAGTTGGCGATTTCGTTGATGAACGAGATCTTGGTCGCCAGCATGCAGTTGGCCGCGTACTTGGTCAGCTCGGCGCTGCGCGCATCCATGACCATGAGCTTTTCGCGGTTGCGGCTGAACGGCAGGTACAGCTCGCGCAGCAGCTCTACCTCGGCAGGCTCCGCGCCACCGATGATGATGCGCTCCGGGCGCATGCAGTCATCGACTGCCGAGCCTTCCTTGAGGAACTCGGGGTTGCTGACGACGTGGAAGCGGCTGGTATCGGCCACGGCCTGGGCGATGCGCGCCTTGATGCGGTGCACCGTGCCGACCGGCGCGGTGGATTTGTTGACGATCAGCTTGGGGCCGTCGGCATGTTCGAGGATGCTGTCGACCACGGCAAACACGTGCTTCAGGTCGGCGCTGCCATCGGCCTGTGCCGGGGTGCCGACGGCAATGAACTGCAACCTGGCGTAGTTGGCCGCTTCGCTGGCGTCGGTGGTGAAGCGCAGGCGGCCGCAGGCCAGGTTCTTCTCCAGCATCGGCGCAAGGCCGGGCTCGAAGATCGGGCAATGGCCTGCATTGAGGCTGGCGACCCGCTCGGCGTCGACATCCATGCACAACACCGAGTGCCCCACCTGGGCCAGGCACACTGCCTGGGTGAGGCCGACATAGCCGGTACCGAAAACCGTGACCTTCATTTGACAGCTCCTTGGCGAGAAAGCTGAAAAAAAATGTCACAACGTTGTTTAGATATTGTTACTTGCGCAGGCCGCTGCTTCCTGGGTGACGTTCCACAGCTGCTGGCGGAACCAGCGCCGCAACGGGTCGGCGTGGGTGCGTTCATGCCATATCTGCATCACCTCGATTGCGGGCAATGTCAGCGGCAGCGGGTACATGCGCAGGTCGTCATCACGCTCGGTGGCTTCGATGGCCAGCGAGCTCAGGCAGGTGAGCAGCAGGTCGGTGCCGCGCAGCAGGCGCGTGGGGGCCACGAAGCTCGACAGGCCAGCCACGACCCGTCGTTGCATGCCCTGGCTGCGCAAGGCGCGGTCGACCAGGCCATCGAGGTCGCCGGTGAGGGTGGTGAGCAGGTGGTCGCTGGCGAGGAAGCTATCGAGGTCCAGGCCTTGGTCCGCGGCTGGATGACTGCGCGAGGCCAGCACAACGAAGTGTTCGGTGAGCAGGCGCTGTTGGTGGAAGGTTTCCGGGAGGTCGGTATAGAACCCGGCAACGGCCAGGTCACAGGTGCCTTTCTCCAGCTCTTCGCGAGGGAGCTGACCACGGGTGTTGTGGGTGACCAGCGTCAGGTTCGGCGCCTGGCTGCGCAGGATCGGCAGCAGCCTGGGCAACAGCGTCTGTTCTACATAATCGGTGCTGTACAGGTGCAGGCGGGCAGGGCGGGCAAGGAAGTCCTGCCCTTCGCAGCGTTCATAGAAGCCTTCCAGGCCCACTACCAGGCGTTCTACCTCGGGCGCCAGTTCGTGGGCGCGTGGTGTCGGGGTCAGGCCCCTGGGCGCGCGGACGAACAGCGGGTCGCCAAACTGATGGCGCAGCTTGTTGAGTTTGTGGCTGAGGGCGGGCTGGCTCAGCGCCATGCGCTGGGCAGCGAGGGTGGCGTTGCGTTCCTGATACAGCACATGGAACAGGTACAGCAGGTTGAGGTCCTTGCTGGAGATATTCATTTTCTGGATCGCAGACATGAGAGCTTTCGAATTATCGAATCATAGCCTTGCCATTAGCATGAACGCATCCCGCCGATATGAGCGGACGGCTCTTTTTGCCTGATCAGGAGATTGTTGCATGACCAAGATGTCCCGGCTTGCCCTGGCTGTTGCCAGCACTCTGCTTGCCGTCGGCGCCCACGCTGCGCCCAAGGGAGAAGTGCTGGTGCTGTTGTCCAGCGAGCACCAGCTGCCCCTGCAGGACGGCAAGCGCTACGCCACTGGCTACTACCTCAACGAGTTCGGCGTGCCTGCCGACCAATTGCTCAAGGCTGGCTACAAGCTGGTGCTGGTAACCCCCAAAGGTAATGCCCCTAGCGTCGACCAGCGTTCGATTGACCCGCGCTACTTTGCCGGTGATGCGGTGGAGATGCGCCGGATCGAGAAAGTCGTGCAAGGCCTGCCGGGCATTGACGATACCCTGTCGGTGAAAGAGGTCCTGGCAGGTGACCTGGGCCGCTATGCCGGGCTGTTCATCCCCGGCGGCCATGCGCCGTTGATCGACTTGGCCAACAACCCGGACGTGGGCGCCTTGCTGCAGCATTTCCACCAGGCCGGCAAGCCCACAGCCGCCATCTGCCACGGCCCCATCGCCTTGCTCTCGGCCCAGCAGGACCCGGCGAGCTACCAGTCGGCGCTGGCGCGTGGTGAAAAGCCGGCAGCCAATGACTGGCTGTACAAGGGTTACAAGATGACCATCTTCTCCGACCCGGAGGAGCAGGTGTTCGAGGGTTCGCTCAAGGACCAGCGGCTGTTGTTCTACCCGGCCAACGCCATGGCAATGGCAGGGGGCGACATGGGCTACGCCAAGGCCTGGCAACCCAATGTGGTGGTGGACCGCGAACTGATCACCGGGCAGAACCCGTTCTCGGACAAGGCGCTGGCCAAGGTACTGCTGGAAAAGTTGGCAGGGCAGGCAAAGCCCTCTGATCAAGGCATCTAGACTTAGAAGTGGCCTGCATCGGGCAACGCTCGGCAGGCCCATACCATTCAACCGACCACCGCCTCCCCGGAGCGGATGTCCCTCGCTGGCGATGGCCTTCTTTGCAGAGGAGGGCAGGTCATGGACGAGGCAAGGCTTCACGACTTCATGGGCAAGCTGGTGGGCGACATGGGCGCGGCGGCGACCTTGGCCAACGTGATTCTCGGTGATGAGCTGGGGTTGTACCGGGCCATGGCCGACAGCCAGCCGACCACCCCCGAGGCGCTGGCGGAAAAGACCGGCTGCCACCCGCGGCTGGTGCGCGAATGGCTCAGCGCCCAGGCCGCCTCGGGCTACATGGTGCATGACAAGGGCCGTTTCGTGTTGCCTGAAGAGCAGGCCATGGCCCTGGCACTGGAGGATTCCCCGGCCTATATGGCCGGTGGTGCGGCGGTGGTGGCCGCGCTGTTCCACGACAAGGACAAGCTGGTCGCGGCCATGCGCGGCGATGGCGGGCTGGCCTGGGGCGACCATCACCCCTGCATGTTCAGCGGCACCGAACGGTTCTTCCGGCCGGGTTACCGCACCTTCCTGGTGGCCGAATGGCTACCGGCGCTGGAGGGCGTGGTGGCCAAGCTGCAGGCGGGCGCCAAGGTGGCGGATGTGGGCTGTGGGCATGGCGCTTCCACGCTGGTCATGGCCCAGGCGTTCCCGGCATCCACCTTCGTCGGCTACGACTACCACGGGCCTTCCATCGCCACCGCCAACGAGCGTGCGCGTGAGGCGGGGTTGGCGGGGCGGGTGAGCTTCCAGCAGGCCAGCGCCAAGGACTACCCGGGGCATGACCATGACCTGGTGTGCTTCTTCGATTGCCTGCACGACATGGGCGACCCGGTGGGGGCTGCGAAGCATGCCTACCGTGCGTTGAAGGCCGACGGCACGGTGATGCTGGTGGAGCCTTATGCCGAGGATTCGCTGGAGGGCAATCTGACACCGGTCGGGCGCTTGTTCTATGCGGCGTCGACGTTTATCTGCACGCCGAACTCGTTGTCGCAGGAGGTGGGGTTGGGGCTGGGTGCGCAGGCAGGGGAAGCGCGGTTGCGGGCGGTGTTCGAGGAGGCGGGGTTTGGTCGGTTCCGGCGGGCGACGCAGACGCCGTTCAACCTGATTCTGGAGGCTCGGAAGTAGAAGTAAGCCTGTGCCGGCCCTTTCGCGGGCACGCCCGCTCCCACAGGGCCCCACCTGAGGCCGGCGAAATCCTTGTAGGAGCGGGCGTGCCCGCGAAGAGGCCGGGCTTGCAAAAGCAGAAGGGGCGCCTCGATGGCGCCCCCTCTGTCTTGCTGCTTAGGCTTCAGCGTCCCAGGGACGATCGCCTTTTTCATCCTTGACGCGGGTCGGCAGGCCCATCACGTCCAGCGCCTTGAGGAACGGCTCGGCTGGCAGCTCCTCGACGTTGACCATGCGCTTGGCATCCCACTCGCCACGGGCGACCAGCAGGGCGGCAGCCACTGGCGGTACACCGGCGGTGTAGGAAATGCCCTGGCTGTCGGTCTCGGCGTAGGCTTCTTCGTGGTCGGCCACGTTGTAGATGAACACTTCGCGCGGCTGGCCATCCTTGGTGCCCTTGACCAGGTCACCGATGCAGGTCTTGCCGGTGTAGCCCGGGGCCAGCGAGGCTGGGTCCGGCAGCACGGCCTTGACCACTTTCAATGGTACCACTTCCAGGCCTTCGGCGGTTTTCACCGGTTGCTCAGAGAGCAGGCCCAGGTTCTTCAGCACGGTGAACACGTTGATGTAGTGCTCGCCGAAGCTCATCCAGAAACGCACGTTCGGCACGTTGAGGTTCTTCGAAATCGAGTGAACTTCATCGTGGCCGGTCAGGTACAGGTTCTGCGAACCTACCACCGGCAGGTCGTCGGTACGCTTGACCTCGAACATGGTGTTGCTGGTCCACTGGCTGTTCTGCCAGCTCCACACTTGCCCGGTGAATTCACGGAAGTTGATTTCCGGGTCGAAGTTGGTGGCGAAGTACTTGCCATGCGAACCGGCATTGACGTCGAGGATGTCGATCGAGTCAATGCTGTCGAAATACTGTTGCTGCGCCAGCTTGGCGTAGCTGTTCACCACACCCGGGTCGAAACCGACGCCGAGAATGGCGGTAATGTTCTTTGCCTGGCACTCTTCGAGGTGTTTCCACTCGTAGTTGCCGTACCACGGCGGGGTCTCGCAGATCTTGCCCGGCTCTTCGTGGATGGCGGTGTCCAGATAGGCGACACCGGTATCGATGCAGGCACGCAGCACCGACATGTTGAGGAAGGCGGAACCAACGTTGATCACGATCTGCGATTCGGTCTCGCGGATCAGCGCCTTGGTTGCCTCGACATCGAGGGCATTGAGCGAGAAGGCCTGGATGTCGGCGGGTACCTTGAGGCTACCCTTGGCCTTGACGCTGTCGATGATGGCCTGGCATTTGGAGATGTTCCGTGACGCGATGGCGATACGACCCAGTTCGTCGTTATGCTGCGCGCACTTGTGGGCCACCACCTTGGCGACACCTCCTGCACCAATGATAAGAACGTTCTTCTTCAATTTATCCCTTGCTCCTTACTGAAAGCCGGTCTTACGACAGGCTGGAAACGTAGTCTTCGAAACCGAACTCGCGCACCACTTCGACGCTGCCGTCGAGTTGCTTGACCACGATGGATGGCATTTTCAGACCGTTGAACCAGTTTTTCTTGACCATGGTGTAACCCGCCGCGTCGACGAACGACAGGCGATCACCGATGGCCAGCGGACGATCGAATTGGTATTCGCCGAAGATGTCACCGGCCAGGCACGACTTGCCGCAGACCATGTAGGTGTGCGCGCCGTCGTTGGGGGCCATCTTGGCGTTGAGGCGGTAGATCAGCAGGTCGAGCATGTGCGCTTCGATCGAGCTGTCGACCACGGCCAGGTGCTTGCCGTTGTACAGGGTGTCGAGCACGGTCACTTCCAGCGAGGCGCTGTTGGTGATGGCTGCTTCGCCCGGCTCCAGGTACACCTGCACGCCGTACTTTTCCGAGAAGGCTTTCAGGCGCGCGCAGAAGGCGTCCAGCGCGTAGTCTTCACCGGTGAAGTGGATGCCGCCACCGAGGCTTACCCACTCGACCTTGTGCAGCAGGTGACCGAAGCGCTCTTCGATATGCGTGAGCATCTTGTCGAACAGGCCGAAGTCGCCGTTCTCGCAGTTGTTGTGGAACATGAAGCCGGAGATCTGCTCGATCACCTGTTCGACCTTGGCCGGGTCCCATTCGCCCAGGCGGCTGAACGGGCGGGCAGGGTCTGCCAGCAGGTAGTCGGAGCTGCTGACCTGCGGGTTGACGCGCAGGCCACGGACCTTGCCTTCGGACTGTTCGGCGAAGCGCTGCAGCTGGCCGATCGAGTTGAAGATGATCTTGTCGCAGTTCTCGAGCATTTCCTCGACCTCGTCGTCGGCCCAGGCCACGCTGTAGGCGTGGGTTTCGCCGGCGAACTTCTGGCGGCCGAGCTTGAGCTCGTACAGCGACGAAGAGGTGGTGCCGTCCATGTACTGTTGCATCAGGTCGAAGACCGACCAGGTGGCAAAGCACTTGAGGGCGAGCAGCGCCTTGGCACCGGAGTGTTCGCGCACGTAGGCGATCTTCTCCATGTTGCCCAGCAGCTTGGTTTTATCGATGAGGTAGTACGGCGTCTTGATCATTTAAAGGCCCCCGGCCAGGCCGGCCAAAAAAAGGACACGCATTGTGCCTTCACTTGCCGCAGACCGAAAGGGTGGGTTACGCATTTCGTCGTGGTTGACGCTGTTGCGAGAGGATTTTTCCGGTTGCGGCGGGCTCAGTAGAACAGCGGCATGTGACTATCGTAATCAGCAGCCGGGTGCCGCAAGGAGAATCCGATGAGTGTTGTGTTGGATGGCACCGGCTTCGCCGGTGTTCGCGGGCTTGCCCGCTCCCACAGGTTTAGCGCGAGGCTCAGAAAATGCGCGGTTCCTGTAGGAGCGGGCAAGCCCGCGAAGAGGCCGGTACAGGCAACCTCAATGAACCTGCTGCAACCACGCCTGGATCTGCTCCAGCGTGGCGGTAGCCCCGCCACAAACCACCACCAGCACATTCTGGTACTGCGCCAGGGCGCCCGGTGCATAGGCCAACGCCAAAGCAGCCCCACAGGCAGGCTCCACCAGCACGCGATGGTCCAGCAGGAACCGCTCGCAGGCTTCCAGCGCAGCGCGGTCAGTGACCAGATGGCTGTACACCGGATGCTCCTTCACGCACACCAGCGGCTGGTCAGCCACACGCTTGGCCCCCAGCGAGGTCGCCACCGAGGCAATACGTTCCAGCTCCACCGAATGCCCCGCCTGCATGGCCGCATGCAGCGATGCCGCGCCCTCGGTTTCAACCGCCAGCACCGGCACATCGCCCCAGCCGTTGCGCTGTAGCCCCTCGACCACACCACTGAGCAAACCACCGCCGCCTACCGACAACACCACGGCATCCGGTTTCACGCCGGCCTCGGCGACTTCATCCACCAGGCTGGCATGCCCGGCCCACAGCAGCGGGTCGTCGAATGGGTGGATGAAGGCGTCATCCGGGCCGACCAAGGTCTGCGCCAGGGCGTTGGCCTCCTGCCAGGAACTGCCATGCACCACCACCTTGGCGTCCTCCAGGCGCAGCAGGTCCTTGGCCCGCTCGGTGGTGGTCTCGGGCACCACCACGGTCACCGGCACGCCCAGCTTGCGCCCGGCATAGGCCACTGCCAGGCCGGCGTTGCCGCCGGAGGAAGACACGAAGTGCCGCGCGCCACGGGCATGGTGCACCTCACAGGCGTGGCCCACGCCGCGCAGCTTGAACGAGCCGCAGGGCTGCAGGGCATCGAGCTTGAGCCAGACGTTGCTGCCCGCGGCCAGTGACAGCGGGCGGGATTCGATCAGGGGGGTATGAATATGCAAGGTCATTGGCTGGCTCCGCGCAGTTGCTCGAGGTAGTTGTAAACGGTGTAGCGGGTCACACCCAGGGCGCTGGCGGCCTTTTCCACGCCGCCCTTGACGATGAACAGGCCACGCTCCTGCATCACGCGCACGGCCTCGACCTTGGCCTGCTTGTTCATCCGCCCCTGGCCGCTGCGCTGCAGGGATGCCTGGATTATCTCGCTCATCAGCAGTTCCATGTCGGCGGGTTCACTGACGGCAGGTGTGGCCCCCAGCGGCTGGAACTGCTGAAGAAAGTTCATGGCGGCATCCAGGCCGGTGACGTCGGTGTTGACGCAAAGGCTGGCGAAGGGGTGGCCGCTGCTGTCTCGGAAGATGGCCGTGGCGCTGCGCAGCGTGCGGCCCTTCAGCGTGGTGGGGTAATCGGGCAGCACCACCGGCTCACAGCCGTGCTGATCGGCCGAGGCCTGCATCAGTGCCTTGAAACCCTGGTCCTGTTCCGGGGCGGCGAGGATCGGGCTACCGACGCTGCGGCCGGAAAGATGGCCGTTGACGATCGCCACCACGGAGTGTTCCGGGTGATCGAGGTCGTGCAGGAGGATTTCCATGTTGCGCGCGGCAACGCTACCCAGTGCCTGGATGGCGGCCTTGAGGACGGTGAGGGTGAGCTGGCGTTCTTCGCTTGGGGTGATAGGCATGGCAGATCGCAAAATCAACGTTTTGTGTATTTTTACACATTAAGTTGAATTAGGCGATTTGCTTTTCCAGGCCCATTCGCGGGTAAACCCGCTCCCACAGGGACCCTCGGTATTCAACACCTGTGGTGAACCTGTGGGAGCGGGTTTACCCGCGAATGGGCCGCAAAGCGGCCCCTTTAACCCTCAGCCCAGGGCCGGGGTACGCGGTGGGATCATCCGACGCGACCCGGTCGCCTCGAAGGCCGCACCAAAGCTCAGCAGCGCATTGTCGCTGTAAGCCCGGCCAGCAAAGGTCAGCCCCACCGGCATCCCGATATCGGCCATCACGCCCATCGGCACCGTCACGGTCGGCACGCCCAGGTGGCGGATCGCCAGGTTGCCGTTGGCCACCCAGATACCGTTGCTCCAGGCGATGTCCGCCGATGCCGGGTTGACGTCGGCATCGGCCGGGCCCACGTCGGCCACGGTGGGGAACAGCACCGCGTCCAGGCCCAGGTTGTCCATCCAGTCTTCCAGGTCGATCTTGCGGGTCTGCTCCAGGCCGCGCAGGCCGTCGGGCAGGGTCTCGATCTGGTCCCAGGTCTTCAGGCCACGCTTGGCCATGTTGACGTACTCGTCCATGCCAGCGGCCAGGTCGTCCTCACGGTTGGGCAGGGTGCCCGGGTCGTGGGGGAAGATCTGCGGCCCGTCGACATCGGCCAGGCGGTTGAGCCTGGGGTCACCGTTGGCGCGCAGGAAGTCGTCGAAGGCCCAGCCCGACAGCTCCCACAGCTCGTCATGCAGGAACTCCTTGCTGACGATGCCGCGGTTGTACACGGTCGGTGCGCCCGGGCGGTCGCCCTCGCAGTTGGACACCAGCGGGAAGTCCACTTCCAGCACTTCGGCACCAGCCGCCTCCAGTGCCTGGCGGGCCTGCTGCCACAGGTCGATCACCGTGGCGCGGGTGTTGATGCGCTGTCCAGTCGGGCCGCCGATGCCAGGCTTCTCGGAAGTACCGGCCTCGGCATCGGCATTGATGTACATGCGCGGCACGCCAAAGCGCTTGCCCTTGAGCGCGCTGGCATCCACGGCCAGGTCCAGGTACGAAGCCGGGCGCACCGTCGAAGCCGCCGGGATTGGCACCCAAGGTTGCAGGCGCCACAGGTCGCCGCGCTTGTCAGCGTCGTCGGCTACGACCACGTCGAGGATTTCCAGCAGGTCGGCCATGGTGCGGGCATACGGCACCACCACGTCCATGGTCGGTGTCAGCGGCCAATTGCCACGCACCGAAATCACCCCACGCGACGGGGTATAGGCGCACAGGCCGTTGTTGGACGCCGGGCCACGGCCGCTGGACCAGGTTTCTTCGGCCAGGCCGAAGGCACTGAAGCTGGCAGCGGTGGCGGTGCCAGCACCGTTGGACGAGCCCGAGGCGAACGGTGCGGTCAGGTAGTTGGCGTTGTACGGGCTTTCGGCGCGGCCATACACGCCGCGTTGCATGCCACCGTTGGCCATGGGCGGCATGTTGGTCTTGCCCAGGCACACGGCGCCGGCGGCGCGCAGGCGTTCGATGGTGAAGGCGTCACGCTGGGCCACCAGGTCCTTGAAGGCCGGGCTGCCGGAGGCAGCGGTCAGGCCTTTGACCAGGTAGCTGTCCTTGGCGGTGTAGGGGATACCGTCCAACGGGCTCAGGACCTGGCCTTTGGCGCGACGGGCGTCGGAGGCTTCGGCCTCTTTCAGCGCCTCGGGGTTGCGCACCACCACGGCGTTCAGGGCAGTGGCGGTGTCGGCGCCATCGTAGGCGTCGATGCGCGCCAGGTAGGCCTGGACCAGCTCGACCGCCGTCGTGCGGCCCGACTCGAGCGCGTCGCGCAGCTCGGCAATGGAAACCTCGGTTACCTCGATCATGCGTTCACCAAAAAAATGTGCAGGTGGGGGCTAATGCGAGGAGTGTACAAGAAGGGCTTGGCGGGCGCAGGTTTGCGCGGGGGCAAATGGTTTTTTGCAGGCGGGCATTGTCGGGCCTCCCAAGCCCGGCGCGACCCCTTGTAGGAGCGGCCTTGTGTCGCGATAGGGCCGCAAAGCGGCCCCAATGATTTCACTGTGTTACGAAGACCCTGGGCGCGCTTCGCACCCCTTTCGCGACGCAAGGCCGCTCCCACAAGGGTGCCGCGTCAACCATCCAGGTCTGCCGCTGCATGCCGCTCCGGCACCTGGCTGGCCTCATCCCCCCAGGTCCGGTTCACCCGTGTGCCACGCTGCACCGCCGGGCGCAAGGCAATCTCCTCGGCCCAGCGCTGCACATTCGGGTACTCGTCCACCGCCAGGAACTCCGCCGCGCCGTACAGGTGGCCGCGCACCAGCTGGCCATACCACGGCCACACGGCGATGTCGGCGATGCTGTATTCCTCGCCGCCCAGGTAGCGGCTTTCGGCCAGGCGCCGGTCGAGCACATCCAGCTGGCGCTTGGCTTCCATGGTGAAGCGGTTGATCGCGTACTCGAACTTTTCCGGCGCATACACATAGAAGTGGCCAAAGCCGCCGCCCAGGTATGGCGCCGCGCCCATTTGCCAGAACAGCCAGTTCAGGCTTTCGGTGCGTGCAGCTGGCGCTTTCGGCAGCAAGGCACCGAACTTTTCCGCCAGGTACAGCAGGATCGAACCCGACTCGAACACCCGCACCGGCGGCTCGACGCTGCGGTCGAGCAGGGCGGGGATCTTCGAGTTGGGGTTGACCTGGACGAAGCCGCTGGAGAACTGCTCACCCTCGCCAATGCGGATCAACCAGGCATCATATTCGGCGCCCGGGTGGCCCAGCGCGAGCAGCTCTTCGAGGGCGATGGTGACCTTGACGCCATTGGGCGTGGCCAGGGAGTACAGCTGCAGCGGGTGCTTGCCCAGCGGCAGGTCCTTGTCGTGAGTCGGGCCGGCAACCGGGCGGTTGATGCTGGCGAACTGGCCGCCGGACGCTGCGTCGTTGCGCCAGACCTTGGGTGGCACGTAGGCGGGCTTGCTCATGCATGAATCTCCTTCATTGGCGCGAAACGGTCACGTAGAGACGTGGACCTGCATCTATGCCACGGGTTCGACGAAAAGCGCAAATGCATAGGGCGCGAGCGTGAAGTGCATGACTTCGCTTTCATCCAGGTTTCATCCGGTGCAGCCCAGGCCGGTTCTATGCTGGGCTATCTCTTCGCCCTGCAAGGAACCGCCGGCCGATGACTCTCCCACGCTGCGTGTTGGCGCTGGCCCTGTTCGGCAGCCTGCTGGCCCAAGCCGAGGCCGCGCCCTGGGTTGCCGGCCTGCACCATATGACCCTGGCCGACCCGGTCGACGCCCGGCCCATGCAGGCGCTGGCGTTCTACCCGGCCATCGGCAATACCCGCAGCAGCCGGATAGACGGCTACCCGATCGACGTGAATGAGGAGGCGCCGGTAGCGTTGGGCCAGTTCCCGTTGCTGGTGCTGTCCCACGGCAATACCGGCAGCCCGCTGGCCTTGCACTACCTGGCGACGTCGCTGGCGCGCCAGGGCTTTATCGTGGTGGCGGTGGTGCACCCCGGCGACAACGCCCGCGACCACAGCCGCCTGGGCACCCTGAGCAACCTGTATGGCCGGCCGCTGCAAGTGAGTGCCGCGATTACGGCCGCCCGCGATGATGCCTTGCTGGGGCCCTACCTGAACGGTGGCAAGGTTGGTGTGATCGGCTACTCGGCCGGCGGTGAAACCGCCTTGATCCTCTCAGGCGCGCGCCCCGATCTGGACCGCCTGCGCAAGTACTGCCTGGAGCGCCCTAACGACGCCGACGCCTGCAGGACCCACGGCGTACTGATTGCCGACCGCAGCGAGCTGGTGCCAGAGGCCGACCAGCGGGTGGGGGCGGTGATGCTGATGGCGCCGCTTAGCCTGCTGTTCGGGCGCCATGCCTTGGCCGGGGTGCAGGTGCCGGCACTGATCTACAGTGGCGACAGCGACCAGCTGGTGGCGGTGGACCGCAACGCCGAAGCCCTGGCCCGCAAGTTGCCGGTCACACCGGACTATCGCCTGCTGGCCGGCGCCGGCCACTTCGTGTTCATGGCCCATTGCGATGCCGAGCAGTCCGTGCGGATGCCGGCGCTGTGCAAGGATGCTGCAGGCGTGGACCGTCGGCACATCCACCATTCCCTGCAACGTGAAGCCGCGGTGTTCTTCAGCCAGGCGTTGGGCGCGCCGCAGCCGGCCGAGCGTTCAGCCGCGAGCGGCGCGCCGCGCCAGCAACAGCGTTAGGCCGACACCCGCCAGGGCGAGCAGGGCGGCCACGCAGAAGATCGAGGCATAACCCAGGTGAGCGGCCACCGCGCCCATCACAGGTCCGGCGATGGCCAGGGCCATGTCGAAGAACACCGCGTAGGCACCCAGCCCTGCGCCGCGGCTGCTGCTGGGCACCTGCTTGATCGCTTCCACCCCCAGCGCCGGGTACACCAGCGACAGCCCGAAACCGGTAAGCCCGGCACCGATCAGCGCCCACGGCGGCGACGGTGCCAGCCACAGCAGGCTCAGCCCGAGCACTTCGGTGGCCATGCACGCGACCGCCACGTTGTAGCCACCAAAACGGTTGACCGCGTTGACGAACAGCAGCCGGGAAATGATGAAGCACACGCCAAAGGCACTCAGGCACCAGGCCGCGCCCGCCCAGCCGCGCTCCAGGTAATACAGGGTGACGAAGGTGGTCAGGGTGCCGTAGCCGATAGAGGCCAGGGTCAGGCCCAGGCCACAGGGTGCGACCCGGCCGAAGGCCGACCAGAAGGGCAGGCGCTCGCCACGCACCACCACCACGTCCGGCCGCTTGCGCAGTACCAGCAGGGCCGATACCGCCAGCACCAGCAATGCCGGCCCCAGCACGCTGAAGTCCAGCCCGTCCACGGCCAGTACGCCCAAGGGGGCACCAATGGCGATGGCGCCATAGGAGGCGATACCGTTCCAGGAAATCACCCTGGCGGTGTGCTCGGGCCCGACCTGGCTGATGCCCCAGCTCAGCGTGGCCACGCCGATCAGCCCTTGGGCGATGCCCAGCAGCAGGCGCCCGCCGAGCAACAGCGCCAGGCTCAGTAGCGGTAGCGTCAGGGTCCAGGCCGATAGCAGGGTCAACACCCCGCAGCCGGCAATCCCCAGCAAGCCGAAGCGAATGGCCTGCTTGCCCCCCAGGGTATCGGCCACGCGCCCGGCAAACGGGCGGCTGAGTAGCGTGGCCAGGTATTGCAGGCCAATGGTCAGCCCGGCGACCACCGCGCCAAACCCCAGCTGGTCGTGCACATGGCTGGGCAGCACGGCGATCGGCAGGCCGATGCAGAGGAAGGCAATGAAGGTGTAGAAAACGATCGACAGGATCTGCAGGGTAATTTGCAGCGTGTTGCTGGCGGGGGCGGGTTGTTGCGCGGTCATGGGCACGTTCGCGGGCGGGCGGTTGGGCGTGGCCCCATCATGGCCGTTGCGCGAAGGAAATGAAAGCAGGCTAACGAATTATTCGTCGGGCAGTGCCAGCCTGTGGGATCGGCGGTGGATTCTTCGCGGGCTCGCCC
>NZ_DKHD01000046.1:186-21669 GCF_002453565.1 Pseudomonas sp. UBA6753 | reverse complement strand
GCGAAGAGGCCGGCCCAGCCATACAAGATGGCCAGGCCGCCCATCAATCAGACCACTACACCCTGGCTACGCAGGTAATCGTCGTAGGTACCGCTGAAGTCCACCACGCCATCAGCCGACAGCTCGATGATGCGCGTGGCCAGCGACGACACGAACTCACGGTCATGGCTGACGAACAGCAGGGTGCCCGGGTAGTTTTCCAGCGCCAGGTTCAGCGCCTCGATCGATTCCATGTCCAGGTGGTTGGTCGGCTCGTCCATCACCAGCACGTTCGGCTTCTGCAGGATCAGCTTGCCGAACAGCATGCGGCCTTGCTCACCACCGGAAATCACCTTCACCGACTTGAGAATCTCGTCGTTGGAGAACAGCATGCGCCCGAGGGTGCCGCGGATCACCTGCTCGCCGGAGGTCCACTGGCCCATCCAGTCGAACAGGGTCATGTCGTCTTCGAAGTCGTGGGCGTGGTCCTGGGCGTAGTAGCCCACTTCGGCGCTGTCGGTCCACTTCACTTCACCCTTGTCCGGGGTCATTTCACCGACCAGGGTGCGCAGCAGGGTGGTCTTGCCGATACCGTTGGGGCCGATGATCGCCACGCGCTCGCCAGCCTCGATGGTGAAGCCCAGGTCCTTGAACAGCACCTTGTCGTCGAAGGCCTTGGCCATTTTCTCGACGGTGACGGCCTGGCGGTGCAGCTTCTTGGTCTGTTCGAAGCGGATGAACGGGCTCACCCGGCTCGATGGCTTGACCTCGGCCAGCTGGATCTTGTCGATCTGCTTGGCCCGCGAGGTGGCCTGCTTGGCCTTCGAGGCGTTGGCCGAGAAGCGGCTGACGAAGGTCTGCAGTTCGGCGATCTGGGCTTTTTTCTTGGCGTTGTCCGACAGCAGCTGCTCGCGGGCCTGGGTGGCAGCGGTCATGTACTCGTCGTAGTTGCCCGGGAATACGCGCAGCTCGCCGTAGTCCAGGTCGGCCATGTGGGTGCAGACACTGTTGAGGAAGTGCCGGTCGTGGGAAATGATCACCATGGTGCTGTTACGCGCGGTGAGGATGGTTTCCAGCCAGCGGATGGTGTTGATGTCCAGGTGGTTGGTCGGCTCGTCGAGCAGCAGCACGTCCGGGTCCGAGAACAGCGCCTGGGCCAGCAGGACACGCAGCTTCCAGCCCGGTGCCACTTCGCTCATCGGGCCGAAGTGCTGTTCCAGCGGAATACCCAGGCCCAGCAGCAGTTCACCGGCACGGGATTCGGCGGTGTAGCCGTCCATCTCGGCGAATTCGGTTTCCAGCTCGGCGACGGCCATGCCGTCTTCCTCGGTCATTTCCGGCAGCGAGTAGATGCGATCGCGCTCGGCCTTGACCTTCCACAGTTGGCCGTGGCCCATGATCACCGTGTCGATCACGGTGAATTCCTCGTAGGCGAACTGGTCCTGGCGCAGCTTGCCCAGGCGGGTGTTCGGCTCGAGCATGACCTGGCCGCCGGACGGCTCCAGGTCACCGCCGAGGATCTTCATGAAGGTCGACTTGCCGCAACCGTTGGCGCCGATCAGGCCGTAGCGGTTGCCGTTGTTGAATTTGACGGAAACGTTTTCGAACAGCGGCTTGGAGCCGAACTGCATGGTGATGTTGGCGGTAGAAATCAAGTGCTTGTCCTGCGGGGGTTCCAGAGGTGTATTTAGGCCATCTCGTCAGTCTTGGGCCAATTTTGGGCCAATTCGACTCGGGGCGGCAGCTTCTCCAGCTCCCTCCAGTCCGAGGAGGAGCTGATCCATTTCGCGTAGGTAGAAAGCTACATCTCGACGCTGTGACCAAGCTGGTTCGCGATGAACGCGGGTTCATCCCAGACATCAGGCATAGGGTGGCGTAGGTGTGGCGGGTGTCGTACTGACGGCGTTCACGGATGTTCAGCGCCTTGGGCGCCGATTTGAAGTGGCGGATTGTAACACTTGGTTCGTTGATCCACAGCCCACCTTTGCTCGGCTGGAACAGAAATGGGCGGATCGGGTGCGCTGGCTTGGGATGCCATGCGCTGGAGAGTTGCCATCCTCTAGGCCTGCTGGATGGCATTCAGCGCGCGCTCGTTGAGCAGCACTGATCTGCAGATACTTCTACGCGTCGCATAGAGGCGCGAGATCTTGGCCAGCTCGGTATGGCTGATTGCAGGGATACGGTCCTCATCGCAATGATCGCAGGCGCCGCGCATACGATCCTGCATCGCTGCGCATTCAGATCATACGCTGAAGCGGGTTCATCAGCTCGGCACCTTGGTTACGCACATTCCCCACGGCGATACCCACCCGGTACCACTCGAAGGCTTCGGCCGGCTCACCCAGGTTGAGCACCAGTTGTTCTGCGCGCTCGCTGGGCATCGCTGCCGCGATCCACTCGTACGCGAGCTCTGGCGACAACACGACAGGCCGGCGGTCGTGAACGTCGACCATTCCGCCCTTAGCGTCGGCGGTAATGATGACGAACCCGTCGTGCTCGGTGCCGGTGAACTGGCCGATCGAGGCGCAAAGGGCAGGGCGCCCATCCTGGCGGCGGATGTAGTAGGGCTGCTTCTTCGGCCCACCTTCATCAACCCATTCGTACCAGCCGTCGACAGGGGTGATGGCCCGGTGCGGCCAGATCGTCCGGAAGAATGGACCATGCGCCACCTTCTCGACCCGCGCGTTGATCGGCGCAGCGCGATCGTTCGCCCAGTGCGGTCGCCATCCCCACCTGACCAGGTCCGCTCGTGGGCCTGCGTCATCCATCCGCAGTACTGCCACCGGCGTGGTCGGCGCGATGTTGTACTGGCCAAGCGGCTGGTCGCCGACGTTGTTCCGCCAAGCCTCTGGCAGGCTCAGGATTTCAACGAAGTCATGTATGCCACGGTACTGGCTGAGCCTTCCGCACATATTCGCTTCCTCCGAAACCATGAGCATAGGCCAGGGCATGGTTCCTCGGGCACATGGCAGCAGGGGGCCGAGCATGGACGGAACGACCCTGATCGGATGTGTCACGGTTTTGGAACAGCAATTGCTTTGACCCTTAGGCATTGATCATTCGGGGAACGCAAAAATGACTCAGGATGACCGCTATTACATGGCCTTCGTTGTGGTTGCCGTACTGCTCCTGGATCTGGTGGCGACACTGGTGTTCCTGAAGGCCATCGCCTGACCCCGATTGTGGGTTCAGCCCCCCGGAATCGGGGCACCAGCAGGAAGACAATCCGGTCTGGGTCGGGTTTTGCTCGCGCTCTTGCGGATTCATGGCCATAGGGTACCGGAATGTCCTGCGCATGAAATCTCGCCGGCAAGAAGACCAACGGCCGGCCCCTGCCTGAACATCCCTCCTTTGTGCGGTCCAACGTAAGCAAGGCCTGGTTTCACCTGGCCGGAGGTACGCACATGAAACGCAAGACTGCATGGGTCGTAGTGTTGTCAGGGTTGCTGCTGCTCGGTGGTTGCTGGCCATATTGGCACCACGGTGGGCATCACGGCGGCGGCCATCACCGGCATTTCAACGATGGATACCATGGTGGCCAGGACTACCGCCGCTATTGATGCAGGCAGCAATCCCTTCCGCTTGCGGCCAGGCCTGTGCGAATACACTGCAAGACAACGCAAACTCGCCCAGGCTGGCCTGTCTGGAACTTGCCCGCTTATCCATGAACGAAGGTTAACTTCGCGGGGAAAGCCTGCCCTGAAGCCGATATAGCAAAGAAGCATATTGCCCGGCTGACGTTGAGCAGTAACATGGGCAAACAAAAACCAAAAAAAGCATGCGGCTTGGCAACACTTTCCCAAGTTACTCGATGGGGCGGCAGGAGCGTGTCGCGTGAAGAGTTCAAGATCGGTAGCAGGTGCAATACTGATATCCACTTTCGCCACACTGTTCATGGCAGGCTGCGCACATGACCCCGATGTGCGTGAGGGCCATGGGTATGCGGCCGGGGCCACGGAAAGAAGTACGCCGGCGTACCTGGGATGCGTCAAAAGCGAACTTCAAGGGAATGTGAAAACCTATCAGGTCGATGGCGATAACTCGGTCAGATTGTTCGTCGAGAGTACCGACCCCGATAAGGCGGGTGGCCTGGTCGAGGTGCGGGGCATGGGTAACCAGCGCCAGTTCGCGGCCTATCAACGCGATGCCTGGTACGACCATGGCAGGCTGCTGGACGCCGCGCTGATGTGTTCTAAAGCATGATCAACTGACCCTCGCGAACAAAATGCCCGCCCTCGAGAGCGGGCTTTTTGCATTTGCTGACTCCAGCGGCAATAATCCGCTCATTTGAACGGAGAGCATCAGGTTGGAAGCAAGAAGCGTTGTCGCTGAAATGTTCATTGGAATGCCGACGCATTTCTGGGTGTTGCCGGTTGCCGGCCTGGTCGCCTGGTTCGGCCTGAAATGGGCCGAGCAGTCCGATAACCGCGCCACCATGCTGCGGACCGTGACCTACCTGCTGCTCATCGCGTTGGCGGCGTTGCCCAACGGCTTTTATGCGCTGTTTCCCCCGACGCCCGACATGCCCGAGCTGTTGTTGAATCGTGAACCGCTACCCAACTACGAAGGCCGCTTCTATCTGGATGCGTTCTACGTGTTCAGTGGGTGGGCACTGAGCAAAGTGGCAAAGCTCAAGTTCAACTAAGGAAACGCTGAACGAGCCGCTCGAAGACCAGCACCGAGCGGCCTACTGTCTCATGTTGCTCGATAAGCTGCCTTGCTGTCGGGCTTACCCAGGCTCAAGTTGAAAGGTTCGTCAGGAGCTGGAAGCAAACACGATTTGTTTGCATTTATCAAGGTGTGGGGGCGGCTACTTTTCAACTAATACCTTCCTGTTAACACCAACTTTCAGTTACGCCATCCTGCGGTGAGGAAGGGCTAACTCAAAAGTAATAGATCAAGTAGATTTTTGCGAACCTTGATGATGATCCTCCCCGCAAGAGACCTTCCTTAAATATTCTAAAGCCCGTCTGGCGTTTTATCGGGGTCGTGCTATTTGTGGATATACGCGTGCGATCGCTCGGTCGTGCTGTAGACAAAAGGACTGTCACGTATGTCGATTCAGGCCAAGGTATCTCCCCTCGTTCAAAGTGTTACTTCTGCCGCCCCTATCGCAATCCCCGATAACGGAATCCTGACGCTTACTCAGAGCAGTAACATTGTTCTGGATATTGCTCCCGAAAGCGTGACGAGCTACACAAAAAGCGGGGCGGACCTGATCGTACAACTGAAGTCTGGCGAGAGCCTGCGCATTGCCAACTTCTATGTCGAGGGGCAGCCGGTAAGCCAGTTGTACCTGGTAGACCGGGACAAGCTGCTTGCCGTCGACCTGCCACCGGTCGCTGCCGATGGGCCGCTGGTGGCAGGTTATGTGCCACAGGAAACTGCGGCCGGGTTCGAGTCGCTCACTGGCGCCGACGGCACCATTGCCGGGCTCAGCCCCGGCGCTGCATTGCTGGCTGGGGCTGCGATCATTGGCGGCGGCGTCGCGATCGCCAACAGCAACGATGGCGGCGGCGGTGGTGGCGGCGGAGGTGAAGGCAGTGTGCCGCCTGACACCACGGCTCCGGCGCCCGCCAGCGGACTGCAGATTGCCCCGGATGGCAGCAGCATCAGCGGCACGGCCGAGCCGGGCGCCACCGTGGGCATCGACATCAACGGCGACGGGCAAAGCGACGTCAGCGTGGTGGTCGGCTCTGACGGCAAATTCCAGATTCCACTGAATCCGCCACTGACCAACGGCGAAACGGTTACCGTGGTGGTGACCGATCCGGCCGGCAATAGCAGCCCGCCCGCGACCGTGCAGGCCCCTGACTTCCCCGACGCGCCGCAAATCAACCCGAGCAACGGCTCCAGCCTCAGCGGTACCGCCGAGCCGGGCAGCACCGTGGTGCTCACCGACGGCAACGGCAACCCCATCGGCCAGACTACTGCCGACGGCAACGGCAATTGGTCGTACACACCCGATAGCCCGCTGCCCGATGGCACGGTGGTCAAAGCAGTGGTAGTGGATGCCGCCGGTAACAGCGGCCCGCCCGCCAGTATCATCATCGACGGCGTGGCGCCAGCGGCACCCGTGATCAACCCGAGCAATGGTACCGAGCTCAGTGGTACCGCCGAGCCGAACAGCACCGTGACCCTCACCGATGGCAGCGGTAACCCGATCGGCCAGGTGACGGCCGATGGCAACGGCAACTGGAGCTATACCCCCGCGACACCGCTGCCCGATGGTACCGTGGTCAACGCGGTGGCCCAGGACGCGGCTGGCAATACCAGCGGGCAGGGCAGCACCACCGTGGATAGCGTGGCGCCGGGCGCTCCCACCATCAACCTGAGCGACGGCAGCAGCCTCAGCGGTACCGCCGAGCCGAAAAGCACGGTAACCCTCACCGATGGCAGCGGTAATCCGATCGGCCAGGTGACGGCCGATGGCAGTGGCAACTGGAGCTACACCCCCGCGACACCGCTGCCCGACGGTACCGTGATCAACGTGGTGGCCCAGGATGCAGCTGGCAACACCAGCGCTCCGACGAGCACGACAGTGGATGCGCAGGCCCCGGCTGCACCAGTGGTCAACCCCAGCAATGGCACCACGATCAGTGGCACCGCCGAACCGGGCAGCACCGTCACGCTGACCGATGCCGGCGGCAACCCGATCGGCCAGGTCACCGCCGACGGCAGTGGCAACTGGAGTTTCACACCGGGCAGCCCGTTACCCAACGGCACCGTGGTGAACGCCACTGCGACCGACCCGACCGGCAACACCAGCGCTCCAACGAGCACCACAGTGGACTCGGTAGCCCCGGCCGCGCCGGTGGTCCAGCCGAGCAACGGCAGCGAAATCAGCGGCACCGCCGAGCCGGGCAGCACCATCACCCTGACCGACGGCAGCGGCAACCCGATCGGCCAGACCACCGCCGACGGCAGCGGCAACTGGTCGTTCACGCCAGGCACACCGTTGCCGGATGGCTCCGTGGTCAATGCCACGGCGACCGACCCGGCCGGCAATACCAGCGGGCAGGGCAGCACCACCGTGGATGGCGTGGCCCCGGGCGTGCCCACCATCGACCTCAGCAACGGCAGCAGCCTCAGCGGCACCGCCGAGCCAAACAGCACCGTGACCCTCACCGACGGCAGCGGTAATCCGATTGGCGAAGTCACCGCCGACGGCAGCGGTAACTGGTCGTTCACCCCAGCCACGCCGTTGCCCAATGGCACCGTGGTCAATGTCACGGCGAGTGACCCGGCCGGCAACACGAGCCCGGCAGCGACCGTCACCGTCGATTCCAGCGCGCCGGCTGCACCGGTAATCAATCCGAGTAACGGCGCGACCATCGGCGGTACCGCCGAAGCGGGCGCCACCGTCACCCTGACCGATGGCAGCGGCAACCCGATCGGCCAGGTCACCGCCGACGGCAGTGGCAACTGGAGCTTCACACCGGGCAGCCCGTTACCCAACGGCACCGTGGTGAACGCCACCGCGACCGACCCGACCGGCAACACCAGCGCTCCATCAAGCACCACAGTGGACTCGGTAGCCCCGGCCGCGCCGGTGGTCCAGCCGAGCAACGGCAGCGAAATCAGCGGCACCGCCGAACCGGGTAGCACCATCACCCTGACCGACGGCAGCGGCAACCCGATCGGCCAGACCACCGCCGACGGCAGCGGCAACTGGTCGTTCACCCCAGGCACACCGTTGCCGGATGGCTCCGTGGTCAATGCCACGGCGACCGACCCGGCCGGCAATACCAGCGGGCAGGGCAGCACCACCGTGGATGGCGTGGCCCCGGGCGTACCTACCATCAATCTCAGCAACGGCAGCAGTCTTAGCGGCACCGCCGAGCCGAACAGCACAGTGACCCTCACCGATGGCAGCGGTAATCCGATTGGCGAAGTCACCGCCGACGGCAGCGGTAACTGGACGTTCACCCCAGCCACGCCGTTGCCCAATGGCACGGTGGTCAATGTCACGGCGAGTGACCCGGCCGGCAACACGAGCCCGGCAGCGACCGTCACCGTCGATTCCAGCGCGCCGGCTGCACCGGTGATCAACCCAACCAACGGCGCGACCATCGGCGGTACCGCCGAAGCGGGCGCCACCGTCACCCTGACCGACCTCGGCGGCAACCCGATCGCCCAGGTCACCGCCGACGGCAGCGGCAACTGGAGCTTTACCCCCGGTACACCGTTGGCCAACGGTACCGTAATCATCGCCAAGGCAACCGACCCGACCGGCAACACCGGCCCGCAGGCCGCCACCACGGTGGACTCGGTAGCCCCGGCCGCACCAGTCGTCGAGCCGAGCAACGGCAGCGAAATCAGCGGTACCGCCGAGCCGGGTAGCACCGTCATCCTGACCGATGGCAGCGGCAACCCCATCGGTGAGACGACCGCCGACGGCAGTGGCGATTGGAGCTTCACCCCAACCACGCCGCTGCCCAATGGCACGGTGGTCAACGCCGTCGCCCAGGACCCGGCCGGCAATACCAGCGGGCAGGGCAGCACCATCGTGGACGGCGTGGCCCCGGGTGTACCCACCATCAATCTCAGCAACGGCAGCAGCCTCAGCGGAACCGCCGAGCCGAACAGCACCGTGACCCTCACCGACGGCAGCGGTAACCCCATTGGCGAAGTCACCGCCGACGGCAGCGGCAACTGGACGTTCACCCCAGCCACGCCGCTGCCCAATGGCACCGTGGTCAATGCCACGGCGAGCGACCCGGCTGGCAACACCAGCCCGGCAGCGACGGTCACCGTGGATTCCAGCGCGCCGGCTGCACCGGTAATCAATCCAACTAACGGCGTGACCATCAGCGGTACCGCCGAAGCGGGCGCCACCGTCACCCTGACCGACCTCGGCGGCAACCCGATCGCCCAGATCACCGCCGACGGCAGCGGCAACTGGAGCTTCACCCCCGGCTTGCCGCTGGCCAACGGTACCGTAATCATCGCCACGGCAACCGATCCGACCGGCAACACCGGTCCGCAGGCCGCCACCACAGTGGACTCGATAGCCCCGGCCGCGCCCGTGGTCGAGCCGAGCAACGGCAGCGAAATCAGCGGCACCGCCGAGCCGGGCAGCACCGTCATCCTGACCGATGGCAGCGGCAACCCCATCGGCGAGACGACCGCCGACGGCAGCGGCGATTGGAGCTTCACCCCAACCACGCCGCTGCCCAACGGCACGGTGGTCAACGCCGTCGCCCAGGACCCAGCCGGCAACACTGGCCCGCAGGGCAGCACCACGGTGGATTCGATCGCACCCGCCGCGCCAGTGGTCAATCCGAGCAACGGCGCCGTGATCAACGGTACCGCCGAGCCGAACAGCACCGTGACCCTCACCGATGGCAATGGTAATCCGATTGGCGAAGTCACTGCCGATGGCAGCGGCAACTGGACGTTCACCCCGGGCACGCAACTGCCCAATGGCACCGTGGTCAACGCCACGGCCACCGATGCCGCCGGCAATACGGGTGCTCCAGGTAGCACCACCGTGGACTCGTCGCTGCCGTCGATTCCGCAGGTCGACCCGAGTAACGGCTCGGTGATCAGCGGTACCGCCGATGCCGGTAACACCATTATCCTCACCGATGGCAACGGTAACCCGATCGGCCAGGTCACCGCCGACGGCGCCGGTAACTGGTCGTTCACACCCGGCATTCCGTTGCCGGATGGCACCGTGGTCAACGCGGTGGCGCGCAACCCCGGTGGGACCGATAGTGCGCCGGCGGTCATTACCGTGGACGGCGTGGCGCCGGCCGCTCCGGTGGTCGAGCCGAGCAATGGCACGGAAATCAGTGGTACTGCCGAAGCCGGCGCCACTGTCATCCTCACCGACGGCGGCGGCAACCCGATAGGTCAGACTACCGCCGACGGCAGCGGCAACTGGTCGTTCACGCCCGGCACGCCGCTGGCCAACGGCACGGTGATCAACGCCGTGGCCCAGGACCCGGCCGGCAACACCAGCGGGCCGGCCAGCGTCACCATTGACGCCATCGCCCCGGCCGCACCGATCGTCAACCCGAGCAACGGGGTGGTGATCAGTGGTACCGCCGAAGCCGGAGCCGAGGTGATCCTCACCGACGGCAGCGGCAACCCGATCGGCCAGACGACCGCTGATGGCAGTGGCAACTGGGCCTTCACGCCTTCGCCTGCGCTGGGCAACGGCACGGTGATCAACGCCGTGGCTCAGGACCCGTCCGGCAACACCAGCGGGCCGACCAGCGCCACCGTTGACGCCGTCGCGCCGGCCGCACCGGTCATCAACCCGAGCAACGGGGTGGTGATCAGTGGTACCGCTGAGGCCGGGGCCAAGGTGATCCTTACCGACGGCAGCGGCAACCCGATCGGCCAGACCACTGCCGACGGCAGCGGCAACTGGTCGTTCACGCCCGGTACGCCGCTGGTCAACGGCACGGTCATCAATGCCGTGGCCCAGGACGCCGCTGGCAACGCCAGCACCCCACAAGTCAGCACCACGGTGGATGCGGTAGCCCCTGGCCAGCCGACGATCGAGCCGAGCAACGGTACCGAGATCAGTGGTACCGCTGAAGCCGGTGCCAGGGTGATCCTCACCGACGGCAGCGGCAACCCGATCGGCCAGACCGTCGCCGACGGCAGCGGCAACTGGTCGTTCACGCCCGGCACGCCGCTGGCCAACGGCACGGTGATCAACGCCGTGGCCCAGGACCCGGCCGGCAACACCAGCGGGCCGGCCAGCGTCACCGTTGACGCCATCGCCCCGGCCGCACCGATCGTCAACCCGAGCAACGGGGTGGTGATCAGTGGTACCGCCGAAGCCGGAGTCAAGGTGATCCTCACCGATGGCAGCGGCAACCCGATCGGCCAGACGACCGCCGATGGCAGTGGCAACTGGGCCTTCACGCCTTCGCCTGCGCTGGGCAACGGCACGGTGATCAACGCCGTGGCCCAGGACCCGGCCGGTAATACCAGCGGGCCGGGCAGCACCACGGTGGATTCAGTCGCACCTGGCCAGCCGACGATCGACCCGAGCAACGGGACCGTGATCACGGGTAGCGCTGAAGCCGGGGCGAAGGTGATCCTCACCGACGGCAACGGCAACCCGATCGGCGAGACGACCGCTGACGGCACTGGCAACTGGGCCTTCACGCCTGGTGCGCCGCTGGCCAACGGCACGGTGATCAACGCCGTGGCCCAGGACGCCGCCGGCAACACCAGCACCCCGCAGGTCAGCACCACGGTGGATGCGGTAGCCCCCGGCCAGCCGACGATCGAGCCGAGCAACGGCACCGAGATCAGTGGTACCGCCGAAGCCGGGGCCAAGGTGATCCTCACCGACGGCAACGGCAACCCGATCGGTGAGACGACCGCCGACGGCAGTGGCAACTGGTCGTTCACGCCCGGCACGCCGCTGGCCAACGGCACGGTGATCAACGCCGTGGCCCAGGACCCGGCCGGCAATACCAGCGGGCCGAGCAGCGTCACCGTTGACACCATCGCCCCGGCCGCGCCGACTATCGAACCGAGCAATGGTGTGGTCCTCACGGGTACCGCTGAGCCCGGCGCCACCGTCATCCTCACCGATGGTGGCGGCAACCCGATCGGCGAGACGACCGCCGACGGCAGTGGCGACTGGAGCTTCACCCCAACCACGCCGCTGGCCAATGGCACGGTGGTCAACGCGGTGGCCGAGGACGCCGCCGGCAACAGCAGTGGCCCGGCCAGTACCACGGTCGACTCGGTGGCGCCGTCGGCACCGCTGTTGAGCATCAGTGCCGACGGTGCGCTGCTGACCGGTACCGCCGAGCCGAACAGCCAGGTACGCCTCGTGATCGACGGCGATACCGCCAACCCGATCACGGTGAATGTCGACGGCGCCGGTAACTTCAGCCTGCCGTTGGCGCCACCGCTGATCACCGGCGAGCTGATCAGCGGGGTCACCGCCGACGCTGCCGGCAACCTCAGCGGCCCGGCGACGATCAACGCGCCGGACCTGGCGCCGCCGACCATCAGTGTGCCGGAAGCCGCCGACACCTGGATCAACGCGGCCGAGATCAGCGACGGCATCCAGGTCGACGTGACGATCCGCCCGACCATGCAGGTCGGCCAGGTGATCACCGTCGCCTTCGCCGGGCAGAACGGCTACGAGACGCAGGCAACGCACACCATCACCGCCGGCGATATCCTGGCCGGCAGCGTCATCGTGACCATTCCCCCTGGCGGTGGCATGGGGCCGTTCCCGGAGGGCGCCTCTACCGTCACCGCAGACATCAATGGCGGTACTGCTTCGACCCCGGTGCCGTTCACCGTCGACACCATCCCGCCTGCGACCCCGGTGCTGTCGCTGGTGGGCAGCATCCTGACCATCTCCACCGATCCGGGAACCGAACTTACGGTTGAAGTGGACATCGGCGGCGTCACCGCCACCGCCACGGTGACCGCCGACAACAGCGGGCTGGCTTCGCTGAACCTGCTCACCGACCTGGACATCGACCTTACCCTGGACCAGTTGCTCAACGCCCAGGTCTCGGTAACCGGCGAGGATCCGGCCGGCAACACGAGCAATGTGGCAACCATCGGCGTTGGCGGCAGCATCGAGCAGCCAGTGACCATCGGCAACTTCGGCGTCGATGTCAGCCTCAACCCGCTGAGCCCGCGGTTCGGTTTCAGTGGCACCACCGAGCCGGACTCCAGCGTGGTGATCCGTGTCATCACCCCGTTGCTGAACGTCGAGTTGCTGCCGATCCAGGCGGACAGCTCCGGCAACTTCTCGCTGAACTTGCTGAGCCCCACCGTCCTCACCCAGTTGGGGCTGAACATCACCGATATCCTCGGCCTCGGTTCGCAGATATCGTTCAATATCGTCGCCACCGACACCAATGGCAACGACAGCTCGGCCTACGGCATCACCCTGGCCCCCAACGGGCTGTCGCTGAATATCGGCCAGATCGACGTCAACGGCACCTCGGGGGACGATGTCATGTCCGGGGCGAGCGGCAGTTCGGAGCACATCAATGGAGGTGATGGCAACGACCTGATCTTCAACGTGGGGACCGGTGATCACGTGGTGGCCGGCAACGGCAACGATGCCATCCAGATCACCGCGACCGACTTCGTCAGCATCGACGGCGGCGCCGGCTTCGACACGTTGGTCCTGGCCGACGGCATCGACCTCGACTACAACGCTGTCGGCGTCGGCACGCTCTCCAACATCGAGCGTATCGACCTCGGCAAGGGCGACTCGGGGAGCGTGCTGACCCTGACCGCGGCGGAGGTCGACGCCATCACCGATGCCAACAATGTGCTGCAGATTACCGGCGAGAGCAACGACACCCTCAACGTGGTGGGTGCCGTGAACACCGGGACCACCCAGCAGGTCAACGGCATTACCTACGATGTCTACAACTTTGGCAGCAGTACCCTGCTGATCGAGGACAACACGGTACAGGTCGTGGTCTGATGCGCGGCCTGTCCGTGCTCAAGGGACGGCGCCGTGGCGCGGGAGCCCTTTGGCTCCTGTGCCTGGGGCTGCCGTTGTCCGCCCTGGCCATCCCGCTCGACCAGGCGGTGCGGGCGGGGTTGGCGATCCACCCGCAGGTGCGTTCGGCGATGGCCGAGGCGGACCGTGCGGGCACCGAGGTTGAGATCGCCAAGGGCGGCTATTACCCCTCTGTCACCATGTCCGGGGGGCCGCAGGAGTTCGACGTTGGCGAGGTCGTCTACGACGTCACCGTCTCGCAGATGCTGTATGACTGGGGAAGGGTGACGAGCAAGGTCGACAGCGCCAGCGCGACCCGGCGCAAGCTGTCCGAGGCGGTGCTGGTGGCGCGCGACGATGCGGCGCTGGATATCGTCGAGACCTATCTCGACGTGCTTGCCTCGGAGCGCCGGGTGGAGACGGTGCGCCAGCACATCCAGCGCCTCGACGGCATCCGCGAGATGACCCAGGCGCGCGGCAGCGACGGTTACGCCGACCGCAGCGAACTGGACCGCGCCAACCTCGAACTGGCGCGTGCCCAGGAACAGCTGTCGCTGGAGAAGGGCAACCTGCAGGACGCGCGCAACCAGTACGCGATCCTGGTTGGCCAGGACCCCTCCGAACTGGTGGAGCCCGAGCCGATGTCGCTGCAGCGCTACCTGGCTGCCAGCGACATGACGCGGGTGATCCGCGAGTCACCGTTGCAGCGCAAGGCGTTGGAGGACGCCAATGTCGCCGAGGCGCAAGTCCGCGAGGCCAAGGCTTCGTTGCTGCCGCAGTTGAACCTGGAGGCCTCCGCGTTGCGCCGGGAGATCGGCGGGCGCCCGGAAAGCGACTCGGTGATGTCGCTGCGCTTTCGCATGGATACCTTCCAGGGGCTTTCCAACTTCCGCCGGCCGACTGCTGCGCAACAGCGTCTGGAGTCGGCGCAATGGACGGCCGATGCGATGCAACGTGACATCCGCCGGCAGTTGCAGACGCTGTTCGACAACGGTGACACGCTGCGCTGGCGGGAGCAGTCGCTGAGCCAGCAGGTGACAGAGTCGGAGCAGGTTGGCGAGCTGTACCGCGAGCAGTTCGAGGTCGGCCGGCGCGACGTGATCGACTTGCTCAATGTGCAGCGCGAACGCTTCGAGGCCGAGCGGCAATTGATCAATCTGCACATCGAGCGCAAGCGCATCGAGTACCGGGCGGCTGCGCAGGTCGGGCTGTTGGGGGCATTACTGGAGAATCGGTTGAATCATGGAAGTTGAACAATCCCCGGATAATGTCGTGACCCTGAACCACGACGACCCGCTGCGCCAGGGCCTGCTGCTGCTGTGCCGGCAACTGGGCCGGCCGCTGGGCGACGCCGAGCTGGTCGACGGCCTGGCACTGGAGCACGGACGCCTGCCGCTGCGCCTGGTCGCCCGCGCCCTGCGCCGCGCCGACATCACTGCCAGGGTTGCGGAGCTGCCGTTGCGGCAGATGGACGCCTACCTGCTGCCGGCCCTGCTGTTGCTCGACGATGGCCGCAGCCTGCTGCTGGTTGGCATCGAGGGTGAGCAGTACGAGGTGCTGGTGCCGCAGAGCGACGGCGGCCGTGAGTGCATGGCGCTGCCCGTTCTGGAGGCGCTTTACAGCGGCACGGCGGTGTTCGCCAAATGCCGCTACCACCCCGACGGGCGGGTGGGCGACTACGCCAGCGGCCTGCCGGAGCACTGGTTCTTCGGGCCGCTCAAGCGGCTCTGGCGCTCTTATGCGGAAGTCACGGCGGCGGCACTGGTGGCCAACGTCCTGGCCGTCGCCTCGGCGCTGTTCGCCATGCAGGTGTACGACCGCGTGGTACCCAACGCGGCCTTCGATACCCTATGGATACTCGCCAGCGGCGTGGCCCTGGCGATCATCGTCGACGGGGTATTGCGGATCCTTCGCGGGCACCTGCTGAACGTACTTGGCAAGCGCCTGGACCTGCAGTTGTCGAGCCTGCTGTTCGCGCGCGTGCTGAGCACCCGGATCGCCGCCAAACCGGCGTCGATGGGCGCGTTCAGTACCCAGGTGCGTGAGTTCGAGTCGGTCCGCGAGTTCTTCACGTCGTCCAGCGCCGCGCTGATCAGCGACCTGCCGTTCGTGGTGATCTTCCTGTTGATCATTGCCGTGATCGGTGGCCATGTGGTCTGGGTGCCGCTGGTGGCCTGCGTGTTGATGCTGCTGCCGGGGCTGCTGACCCAGCGCCTGCTGGGGCACCTGTCGCGGCAGAACCTGCGCGAGGGGGCGATGAAGAACAGCGTGCTGCTGGAAGCCTTCGAACACCTGGAGACGGTCAAGGCTGCGCGTGCCGAAGGCCGCTGCCGCCAGCAGTGGGAGACGCTCACCGGGGAACTGGCCGGTACCGCAATGAAGACCCACGCCCTGGCCTCGACCCTCAGCTATTCGGCGAGCATCGTCCAGCAGCTGTGCTATGTCGGGGTGGTGGTGTTCGGCGTCTACAGGATAAGCGACGGCGCGATGACCGTCGGTGCCCTGGTGGCCTGTTCGATCCTGGCCTCGCGGGCCATCGCACCGCTGTCCCAGGCTGCCGCCATTCTTGGCCGCTGGCAGCACACCAAGGTGGCGCTGGAGGGCCTCGACCAGCTGATGTCGGCTGAGCAGGAGCGGCCCGCCGGCAAGCGCTTCGTGCACCGCGACCGGCTCCACGGGCATTACCGCCTGGAGGCGCTGCGCCTGGCCCACGGCGACAGCCCACCGGTGGTCGACGTGCAGGCGCTGAACATCCAGGCCGGCGAGCGGGTGGCGCTGCTTGGCGGCAACGGCGCCGGCAAGTCGACCCTGCTGCGGCTGCTCAGCGGCCTGCTCGACGCGCAATCCGGCCGGCTGTTGCTGGACGATATCGCCCTGAGCCAGCTCGACCCGGCCGACCGCCAGCGCGGCATCGGCTACTTGCCGCAGGACGTGGCGCTGTTCCACGGCAGCCTGCGCGAAAACCTCAACCTGGCCAACGCCGCGCTGGGTGACGAGGAATTGCTGGAAGCCCTCGATGGCGTGGGGCTGGGCACTTTCGTACGCGCCCACCCGTTGGGGCTGGACATGCCGATCCAGGGTAACGCCAGCCTCTCCGGTGGCCAGCGCCAGGCGGTGGGGTTGGCCCGCGTACTGTTGCAGGACCCGCCGATCCTGCTGCTCGACGAGCCGACCGCGGCCTTCGACCAGAACAGCGAGAAGCAGGTCATCGACTACCTGCAGAAATGGCTGGGCCGCCGTACCCTGATCATCACCACCCACAAGAAAAGCGTCTTGGCGCTGGTGGACCGTGCGGTGGTGCTGCGCAACGGCCAGGTGATCATGGACGGCCCGCTGAACCAGGTGGTGCTGGGCAACCAGGTGCAGGCGCCACAGGTCGCCGAAGGAGCCGGCCATGGCAGCTGAAAAAAGTTCTGTAGTGCTGCGCCGGCAACTGGCCGACCCGTTGCTGGCGACCACTCACCCGGTCTATCGCCCGCTGCTCTGGACCCTGCTCGGCAGCGTCTTGCTGTTCGTCGCCTGGGCCGCCTGGGCAGAGCTCGATGAAGTGACGCGCGGCGATGGGCGGGTGGTGCCGTTCAGCCGTATCCAGAAGATCCAGAGCCTGGAAGGGGGCATTCTCGACCGTCTGCTGGTGCAGGAGGGCGACCTGGTGGAGGTCGGCCAGCCGCTGCTGCGCCTTGACGAGACACGATTTCTCACCAATTTCCAGGAGTCGGCCAACCAGGCTGGCGTGCTGCGCGCGGCCATCGCCCGGCTGGATGCCGAAGTGCTGGGCAAGGCGGCCATCGAGTTTCCATCGGACATCGACCCGCAAGGGCCGCTGGCGCGTTCCGAGCGCGAGCTGTTCAAGTCGCGGCGGGACAAGCTGCTCGAAGGTAGCCAGGCGATCCAGAGGCAGATCAGCCTGGCCCAGAGCCAGCTCGACCTGGTTCGCCCGCTGGTGGCCAAGCGTGCGGTGAGCCAGATGGAGGCGCTGCGCCTGAGCCAGGACATCGCTACCCTCAACGGCAAGCTGACCGAGCTGAAGAGCAGCTATTTCCAGGATGCCTACACCGAACGCTCACAGCGCAAGGCCGACCTCAGTGCCCTGGAGCCGATCGTCCAGCAGCGCCAGGACCAACTGCGCCGCACCGGGATCGTTTCGCCGGTGCGTGGGCGGGTCAACACCGTGCTGATCAACACCCGTGGCGGGGTGATCCAGCCCGGCGAGGCGATCATGGAAGTGATCCCGGTGGAGGACCGCCTGCTGGTCGAGGCCAGGATCAAGCCGCGCGACGTGGCCTTCCTGGTGCCGGGCATGCCGGCCAAGGTGAAGATCACCGCCTACGACTTCAGTATCTATGGCGACCTCAAGGGCACCCTGGAGCAGATCAGCGCCGACACCATCGAGGAGGACACGCCCCATGGCAAGGAGTCGTACTACCAGGTGCTGATTCGCACTGACGGCAGCCAGCTCAAGCGCGGCGAGGAGGTGTTGCCGATCATCCCTGGCATGGTTGCCGAGGTGGATATCCTCAGCGGCAAGCGCAGCGTGCTCAATTACTTGCTGCGCCCTCTGATCAAGGCCCGTCTGTACTGAGTTGGAGCGTCAGGGCATCAGTACGGATGCCAGCAGCTTGATTGCCGAAGTGCGGTGATGGCCGGCACTGTAGGCCAGCACTATGTCGCGGCAGTACCTTGGTTCTTCGCTCAGAATCCGGGCGTTTGGCGATTGCTCCAGCAATGACGGCCATTGCGGTACCAAGGAAACGCCTTGCCCCAGCGACACCAACAGGCTGATGGCCTCGAGCGCATCCAGGTCGCAAGCCACGCTGGGCGCGAGACCCCGATCGTCCAGATAACGCTGGGTTATCAGGCCGCCCCAGGAGTCCACGGCATATCGGATATAGGGCCCGGTGGCGAGCATTGCCTGCGCTTCAGCCCGGGAGGCCGCGGCAGGTGCCAACAAGCACAGCGGTTCGCTGCGCAACGTGAGCGTTCTCAACGATTTTGCTGTCTTGAAGGGTGGCGCCACCAGAATGGCCGCATCCAGTTCCTGATTGATCAACTTGTCATGAAGCAGTTTCGAGTCACCGGGCGTGATGGTGAGTTTGAGGTCGGGCGCGGAGGATGACAAATGCTCCAGTGCTGCCGGTACAAGGCCGGTGAGGGCGGTTGATATGGCGCCAATGCGCAGTTCCCCGGTCAGCGTATCGGCGTTCAGGTCGTTCCTGAGCTGATTGGCATGCTCGACGATGCAACGTATCCGTGGAACCAATGCCAGCAGCTTTTCTGTCGGCCTTATCGCGTGTGCCTCTCTATTGAAGAGGGTGCAGCCCAAGTGTTTCTCCAGGTTTCGAATGCGCAAACTTATTGCAGCGGCTGAAACATTTGCTTTCTTTGCCGCACCCGCAATGGAGCCGCATTCAACAACAGATATGAGGCTTTCCAGATTTTGAATGTCCATAAGTAATGCTTATGCTCAGGCCAAGTGTCAGTTGGTGTACATGAATGCCGGGCGGTGTGAGGATAGTGGCTCCGTTCGAGGAGTACCATCATGTTGACACCCTTTCATGTTGCTTATCATGTCAAAGATCTGGATGAAGCAAGAAAATTCTATAAAGAGGTTCTTGGCTGTGTCGAGGGGCGTAGCACTGATACGTGGGTAGACTTCGAGTTCTTTGGTCACCAGATATCTCTGCATGTGGGCAAGCCCTTTGAAACCAGCCGCACTGGCAAGGTCGGCCCGCACCTTGTACTGATGCCTCATATCGGGGTGATATTGCCTCTGGATCGCTGGCAAGCCTTGGCTGAACGCCTTGAAGTTCTGGGCGTGCAGTTCGAAATTCCACCGGTTGTACGTTTCGAGGGTGAGCCTGGCGAGCAGAGGACAATGTTTTTCCTGGACCCAAGTGGTAATCCGATCGAAATCAAGGGGTTCAAGAATTTGAATGCAGTCTTTGCTTTCTAGTGCCTTATAAAAACAGAGATCAGTCCTGTGAGAATAAAAATAAATTTAATCACGCAAATTGCAATTGGCCTGGCTGTCGGTATATGCGTTGGCGTGTTGTTGAATCATTTTCCCGATTACAAGGGGTGGTGGATCGAACAAGTGCTACAGCCGGCGGGCGACGCGTTTATAAAACTGATGAAAATGATCATCGTGCCGCTGGTGTTTTCCTGCATGGTGGTAGGCATAGCCGGCTCTGGCAAGCGCGCCCTGGGGCGGGTGGGAACAAAGAGCCTTGTCTATTTCTTTGTTGTGACCGGGGTCGCAATCATTTTCGGCTTGTTGGTCGGTAACGTGCTCCAGCCAGGCGCCGGTGCGGGTTTCGCCGTTTCATCGGCGAGTGAAGCAGTGCCACCGGTGCAAAATGGTTCGGCAGGGCTCGGCAAGGTATTGTTGGGCATCATTCCTGATAACGTAGTGGCCGCAATGGCAGAGGCGAAGCTGTTGTCGGTACTGTTCTTCGCCATCTTGTTCGGGGTGGCACTGTCTACGCTGGATGAACCCAGGAGGCAGCCTTTGGTTGCCGTGCTGCAGACGGTAGTGGATACCATGTTCAAGGTCACTCATATGGTCATGGCCTACTCACCGATCGGCATCTTTGCCCTGATAGCTGTCACCGTGTCGACCTTCGGAATTGATTCACTGATGCCGCTGGCAAAGCTGATAGCCATTACTTATGTGGCGGTACTGTTCTTCGCGATTGCCGTGCTGGGCCTTGTTGCCAGGGCTGTTGGCGAGAATATCTTCGAGATCATCAAGGCCTTCAAGGATGAATTGATACTGGCCTTCAGCAGCGCGAGTTCTGCCACCGTCATGCCGCAATTGATGGCCAAGACCGAAGCACGGGGTGTGCCGCGAGCGATCACGTCACTGGTGATCCCGTTGGGTTATTCATTCAATCTGGATGGCGCGTCGCTGTTTGCGGGCCTGGGTACGCTGTTTATCGCGCAGGCCTACAATATTGAACTGGCCCTGGCCGACCAGGTGATGCTGGTATTCATCATGGTACTGACGTCCAAAGGCGCTGCCGGAGTGCCCGGGTTCATGTTTGTGATTCTGACTGCAACCCTGACAGCGGCAGGTTTGCCATTGGAAGGCGTGGCCCTGATTGCAGGGGTATATCGCTTGATGGACATGCCCGTTACGGCACTGAACGTACTCGGCAATGCGCTGGCGCCGATCGTGGTCGCAAAATGGGAAAGCCGCGCTGGAACATTGCCGGCTGATGTCGTGGTTACGGAGCAATCATCTCGATAGCAGAGGGGAGGCTCGTTCAGCCAGGCGTTTGGAACGGGAATTGCTGCATCCCTGAAAACCTGCCCATTTGGGGATACGGCCATGTTTCCAGAAGATCTGTACTTCATGTTTCTCTTCGCCGTTGCCGTGTTGGCACTCGATGTGGCAGCCATCATGCTCTATCGGAGTGCCAAGCCCTGACCCGGGTTTGGGGACTTTCACCCTGAACCGGGTTTTGGTCTACAGTGCTGGGACGTCTCTGGTGTAAGGAAACAGCTATGGCAAAGCGTCGATGGGCAGTTATCGCTACCTCGATCGCGCTGGCAGTGGGGCCGGCGCTCACTTATGCCGACCCGGGTAATGGTAAAGGGCAGGGCCATGGCAAGGACAAGGGCCAGCATGGTCAAGGTCACGGGGGCTCGTATGGTGGGCCGTCGATCAACCGTGGTGATGTGCTTGGCATTCTTGACGGGCACCGCAGCTACTGGAGCGCAGGGCCGGCGCTGCCCCCCGGCATTCAGAAGAACCTGGCCCGTGGCAAACCACTGCCGCCGGGTATCGCCAAGAAGCTGGATGGCAGGCTGCTGGGGCAACTGCCTCATTACGATGGCTATGAATGGATGCAGGCGGGTGCGGACCTGATCCTGGTGGCAGTTGCTACGGGGATCATCTACGAGGTATTGAACGGCGCGCTGGATTGACGTCAGGCGCAGGTGTCAGCGAGCGCCCCCGGCAGGTGACGCGGTGGTTGGCACCGGCTGCGCCGGTGTTCGCGGGCGCGCCCGCTCCCACAGGGACAGCGCATTCTTTCGGCAGG
>NZ_DKHD01000046.1:0-121 GCF_002453565.1 Pseudomonas sp. UBA6753 | reverse complement strand
CGCATTCTTTCGGCAGGTGGGGGCCTTGTGGGAGCGGGCATGCCCGCGAAGCAGGCGACGCGGTGGCTGGCACCGGCTGCGGCGGTGTTCGCGGGTAAACCCCCACAGGTACAGCGCATTC
>NZ_DKHD01000053.1:130701-204878 GCF_002453565.1 Pseudomonas sp. UBA6753 | reverse complement strand
GGGTTGAGCAGCCCCGCCGGGCGCTGCAAGGTCACCCCCAGCCGCCACTGCTCGCCCGCGCGCAGCGGCGGGCCGTCGAACCAGCTCAGTTGCAGGCGCTGCGGCAGCTCTGCCCGCCGCGAGCGGGCCGCGTCCAGCTCGAAACGCACACCCTGCGCAGTCCGGGTCGGCAGGCCGACCACCTGGCCCTCAAGCCACAAGGTGCGGCCATCCAGCCCGGTGGCCAGGCGGTCATCCAGCGCCTGCTGCGCAGACCAGCAAGCCCAACACAGGCCCAACAGAAAACAGCCCAGCGGCCACAGCCGGGTGAACAGGCCGAGGCCACCGGCTACAGCCAGCAGCACCAGCCATCCGACCGATGGCAATGCGGGGAGAAAGCCCAGGCACAACAGCCCGAGCGCGAGCGCAAACATCCCTGTGCGCATGAAGTAGAGCTCCAGAAGCGAAATCACCTTCTGAGGCATAGCCCAATTGCCGGCAGCGCTTGCTCAACAATTGTCACAAACTCTAAACGAGGCTGAGCGGGAATCAGGGCATACTGCCCGGATCAACGCTCCGGGAGCCTACATGCCGCGCCGACTTTTCAAACGCTACATGCCGGACCCGACCAGTATTCGGGAACACAAGTCCTTACGCTTTTTCGGCAAGTTGCTGCATGACCCGAACCTCTGGCACCTGAACCGCCATTCGGTGGCGAGGGCCATGGGCGTTGGCCTGTTCGCGGCGTTGATCCCGATGCCGGCGCAGNNTGGCTGACCAACCCGCTGACCATGCCACCGGTGTTCTTCGTCACCTACATGACCGGCGCCTGGCTGATGCAGGTACCGCCGCGCACCCTGCCCGACGAGCTGACTTTCCAGTGGATCACCGACCAGCTGTCGACGCTGTGGCAACCCTTCCTGCTCGGCTCGGTAGTGTGCGGTGTGGTGCTGGGCATCCTCGGCTACTTCACCACCATGCTCTACTGGCGCTGGTGGGTGGGCCGGCAGTGGCGTCTGCGCCAATGCCGGTGCAAGGTTTCAGGCACGCATGCCGCGGCCGCTGACCAGCAGGCGAACGCACACCAGGTAGAGCACCGCGGTGGCGACCAGCATGAAGGTAATCGCCGTGCCAATGCTGATATCCGACACCCCTAGGATGCCGTAGCGGAACGAGTTGACCATGTGCAGCACCGGGTTGGCCAACGACACGGTCTGCCAGAACGGCGGCAGCAAGTTGATCGAGTAGAACACCCCGCCCAGGTAGGTCAGCGGCGTCAGCACGAAGGTCGGGATGATCGAGATGTCGTCGAAATTGCGCGCAAACACCGCGTTGACGAAGCCCAGCAGCGAGAAAATGGTGGCGGTCAGCAGCACCACGACCACAGTCACGCCCAGGTGGTGCACCTGCAGGTGGGTGAAGAACAGCGACAGGAAGGTCACGATCACGCCCACCGCCAAGCCACGCAGCACGCCACCCAGCACATAACCGACGAGGATGGTGTGTGGCGATACCGGCGACACCATCAGCTCTTCGATGGAGCGCTGGAACTTGCTGCCGAAGAAGCTTGACACCACGTTGCCGTAGGAGTTGGTGATCACCGACATCATGATCAGCCCCGGCACGATGTACTCCATGTAGGTGAAGCCACCCATGTCGCCGATCTGCCGGCCGATCAGGTTACCGAAGATGACGAAGTACAGGACCATGGTGATCGCCGGCGGCAGCAGGGTCTGCGGCCAGATACGCAGGAAGCGCCGCACTTCGCGGTAGACGATGGTGTTCAGGGCGACCCAGTTGGTGCGCAGTTCCACACTCATACGGCCACCTTCGACAGGTTTTTTTCCACCAGGGACACGAACAGCTCCTCGAGTCGGTTGGTCTTGTTGCGCAGGCTCTGCACCTCGATGTTCTGCAGCGCCAGCTGGCCGAACAGCGCGGTGATGCCAATGTCCTTGTCCACCTGCACTTCCAGGGTATGCGGGGTCAGCAGGCGGCACGGGTAGCCCTGCAGCACCGGTGCAGTGGCCAGGTCCTGCTTGATGTCGAGCACGAAGGTTTCGACATGCAGCTTGCCCAGCAGCTGGCGCATGCTGGTGTTCTCGACGATGGTGCCGTGGTCGATGATGCCGATGTTACGGCACAGCTGCTCGGCCTCTTCCAGGTAGTGGGTGGTGAGGATGATGGTGATGCCCTTCTGGTTCAGCTCGGTGAGGAAGCTCCACATCGAACGGCGCAGTTCGATGTCCACACCGGCGGTGGGCTCGTCGAGAATCAGCAGGCGCGGCTCGTGGATCAGTGCACGGGCAATCATCAGGCGGCGCTTCATGCCCCCCGACAGCGAACGCGATTGCACGTCACGCTTGTCCCACAGGCCGAGCTGGGTCAGGTACTGCTCGGCACGCTCCTTGGCCACCTTGGGCGGGATGCCGTAGTAACCGGCCTGGGTCACGACGATGTCGAAGGTTTTCTCGAACTGGTTGAAGTTGAACTCCTGCGGCACCACGCCCAGGCAGCGCTTGAGCGCCGACGGCTCGCGGTCCAGGTCGTGGCCGAACACGTTGACCGTGCCGCTGGTCTTGTTGACCAGGGTGGAGAGGATGCCGATGGTGGTGGACTTGCCCGCGCCGTTGGGGCCGAGCAAGGCGAAGAAGTCGCCTTCGGCAACATCCAGGTCGATGCCCTTGAGGGCCTGGAAGCCGTTGCCGTAGGTCTTGGTCAGCTGTCGGATGGACAGGGCGGAACTCATAGCGGGTCACTTACCGAGAAAAAGGTGCAGGACACGCCAGGTAAAGGCACTGGCGCAGTGAGTGCGGCCAATGGTGCTTGGCCTGGCCGCACAAGTACAGTCATGTGTATTGATAATGACTATCGAAGTAGCCGTGGTGTTCGATCAGGTCAGCGCAGTCATTACCGCTGCCTGGTACGCAGGGCGGGCTTTCAGGCGCTCGTACCAGGCCTCCAGGTGACGCATGGCCGGGCGCTCGATGGGCATTTCGAACCAGGCATAGATGAAGCTACCCAGTGGGATGTCGCCCATGCCGATCTGGTCACCGGAAAGGTACGGTTGTTTGGCCAGGGCTTCGTCGGCAATGGCCAGCAGCTGGGCGCATTGCTTGTGCGCAGCGTTGATCGCCACCCAGTCGCGCTGGTCTTCCGGGGTGCGCAACAGGCCCCAGAACAGTGGGCGGAACGGCGTGGCGAAGGACGAGGTGGTCCAGTCCATCCACTTGTCCGCCAGGGCGCGCTGACGCGGGTCGTCCAGGTACCAGCCCTGCTCCACACCGTACTCGGCGCACAGGTAGCGGACGATGGTGTTGGACTCCCACAGGGTCAGGTCGCCGTCTTCCAGCATCGGCACCAAACCGTTGGGGTTGCGCGTACGGTAGTGCGGCTCGTTGACCACGCCGAAGGCGCCGCCGGCGTCGATCGACTCGAAATCCAGCCCCAGTTCATGGGCGATCCATAGCGCCTTGCGCACATTGCTCGAATTCTTGCGGCCCCAGATCTTCAGCATGGCAACGTCCTTATAGATACAAAGATGAACAGTCTAATGCAAAACCTTATGCGCCGATAATGGGATTCTCGGCGTTCAATAAACGCGTGACGCCATAGGGCCGCCGCAACAAAAACTATCATTTTTGCCAGTTTCTTCGGGAAACGCCAACCACTACCTTGACTTCAGGCCCACACAGAGGTACTGAAAGATGAAAGACAACAAAAGTGAGATCCCAACAGCTTTAGCGTTTTCCGGATATTGTCATTTAGACACCGTTCATCGCCAATCGGATGTTTATTACAGCAGCCAGGGACTCAGCACCAATAACAATGAAATCATCATCACCAAACGAGACCTGATTGCAGGTAAAAGCTGGGAAAGAGCCGCGCTCCATCTGGGCCCTACCAAGCACTTCTATGACACTGACTTCAGAAAAGCCGAAATCAGTCGATGCGTTACCGCAGACAGCCGAATAATCACCAAAAAAGATCTAGGCATGCGAGGAAGCATCATCACTGAAATAACAGACTACGGCCCAAGCGATGAAAGAACCCTGTCATTTAAAATCGACCTGGACGGAAGCTACCTGACACTCAACACCGAGACATCTGGCGAACTGAGATGGCACTGGAACAAGCCCCCCACATTGACATGGAATGGCAAGCCTGAGGACATAGCCATCCTCGAGAATCATTACTTCAAACAAAAAAACCTTTTACTTGACCGGATACCTCTAGGGCAACGGGATTTCAATCTCTGGATTTATCTGGACTTCAGCATCAAACACGACATCCTTTGGCAAGCCTACGCCAAACCGCAAGAAAAACTCAACGAGACGTTCACCCCCGAGCCTCTGCCTCCTTTTATAAACGAGCATGAAGACGATCTCGTTATTTCACTTTACGCCAACTACTTTCCCACCATAAGTAACGGCACCCCACCCGACGACATAGGACTTTTCCCTGGCATAGTTTCCTCTCCCTCAGGCTGGCCGTATATCATGGGTAGTCCAATCGGCAAGGACGCTCTTCTTTGCCTCTTCCGCAACGCCGATTCTTCCAATACAGGCAACAACAAAGCTGCGGGACTCTCGACCGCTATTCACCCGCTACCCTTGGCCACGACCATCTCATCGACCGCAGGGCCACAGAAGCTGATCGCCAACCCACAATCCGCCAAGCCTACCTGGAGCGTGGAGAAACCGAGCGCAGGATCCATCAAGAGCATTGATGGCGCTCAGCACTATCAGCCCCCCGGAGCCCTCAGGCCCAACGCGATTGCCAACCCCGATTGCAAGACCCTCATCCCCGCCATGCGCAAGAGCAGTACGCGGCAAATACTCCTGCCGGCAGTGGCCGATATCCTCAAGGCCACCACCAGTACCGGTGCAGCCTACGCCACCTGGGTATCGGAATACTTCGCTCAAACGCACTATTTCAAGGCCGCGAAACAATCGGGCAAACTGCAGCTGTCGATGTACTACACCGCGATGACAGGCAAAGAAGTGGCTGTGCCATTAAAAAACATCGCCTGGCATGTTCTGTCAGGCAACGGCAAGGTCGACAGCCAAGGGGTATTCACGCCTGACAGCAAGGCGCCGTCACTCTGCACGGTGATATTGGCCGTGGATGTTGACGAGACCGAGGCGGATCAAAGCTGGTACTGGGCCATGACCATCATTCCACACCCGTTCATCGAGGTAGACGCCATGCTCGAGCTTTTCAGCGACTAGCAACTGCATTCCCCAAGCATCACGGCGCGCGAACTCCGCCAGCCGTGCTCTGTCACTGTTCTGAGCAGGCCTTTGCAGCAAGGCTGTCTACGCTTGTTGCATCGGCTTGAAGCCCACGGTCACGGAGAAAAGACTATGTTGCTGTTGTGGTTGGCGGTCATGGTACTAGGCGCAGCCTATCTCACCCACCGGCGCTTGCCGCCCTTGCAGATACTCGGCGCGGTGGCAGCCTATGTGCTGCTGATGGGCCTGTTCGGCAATGCACCCGGCTGGCTGTTGACGGTGCTGTGGCTGGCACTGGCACTCAAAGCCGCTTTGCTCATGCTGCCGCAGTGGCGCCGCCAGGTGCTCACACGCCCCGTTTTCAACTGGTTCCGGCGCACGCTACCGCCCATGTCGCAGACCGAACGCGAGGCCATCGACGCCGGAACCGTGTGGTGGGATGGTGAACTGTTCAGTGGCCGCCCCAACTGGCAAACCTTGCTCGACTACCCGTCACCCACGCTGACAGAAGAGGAGCAGGCGTTCATCGACGGCCCCACCGAGCAGCTCTGCGCCATGGTCAGCGACTGGCAGATCGGCCAGGATCTGGACCTGCCACCCGAGGCTTGGGCCCATATCAAGTCCCAAGGCTTCTTCGCCCTGATCATTCCCAAGGAATATGGCGGCAAAGGCTTCTCGGCCTACGCCCATTCCCAGGTCGCGATGAAGCTCGCCACCCGCAGCGGCGACCTGGCGTCAACCGTGATGGTGCCCAACTCTCTGGGGCCTGCCGAACTGCTGCTGCACTACGGCACCGAAGAACAGCGAAACCACTATCTGCCACGCTTGGCCCGGGGCGAAGAAATCCCCTGCTTTGCCCTCACAGGTCCAATGGCCGGGTCCGACGCGGGCGCCATGCCAGATACCGGCGTAATCTGCCGAGGGCAGTGGCAAGGTGAAACCGTGATCGGCCTGCGCCTGAACTGGGAGAAGCGCTACATCACCCTGGGGCCCGTCGCCACCCTGCTGGGGCTCGCATTCAAGGCCTACGACCCGGACCACCTGCTGGGTGACCGCGTGGAGCTGGGTATCAGCCTGGCACTGATCCCTACCGATACACCGGGCGTGGAAATCGGCAAACGCCACCTGCCCCTCGGTGCCGCATTCATGAATGGCCCCAATAGCGGCAAGGATGTCTTCGTACCGCTGGACTTTCTCATCGGCGGCAAGGATATGCTCGGCAAAGGCTGGATGATGCTGATGAACTGCTTGTCGGTCGGCCGTTCGATCTCCCTGCCGGCCGTCGGCACTGGCGCGGCCAAGTACACCAGCCTGGTGACAGGGCAATATGCCCGCATCCGCGAACAGTTCAACGTACCGCTGGCCGCGTTCGAGGGCATCCAGGAGTCTCTGGCGCGCATCGGTGGCAACGCCTGGCTGATGGACAGCGCCCGCTTGCTGACCACCAAAGCCGTGGATCTGGGTGAAAAACCCTCGGTGCTGTCGGCCATCCTCAAGTACCACCTCACCGAACGCGGCCGCGAATGCATCCGCCACGCCATGGATGTGCATGGCGGCAAGGGCATCATCATGGGGCCCAACAACTACCTGGGGCGAAACTGGCAGGGCGCACCGATTTTCATCACCGTCGAGGGCGCCAACATACTCTCGCGCAACTTGATGATCTTCGGTCAGGGCGCCATTCGTTGCCATCCGTTCGTACTCCAGGAAATGGCCCTTGCCGGGCGTGAGGACGACGACCAGGCGCTCGGCGAATTCGATGACCTGTTGCTGAAACACATCCTGTTCGCGGTCGGCAATGCCGCCAGCACACTGGTGCTTGGCCTGGGGCTTGGGGCACTGGAAAAGGCCCCCGGCGACAGGTTGAGCCAAGGCTACTTCCGCGCTCTGAATCGCCAGGCTGCCGCCTTTGCCCTGCTGGCCGACCTGTCGATGATGTTGCTGGGCGGGGCGTTGAAGCGCCGTGAGCGATTGAGTGCCCGCCTGGGCGACGTATTGAGCTACCTCTACCTGTCATCTGCCGCACTCAAGCGCTACCACGACCTGGGCTCGCCAGAGTACATGCAGCCGTTGCTGCGTTGGGCCATGGAGGAAAGCCTGGGCCAGGCGGAAAGTGCCTTGGATCGTGTGCTCGACAACTTCCCCAACCGCTTCGTCGGCTGCGCCTTGCGTGTGCTGGTATTCCCGTTTGGGCGCCGCCACACCGGGCCGAGCGACGAACTGGATGCCGAAGTGGCCGAGTTGTTGGGGCGCCGCAAGGGCGACCCAGCCCTGGAGCAGCTACTGGCCGGCTGCTTCCGGCCTGAGGCCGACGGTGATGCGGTGGCTGCGCTGCAACGTGCTTGCGATGCGCTGGACGAAACTGCGCCCTTGCACAAACGGTTGTCCCAGGCGCTCAAGGACGGTGTCGTGCAGCCAGCGCCAGGGCAGTGCCCTGTCGAAGCCGCCGTGCAAGCGGGCGTGCTTGAAGAGCAAGAAGGCCAGCAACTGCAGGACGCCGAGCAGGCGCGCCGGGCGGTGATCGCAGTGGACGCCTTCGACAAGCAATACTTGCAGCCCATACCGGGGCAAGTACGCTAAGCAGCATTCAAACAGGGCCGCCACACGGCCCTGCCAGCCTTCCACCTGGCCATAACCCACGTATACTTCGCGCCCGTTCCAACCATTTCGAGGACCTCACCATGGCCACCCCCAACCTGGACTATCACCTGCAACTGCTTCACCATCTGCGCACCATTCTGGTTGCCTTGGGTGAAGCCGACCAGGTACCAGAGGAAAGCCACGCCCTGTTCCTCGAACGCTTCGACGAACTGCTCACCTTGCTCCCCCAGGACCCGCTGGAAAGCCAATACCTGGGGCAGGACCTGATCTGCCAGGTCATCCAGCGCTATCCGCAAATTGCCCATCTGGTACCCCGTGACTTGCTGTGGTTCTTCGGTGGTGACTGCCTGCACTTCATGCCTGACGAAGAGCTGGCGCTTTATCAGAGCCTGGAAGAGCGTCGCTACGAAGCCGAGCAACGCGGTGAGCCCTTTGACTGGCATCAGCAAAAGCAGCTTTCAAGCCAGGCAGGTCAGCCCACGAATGACTGACACCTGCGGTGATTCACAGGCAAACGAATGATCCACGGCAGATGCTGATTTAACTTACATACCCACCGCTCCCTCCCTCCTAAGCTCCCCGTCCCGGCTGGTTTCACAAGACCAGCCGGTCTCGACAGATCCGGCCTGATGCATGTCTTGATGTCGGGCCTTCACTAGAAAACGGGGATAACAGTCATGAAAAAGCTTCTGACAACCGCAGCCCTGGCCATGAGCCTGAGCAGCACGGCATTCGCCAACAAAGGCGACATTGAGTTTTACGGCATGGTCACCAGCGGTACATGCTCGATCGAAATCGTCGACCCGATAGGCGGGGGCAATATGGATCGCATCTCGATGGGTAACGTCGCCAACGGGCGCTTCACGGCAATTGGCAGCGAAGGCGACCTTCGCCCTTTCGCCATGCGCGTCACCCCCGGCACTGGGTGTGATACCTCCGCCAACAAGGGCTATGTAACCTTCAAAGACGCTTTCGGCAGTGCAGGCGCTGCCGGCGAGCTTCACGCGCTGCAAGCTGGTGGGGCAACCAACCTGGGCCTGGCCATCAAGGACAGTACCAACACCCTGATTGCCAACGGTACCGAATCCAAGGCTTACGACCTGGACGCCACCAACCCCACCGACATGCGGTTCTACGCGGCCTACCGCGCCACCGCCATCCCTGTCACGGCGGGCGCTGCAAACACAGCTGTCAGCTTCGTCTTCGACCTCAAGTAACACCGTTCCAGGCCGCACTATGCGCGCCTGGATCGTCCGCCCCATCCGCTCGGGCGGGCTCGACATTGCCGTGCCTCATCGGATTTATGCGCCCTCGGGCCGCTGGATCGAGCTGAGCCATGAAGGCCGGTTCGGCGACCATCGCTGCCTGTCCAGCATCGTTGACCGTAGCGGCCTGGAGCTGCTGTCCGTCACCTATGAGAACAACCTGATCACCTACCATCTGCACCCCAATTTCGGCGAAACCCGCTACGAGATAGCACTCAAGGACCGTTGGGTGGAGCGCGTGACCCTGCCGACCCATGACCGTGGTAGCTGGCGGTTCAAATATGTCTGCGAAAGCGAAACGGGTGACTACCCGCGCAATGCCAAAGGCAGGCCGATCAAGGAACAGTCCTATGAATTCGACGACCTCGACAACCTGACCTACAGCCGTACCGACTTCGCTGACGGCGAGAAGGACAAGGCTTACTTCACCTGCGAAGGGTTCCAGTTGAAGAACGCCACCCATACCCATCCCGACTACCTGCCTTCAATGGATTTCGCCTACGACGATGATGGCAACATGCTCAATGATGAGCTGGGACACAAGCTGCGCTACGACGAATCTGGGCTGGTACCTGCTGGGCCGCGGTTATCGGGCCTATAACCCTGGCCTGATGCGCTTCCACAGCCCGGATGAGCTTGACCAGGAAGACGTCGGTATCAACCCATACCTGTACTGCAATGGCAACCCGGTCATGTGGCGCGACCCTACTGGGCATGCCGCCAGCCCCATGGCGCCTCCCGACCAGCCTGCAAGCAAGCCCAAGAAGGGGAGTAAGTTAGTCGCCTGGATCATGTTTGGTGTGTCAGTAGCCATCGCCGCAGTTACCCTCGGCACTTTCGCACATGCCGCGCTCGGAGCAGCCGCCACAGTGACTGCCGGGATCGCCCTGGGCAGCAAAACCGTCACCGGGTTGGTTCTAGGGGCTTCTGGCAACGTCTTGGTATTGACAGGCATAGGTTTTGGTGCTGCTAGCATCACGGAAAAAGATCCGAAGAAGGCCAATATTTATTCGTGGGTTAGTCTTGGGGCGTCTCTCGGAGGGGGTGGTTTGGCAGGTTTGGGTACGGGTCTTACCAAAACTGGCCTGGCCCGCGATGTTGCAAAGTTCGCATCAATAAGCCCCGCAAACAAGAATCTTGTAATGCGCAATACGAGTCGGTTCTTTAGCTCACCCCGGAAGGCGGGATTGGATAGGTTGGCAAGGAAGGAACAAGGGCCGATAGGGCCGCCAGAGTGGGTAGAGCCAACACAGCAGCAAGGGGCAGACAGGACAAGCATTACAAGCAGGACAAGCATTGCAAGCGAGACAAGCATTACAAGCGGGACAAACGGGGGGAGAAATTCTGTATCAAACGGATCTGCGTTAGGGGATATCGAATCACTAAGTACTGTAAGCTCAGTTCGGAGCGGATCAAGCAGGTCGTCGGTCAGTGATACACCGCCTGGTTCCCTCAACCGTCAATCCCCAGGGCCATCTAGCGGCCAGAATAAAGACAAGGTGATAACGACTAGCCACTATTTGAATCCAGACCCCAACGCCTTCATACGGACCCCGTCCGGGAAATTGGTGTAACTGAACCAGCCGAAGGCGCCTTGCGGGCGAAAGAGGATGGTCATCGTGGTTCTTGGCTAACGTTGAGTTTGCGAAGACCAAACACTCACCAGAGAAACCACGATGACCAAGCCCACTATCGCATTGACCGAGTTGGTTGAGAAAGGGGCAGATGCTGATCTGCTCAAGCAAATGATCCAGTTCGTTGCACAGCGCATGATGGAGTTCGATGTCGAAGGCCTGTGCGGCGCCGGCTTCGATGTCAAAAGCCCAGACCGGACAAACAGCCGCAACGGCTACCGTGATCGCCTCTGGCAAACCCGCGCGGGTGACGTTGACCTTAAGATCCCCAAGCTGCGCCGAGGCAGCTACTTTCCTGGCTTTCTTGAGCCTCGACGTACTGCAGAGAAGGCCATGGCGGCAGTGATCCAGGAAGCCTACATTCAAGGCGTTTCAACGCGTTCGGTGGACGACCTGGTCAAGGCCATGGGCATGACCGGCATTTCCAAGAGCCAGGTGTCACGGCTGGCCGCCGAGATTGATGAACGTGTCCACGCTTTCCTCGACCGCCCACTGGAAGGCGATTGGCCCTATCTGTGGATCGACGCTACGTACGTCAAGGTGCGGGAGGCAGGGAGAATCGTCTCGGTCGCGGTCATAATCGCCGTGGCCGTGAACACCGATGGAGGGCGCGAGGTGTTGGGCATGCGGGTTGGCCCCTCGGAAGCAGAACCGTTCTGGACGGACTTCCTGCGAAGCCTCATGCGACGAGGCCTGCGCGGCGTGAAGCTGGTCATCTCTGACGCCCACGAAGGGCTCAAGGCGGCTGTTTCCAAGGTCTTCAACGCGACCTGGCAGCGCTGCCGCGTGCATTTCATGCGTAACGCCATGGCCCATGTCGGCAAGGGGCAACGCACCATGGTGGCGGCGCTTTTGCGCACGGTTTTCGCCCAAGACAGCCGTGCCGAATGCCACCAGCAGTGGCGCCTGGTTGCTGACCAACTGCGCGAGAAGTACCCCAAGATCGCGACGCTCATGGACGGCTGCGAGGATGAAGTACTGGCGCACATGGCGTTTCCCAAGGCGCACCGACAGCAACTGCACAGCACCAATCCTCTGGAGCGACTCAATGCCGAGATCAAGCGTCGCACCGACGTCGTGGGCATCTTCCCCAACGACCCAGCCATCACACGGCTGGTAGGGGCGATGCTGCTAGAGCAGAACGACGAGTGGTGCCTGCAACGGCGGTATATGCAGCTGGAGGCCTTTGAGGCCGTCAGCGATAATCCACAGGCCAAGCTGTCAGCCGTAATCAACTAAACGGCAAGCTCAATGGCCAAAGCCATGATGAGTTACACCACTTCCCGGGACACGATCTTCATACGCTCCTAACTTCTTGCCTCCATTACTCTCGCTAACAAAGGGGAGTAATGGAGGCTATTTACCAAACGACTTACAAAGGCATCAACTACAGCCTGTTCGCCTCGCAGTCGCTCAACAAGACCCACGACAACGACCGCATTCTCGGCCTCAGTCTGTCGTTCCCCCTGGACTTCGGCCTGGGCAGCAGCGTCACCCTGGACACCCAGCATCAGGCGGGGCGTTTCAGCCAGCGCGCCAGCCTCAGTGGCGGTGCATTGGACAACCGCCTCAATTATCAGGCGGCTCTGGCCAATGATGGCCAGCAGAACAAGAGTGCCGAGCTATCGGCCGGCTACCTGACCCCGCACGCCAACTTCGGTGCCGGCTATTTTGAAGGCAACGAGTACCGCAGTCTGTCGGTCAACGCCAGCGGCTCTGCCCTGGTGCACGGCGATGGCCTGGTGTTCAGCCCCCATTTCGGCGAGACCAACGCGCTGATCCATGTACCCGACACCCCCGGCGCGGGCATGGAAAACGCAACCGCAGCACGCACCAACGCCAAGGGTTATGCCCTGGCACCGCACCTGCAGCCCTATCGGATCAACCGCCTGACACTCACCACCGACCAGCTCGAACCGGACGTGGAAATCGACAACGGCACGGCCCAGGCCGTACCGAGACGAGGCGCAATCGTGCAGCGCACGTTCGCCGCACGTCGCGTTGCGCGCCTGGTGCTGACCCTGCTGAACACCGAGGGCAAACCATTGCCCTTCGGTACCCAGGTCAAGGATACCCAGGGCAAGACACTGGCGGTGGTGGGACAAGGCGGCCAAGCGCTGGTGGCTACCGAAGCAACCAGTCAGGTGCTGAACGTGCGATGGGGCGAGCAACCGGCCGAGCAATGTCAGCTGTCGATCAAGCCTGCCAGCATGCGTCAGCAGCAGGGCTTCTACCTGCAAACCCTGACCTGCCCCGCCACTGAAGCCTGATGGCTCAAACCTGCACAACAACGGAACCTTTTCATGCGACCTCAACGATACCTGCCAAGCCTGTTAGCCTTGAGCCTTGGCCTCGGCACACAGCTCATCAGTGCATGGCGAACCGCTACCGCCCGTCAACGGCTGGGACGTCAGCGGCAAAGTAATGAGAACAGGTATTCCAGGGGTCGGCCTGTATATCCGCCTGAACCACCCCTTTAACGGCGCCAACAACGGCTTTACACCCACTCAGGATGTGGCCATCCCCTATAGAGGCCACAATACGGTAAACATCTCGCCAACAGCGCTGCTGATAAACGACTTGAGCGCCGATTACTACTTGATCAAGACCGGCCCTATACCGGCAGGCCATTCCCGCTTCAACAGGCAAGTGGCAACAGGCTCCGTCACCGACCTTGGTTCGGCCCTGAGCCTGAACGTGGAGGCAGGCGTGAACCAGGCGCAATGTACCCTCGAGGCCGATGCGGTGAGCGACAACCCCGTTCCCTTGGGCAACCACGATATAGCCATGTTCACCAAGCCTGGTAGTTATTCGCCGCCGGTCAACTTCCACATCACGTTGAGCAACTGCGAAGATGACCCGGCCGGCAGCGTGGCGCGCGCGCACATTCGCCTCGAAGGCGCACTGGGTTCAAGTGTGATCGACCCCAGCCTCGGGTTATTCAGCCTAAATGGCAGCACTCCGGCACAAGGCATTGCCATCCAGCTACTGCGCAGTAACAGCTTACCCATGACGCTTGAGCAAGACGAGCCGGTAACCTGGCTGACGATCGGCGACACACGCCTGGATTTCAAGGCACGTTACTACCAGATTGACCCAAAGGTTTCGGCAGGGCCTGCCAGCGGGGCACTGAAATTCACCATCAGCTATCGCTGATGCCCTATGCCAGGGGCGCAGGACGCGCCCACTGGGGCTTGGGGAGCCAAACATGTAACGCAAAAAGGGACCCGAAGGTCCCTTTTTGCGTTACATGTTTGGAGCGGGAAACGAGACTCGAACTCGCGACCCCGACCTTGGCAAGGTCGTGCTCTACCAACTGAGCTATTCCCGCAATTTGAAGCTTTACCACTATCGGCGTGAAGCGCCTTGAAGACCTTCACTACCACTGCACCGCATAGACGCCACAGTATTTAAACTGGAGCGGGAAACGAGACTCGAACTCGCGACCCCGACCTTGGCAAGGTCGTGCTCTACCAACTGAGCTATTCCCGCAAATGGCGTCCCCTAGGGGACTCGAACCCCTGTTACCGCCGTGAAAGGGCGGTGTCCTAGGCCACTAGACGAAGGGGACACACAACACTTTTCAGTGCACCAGGTTTGAACCTCACGATTCAGCCTGGATTTTCTTTTCCTGCCCCACCATTAGGCGTTGCCGGATAAACTGGAGCGGGAAACGAGACTCGAACTCGCGACCCCGACCTTGGCAAGGTCGTGCTCTACCAACTGAGCTATTCCCGCAATTTGGCGTCCCCTAGGGGACTCGAACCCCTGTTACCGCCGTGAAAGGGCGGTGTCCTAGGCCACTAGACGAAGGGGACACGCTGCTGGCATTACTGCCTGCTTTCACTCCCTGCCGCGTTTCGCTGTGTGCTTTACGCTGCAAGTGGCGCGCATTCTATGGATGGTTCGGACAGGCGTCAACCCCTTTGTAGAAATTTATTTAAATCAATGACTTCCGGGTGAGTTGGGGTGCAGTTGCGGGATGGGTTGCCGATATAGAGAGAGGCAATCCTGTGCCGGCCCTTTCGCGGGCTTGCCCGCTCCCACAGGGTTGTTGCCAACCTTCAGGCCTGTGTTGCACCTGTGGGAGCGGGCAAGCCCGCGAAAGGGCCGGCACAGGGATTTAGCAGCTGTTCGTCCCCCACCGAACTCACTACACTCAAAGCTGTAATTCTTCTTAAATGAGGCATTAACGGTGACACCACTTCTGATCACCCTGCTCATCGTGGCGGGTATCGCGTTGCTGATCGTGATCGGCTACCTAAACAATGTGGTCGAGAACGGCAAGCTCGAGCGCGCCCGGATGAAGGTCGAGCTGGCCGACCGCCTGCGCCGTTGTGGCGAAATCACCGAGACCTTCCCCGGCCAGTTCATGACCCCGGCGCTGAAGCTGCTGCTGACCCGCCTGGAGCTCAACCTCAACCAGCGTCAACTGGCGATGGACAAGCACAATGCCGAAATCAAGGCGCGCATTGCCGAACTGGAGAGGCTGATTGCCCAGGGCAGGCAGATTCCGGTGAACAACCCGCCCAACCCGATCCAGACCGAGATCAAGGCCAAGGATGTGCGCTTCCTGCTGGAGGCGTTGCACAACCAGGTGACCCGCGCCGCCCAGGAGGGCTTCCTGCCCACGCCCGAGGCCAAGCAATGGATCAAGGAAATCCGCCATATCCTGGTGCTGCTGCATATCGAGTTCTTCAACAACCTCGGCCAGCAGGCTTTGCAGCAGAACCAGCCAGGCCAGGCGCGACTGGCCTTCGAGCGCGGCGTGCAGTACCTGCGCAAGCAGCCGGAACCGAAGGTGTATGAAGAGCAGCTGACGTACCTGGAGAAGCTGCTGGCCCGGGCCAACGCCCAGGTACTGGACCGCATGGCCCCGGCGGAGGACGAGCAGAATGAACTGACCCAGGGGCTCAAGACCGATGAGGAAGAGGCCTGGAAGAAGAAGGTGATGTACGACTGATGCTTCAACCTGTACCGGCCTCTTCGCGGGCTTGCCCGCTCCCACAGGTAAATCACTGCCCTTGAGGCTTGTGATTATCCTGTGGGAGCGGGCAAGCCCGCGAAGAGGCCGGTACAGGCAACGACCATCAGCAGTCGGTCAACTCCAGGAAGATCGCCGCCAACCGCTCCAGCCCCACCTGATCCGCCTCACTGAAGCGCCCAAGCTTCGGGCTGTCCAGGTCCAGCACACCAATCAACCTGCCCTCCTTCACCAGCGGGATCACCAGCTCGCTGTTGGACGCGCTGTCACAGGCAATATGCCCCGGGAACGCATGCACGTCCTCTACCCGCTGGGTCTGCCGGGTGGCCGCTGCCGCCCCGCACACGCCCTTGCTGAACGGGATGCGCACGCACGCCACCTGGCCCTGGAACGGGCCCAGCACCAGTTCTTCGTTGCGGTTGAGGTAGAACCCCGCCCAGTTCAGGTCGTCCACCTGGTTATAGAGGAACGCCGAAAACTGCGCGGCATTGGCGATGAAGTCACGCTCGTCGGCAAACAGCGCCTGCACTTGCGCCGCCAGCAGGTTGTAGCCGTCGAGGCCGGCGCCACTGGCATTGAGGTCGATCATTTACTTTTGCTCCAGCAATTGCAGCCCGACCCAGTAGCGGGCGAACTGATAGGCACAACGGCCATTACGGTTACCGCGGCCGGTGGCCCAGCGCACGGCGAGGATGTCGAGTTCTTCGCTGCGCTGCCAGGCCAGGCCGGCAGTTTGCGCGAGCTGGCCGATCCAGTGCTCGACCACGTTCAGGAAATGCTCCTGGGTGAAGGGGTAGAACGACAGCCACAGGCCAAAACGGTCGGACAGGGCAATCTTGTCTTCTACCGCTTCACTGGGGTGCAGCTCGCCGTCCACGCGCTTCCAGTTCTCGTTGTCGCTCTCCTTCTCCGGCACCAGGTGGCGGCGGTTGGAGGTGGCGTACAGCAGCACGTTGTCGGGGGCCTGCTCGAGCGAGCCGTCGAGCACGCTCTTGAGCACCCGGTAGTCGCCCTCCCCGGCTTCGAACGACAGGTCGTCGCAGAACAGGATGAAGCGCTGCGGCAGCTTCTGCAGCTGCTCGACCACCCGTGGCAGGTCGGCCAGGTGGTCGCGTTCGATTTCGATCAGGCGCAGGCCGGCACCGGCGTGCTCGGCCAGCAGGGCCCGCACCAGCGACGACTTGCCGGTGCCGCGCGAGCCCCACAGCAGTGCATGGTTGGCCGGCATGCCGTTGATGAACTGATGGGTGTTGCGGCCCAGCTGGTCACGCTGCTGGTCGACGCCGATCAGGTCGCTCAGGCGGATGTCCAGGCTGACTTCCAGCGGCAGCAAACAGCCGCTGCGGCCATCGCGCTGCCAGCGCGCGGCCAGGGTGGTGGCCCAGTCGATGTTCGGGCGCTGGGCCGGCAACAGGGGTTCGAGGCGGGCCAGTACCGATTCGGCGCGGTCCAGGAAAGCAATCAAGCGAGCGTCCATGACGACTCCTACGAATTTCAGTTTTTTGGGGCCGCTGCGCGCCCCTTCGCGGGCTTGCCCGCTCCTACAGGTACACTGCAAATCTCGAGGGCAGTGATATACCTGTGGGAGCGGGCAAGCCCGCGAAGGGGCGCAAAGCGGCCCCCGCTTGGCAATCAACTGAAATGAACAGACAGACCCACCAGCAGCCGGGGCTATTCGGCTATGCTTGCGCAGCGCAAGGGACGTGAAACCGGCTCGGGACACATGGATATCAAGTTCACCAATCGCCTGTCATACAAGCAAGCCCGGTTGACAGTCCTGGTCGGCTTCATCCTGGGAACATTGCTCAGTCTCATCCAGATCGGCATCGATTATGCCAGCGAAGACGCGTCCATCAACCGTGAAGTGCGCGCCTTGCTGCAAATCAGCCACAACCCGGCCTCGCGCATCGCCTACAACATCGACTCGGAACTGGCCCTGGAGCTGACCCGCGGTCTGCTGCAATCGCCGGCGATCATCCGTGCGCGGCTGATCGACAACAACGAAACAGTGCTGGCCGACGTCGAACGGCCGCGCCTGCAGGACCGCTACCGGCCGCTCAGCGACTTCCTGTTCGGCGACCAGCGCCAGTTCAAGGAACGCCTGTACCTGACTCACATGCCCGAGGAATACCTCGGCACCCTGTACCTGGAGGTGGACACCTACGCCTTCGGCAGCCGCTTTCTCGACCGCGCCGGCATCACCTTGCTCAACGGTTTCGCCCGCAGCCTGGTGCTGACCGGCATCCTCCTGGCGCTGTTCTACATGATGCTGACCAAGCCGCTGGTGACGGTGATCGGCGCGCTCAGCGGCAGCGACCCGCGCAAGCCCCGGCAAACCCGCGTGGCCTGCCCGCACGGCCACGAACACGACGAGATCGGCGTACTGGTGAAGGTCGCCAACCAGCAGTTCGTCAGCATGGCCACCGAGATCGAGCAGCGGCGCACCGCGGAAAACCGCCTGACCCAGTACCTCAACGAGCTGGAAGATATCGTCTCGGCACGCACCAACGAGCTGAAGGCCAGCAACAGCAGCCTGAGCCTGTCCAACCAGGAGCTGGAAGAAGCCCGCCGCCGGGCGCTGGACATGGCCCAGGCGCGCGCCGCCTTCCTCGCCAACATGAGCCACGAAATCCGTACCCCGCTCAACGGCATGCTCGGCATGATCGCCCTTGCCCTGGACAGCCCGCTGCCCAGCGAGCAGCGCCAGCAGCTGGCGATAGCCCATGACTCGGGCAAGGTGCTGGTGGAGTTGCTCAACGATATTCTCGACCTGTCCAAGTTCGATGCCGGCCAGCTGGAGCTGGAGCGCATTCCGTTCGACATGGGCTCGATGGTCGAGGACACTGCCAACCTGCTGTCGCAGAACACCGCGCAAAGCGTGGAGCTGACCTGCCTGATTGCCCGCGACTTCCCCAGCAGCGTGCTTGGCGACCCCACGCGGGTACGGCAGATCGTCAGCAACCTGCTGTCCAACGCCCTCAAGTTCACCCGCTTCGGCCGCGTGGATGTGCGCCTGGCGACCATCGTCGGCGGTGTGCGCCTGGAAGTGCGCGACACCGGCATCGGCATCCCCGAAGAAGCCCAGGCGCGGATCTTCCAGCCGTTCACCCAGGCCGGCGCCGGCATCACCCGCCAGTACGGCGGCACCGGCCTGGGCTTGGCGCTGACACGCAACCTGTGCAAGGCCATGCAGGGCCACCTGCATATCAAGTCCGACCCGGGCTTCGGCAGCCGCTTCACCGCCGAGCTGCCGCTGGCGGTGCACACCGAGGCCATTCCGCCGGCACCGTTGCACGGGCGCGTGGCGGCGCTGAGCGCGGCCGGCAGCGGGCTCGATGAACTGTTGCAGGACCTTTTGCCCGCCTGGGGCCTTGCCTATCAGCACCATGACAGCAGCGCGGGGCTGGACGCCACGGCAATCGACCTGCTGATCACCGACAGCCTGGACCAGCTGTTCGAACTGCGCCCGGCACTGAAGACACCGATCCTGCTGGTGACCGCCTACGGCAACTTCCTGCCCAGCGAACAGTCGGTCACCCTCGCCCCCCTGCACCAGCTGGCCCGGCCGCTGGCGCGCAATGCCCTGTACCAGACCTTGCGCCGCACCTTGCAGGGCCACGAGCCCGAACACCCGCTGGCGACCCCGGCCATCACCCTGGAACAAGGCCGCGCGCGCATCCTGCTCGTGGAGGACAACCCGGTGAACCAGTTGGTGGCCAAGGGCATGCTGGCCAAGCTCGGCTGCCAGGTACAACTGGCCACCCAGGGCGCCGAGGCCCTGGAGCTATTGGAACAGGACGAGTTCGACCTGGTGCTGATGGACTGCAACATGCCGGTGATGGACGGCTACGAGGCCAGCCGGCGCATCCGCCAGAGCGGCCGCTGGCCCGACCTGCCGATCGTTGCCCTCACCGCCAACGCCATGCCCGAGGAGCGCGAGCGCTGCCGGGCAGCGGGCATGAACGACTACCTGGCCAAGCCGTTCCGCCGTGAAGAGCTGCTGGCGCTGGTCGACCACTGGGTGCCGGTCAACGGCTGAGCAGGCGCTCGATATCCGCTTCCAGGGCCTGCGGCTTGGTGGTGGGGGCGTAGCGCGTTACCTGGCCAGAAGCCGGGTCGACCAGGAACTTGGTGAAGTTCCACTTGATCTTCTGGCTACCCAGAATGCCCGGGGCACGCTGCTTGAGTTCGACGAACAGCGGGTGGCTGCCGGGGCCGTTGACCTCGACCTTGCGGAACAGCGGGAAGCTCACGCCGAAATTGCGCTCGCAGAACTGGGCAATTTCCCGTGCATCGCCCGGCTCCTGCTTGCCGAACTGGTTGCAGGGGAAGCCCAGTACCACCAGGCCGCGTGCGCGGTAGGCCTGCCACAGTTGCTCCAGGCCCTTGTACTGCGGGGTAAAGCCGCACTGGCTGGCGGTATTGACCACCAGCAGCGCCTTGCCAGGGAAGTCGCCGAGCTTCTTGTGCTCGCCGCCCAAGGTCACACAGGGGATGTCCAGTATCGATCCAGCCATGGTCGGGCTCCGGTCAGTCGCGCGGGCGCAGGTCGATGCACACCGAGTTGATGCAGTAGCGCAGGCCGGTCGGTGGCGGGCCATCGGGGAACACATGGCCCAGGTGCGCATCGCAGCGGGCACAGGTGACTTCGGTGCGGATCATGCCGTGGGAGGTGTCGCGGATCTCGATCATCGCGCTTTCCTCGATGGGGGCGTAGAAGCTCGGCCAGCCGCAGCCGGAATCGAACTTGGTCTGCGCATCGAACAGTGCCAGGCCGCAGCAGATGCAATGGTAGATGCCGTCGCGGCGCTCGCTGTTGTACTTGCCGCTGAACGGCCGCTCGGTGCCCTTGAGGCGGCACACCTGGTACTGCTCGGGGTCGAGCATCGACCGCCATTGTTCCAGGGTTTTCTCGATCTTTTGCATGTAGGGACCTCGGCAGGCTGAATTTCACTGCGCACCGTCTTTTCCGGGGCGCGGGTGGCACGTATATTAGTTGGCTTCGTGTGCCAGGCGTTCAGTCTGGCACCCGCTTCCTGCCCTTTCAAACCTTTCGGCGGGGCGTAGCGCGTTTTCTCAATCGGGATCCCATCATGCAGTTCAGCAAATCGAACAAGCTCGCCAATGTCTGCTACGACATTCGCGGCCCAGTGCTCAAGCACGCCAAGCGCCTGGAAGAGGAAGGCCACCGCATCCTCAAGCTGAACATCGGCAACCCGGCGCCGTTTGGCTTCGAGGCGCCTGACGAAATTCTCCAGGATGTGATCCGCAACCTGCCCACCGCGCAGGGCTACAGCGACTCCAAGGGCCTGTTCAGCGCGCGCAAGGCGGTGATGCAGTACTGCCAGCAGAAGCAGATCGAAGGCGTCGGTATCGAGGACATCTACCTGGGTAACGGTGTGTCCGAGCTGATCGTGATGTCGATGCAGGCGCTGCTCAACAACGGCGACGAAGTGCTGATCCCGGCCCCCGACTACCCGCTGTGGACCGCCGCCGTGAGCCTGGCCGGCGGCAAGCCGGTGCACTACCTGTGCGACGAGCAGGCCGACTGGTTCCCCGACCTCGAGGACATCAAGGCCAAGATCACCCCGAACACCAAGGCCCTGGTGATCATCAACCCGAACAACCCGACCGGCGCGGTGTACTCCAAAGAGCTGCTGCTGGGCATGCTGGAACTGGCCCGCCAGCACAACCTGGTGGTGTTCTCCGACGAGATCTACGACAAGATCCTGTACGACGAAGCCGTGCACATCAGCACCGCATCGCTGGCCCCCGACCTGCTGTGCCTGACCTTCAACGGCCTGTCCAAGTCGTACCGGGTGGCGGGCTTCCGTTCCGGCTGGCTGATCATCTCCGGGCCCAAGCACCACGCGCAAAGCTACATCGAAGGCATCGACATGCTGGCCAACATGCGCCTGTGCGCCAACGTGCCGGCCCAGCATGCCATTCAGACCGCGCTGGGCGGCTACCAGAGCATCAACGACCTGGTGCTGCCACCGGGTCGCCTGCTGGAACAGCGCAACCGCACCTACGAGCTGCTGAACGACATCCCGGGCGTGAGCTGCGTGAAGCCGATGGGTGCGCTGTATGCATTCCCGAAGATCGACCCGAAGGTTTGCCCGATTCACAACGACGAGAAGTTCGTGCTCGACCTGCTGCTGTCGGAGAAGCTGCTGATCGTTCAGGGTACGGCGTTCAACTGGCCGTGGCCGGACCACTTCCGCGTGGTGACCTTGCCGCGGGTGGATGACCTGGAGGCGGCGATTGGCCGGATCGGCAACTTCCTGCGGACTTATTCGCAGTAAGTACCGGCCTCATCGCCGGCAAGCCAGCTCCCACAGGATCCCCACAGGCTGAAGATTGTGGGGTCCCCTGTAGGAGCTGGCTTGCCTGCGATGGGCTGCAACGCAGCCCCAACATTCCCACAGGATGTTTCTTACATCCTGCAACGCTCTATCCCACAGCCCCCGCGCCATCCTCTGCCATACTCCGCCGTACACAGTTTGAAATAGTCGCCCGATTGAATCGGCACGGCAGGCCCCTTATATACCCCGCAGTAAGCGACAACTCATCCGTCAGGAGAACGTAACAACCATGATGCGCATTCTGTTGTTTGTAGCCACCAACCTCGCGGTGGTGCTGGTTGCAAGCATTACCCTGAGCCTGTTCGGTTTCAACGGGTTCATGGCCGCCAACGGGGTCGACCTGAACCTCAGCAGCCTGCTGGTGTTCTGCGCCGTGTTCGGCTTTGCCGGCTCCCTCGTCTCGCTGTTCATCTCCAAGTGGATGGCGAAGATGACCACCGGCACCCAGATCATCAGCCAGCCGCGCACCCGCCACGAACAGTGGCTGCTGCAAACGGTCGAAGAGCTGTCCCGTGAAGCGGGCATCAAGATGCCCGAGGTGGGTATCTTCCCGGCGTACGAGGCCAACGCCTTCGCCACCGGCTGGAACCGCAACGACGCGCTGGTCGCCGTGTCCCAGGGCCTGCTGGAGCGTTTCTCGCCCGATGAAGTGCGCGCAGTACTGGCCCACGAGATCGGCCACGTGGCCAACGGCGACATGGTCACCCTGGCGCTGGTGCAAGGCGTGGTGAACACCTTCGTGATGTTCTTCGCACGCATCATCGGCAACTTCGTCGACAAGGTGATCTTCAAGAACGAAGAAGGCCAGGGCATTGCCTACTACGTGGCGACCATCGTTGCCGAGCTGATCCTGGGCATTCTGGCCAGCATGATCGTGATGTGGTTCTCGCGCCGCCGCGAATACCGCGCCGACGAAGCCGGTGCACAGCTGGCCGGTACCGCGGCGATGATCGGCGCCCTGCAGCGCCTGCGCGTGGAGCAAGGCCTGCCGGTGCACATGCCCGACACCATGAAGGCCTTCGGCATCAATGGTGGCCTGAAGCACGGCCTGGCCGGGCTGCTGATGAGCCACCCGCCGCTGGAAGACCGTATCGAGGCCCTGCGCCGTCGCGGTTGATCCAACCGGTAAAAACAAAGGGCGACTTCGGTCGCCCTTTTTTTGTACACCTGTGCCGGCCTCTTCGCGGGCTCGCCCGCTCCCACAGGTACCCCACAGTTTTCAAGGCCTATGGAAGACCTGTGGGAGCGGGCGTGCCCGCGAAGGGGCCGGAACAGGCTACACACCTGTCATCGGCTAACCCGGTACACCCGCTCCAACAAACTGGAAGCTCCGGCCTGCAAGAACTTCGGGCTTTCCTCAATCACTTCCACAGCCTCCAGCTCATCCACCTGCCACCCGGCAAACCCTTGCCGCAGCTCCTCATCCCCCACCGAAAACGGCGGCCCGCACAGCAAAGCCTGGTCATAATCCAGAGTCACCACCACCCCCTGGCAACCCGCCGGCAGCAAGCCCGACAACAACTGCATGTAAGCCACACGCATCTGCGGCGGCAAGGCAATCAACGCCGCCCGGTCATACAGCCCCGCGCAGTCGCCGATATCCTCTGCCTGCAACGCAAAGAAATCCCCACACCAGAGCTCCACGTCACCACTGCGCCAAATCTCGAAAGCCCCCCGCTGTTGCACCTCGGCTTCAAGCCCATGCTCGCCAAAGAATGCCTCCACCGCCCGCCGCGACAGCTCTACGCCCAACACGCGGTACCCCTGCCCGGCCAGCCAGGCCAGGTCCAGGCTCTTGCCGCACAACGGCACCAGCACGCGGCTGCCCGGCGCCAGGCCAAGCGTTGGCCAATACTTCTGCAGATAGGGGTTCACCTGCGCCTGGTGAAAGCCGATCTGGTCGTCGGCCCACCGCTGCTGCCAGAACGCTGGCTCCATGATCACTCCCGATTTTTTGATGGTTTGTCGGTAAAAGTTGGTTTGGATTTCGATCTGTAGTTGATCGAAGATGAGTGCATCTTAACCCTCAGGACCCTGCCATGCTGCCCAGCCTGTTCATTTCCCATGGTTCCCCCATGCTTGCCCTGCAACCCGGCGCCAGCGGGCCGGTGCTGGCCGGGCTGGCCAACGCCCTGCCCCGGCCGAAAGCGATCGTGGTGGTGTCGGCGCACTGGGAAAGCCGCGAACTGCTGGTTACCGGCAGCGCACGACCAGAGACCTGGCATGACTTCTACGGTTTCCCACCGGCGCTGTATGCGGTGCAATACCCGGCGCCGGGCGACCCCACACTTGCCGGCCAGGTCAGTGAGCTGCTGCAGGCTGCCGGGCTGCCTGCCCGGCTGGACGCGCAGCGGCCGTTCGACCACGGCGCCTGGGTACCGCTGTCGCTGATGTACCCGGATGCGAATATTCCGGTGGTGCAGGTTTCACTGCCCAGCCACATGGGGCCGCCGCTGCAGGTCAAGGTAGGCCAGGCGTTGGCAGGTTTGCGCGACCAGGGCGTGCTGCTGATCGGCTCGGGCAGCATTACCCACAATCTGGGCGAACTGGACTGGCATGCCGGGCCGGATGTGATCGAGCCGTGGGCACTGGCGTTCAGGGATTGGGTGGTGGAAAAGCTGCGGACGGATGATCAGGAAGCGCTGCTGGGTTATCGGCAGCAGGCACCGTTTGCGGCGCGTAACCACCCCAGTGAAGAGCATTTCCTGCCGCTGTTCTTTGCCTTGGGGGCTGGGGGCAAGTTCGGGGTGGTGCACCAAGGGTTTACCTTGGGGGCGTTGGGGATGGACATTTATCGGTTCGACTGAAGGGCCTCTTCGCGGGCTTGCCCGCTCCCACAAGTCCTCCACAGGTCTTGAGAGCTGTGATGCACCTGTGGGAGCGGGCAAGCCCGCGAAGAGGCCGGCACAGGCAAAAAAAATCCCCAGCCAAAGCCGGGGATTTTTTCATTGCGCCAGGATCAATCCTCGCGGTAGCGACGCAGCTTCAGCTGCTTGCCAGCCACGCGGGTGTCCTTGAGCTTGGACAGCAGCTTCTCCAGGCCATCTTCCGGCAGCTCGACTAGGCTGAAGCTGTCGCGCACCTGGATGCGGCCGATGGCGTCACGGGCCAGGCCACCTTCGTTGAGGATCGCGCCCAGCAGGTTCTTGGCAGCGATGCCGTCACGGGCACCCAGGGCAGTACGGCAACGCACACGGCCTTCGGCCAGCGGCATCGGCGCACGGCGCTCGCGGTCACCACGCTCCGGACGCTCGCCACGCTCACCACGTTCGGTACGCTCACCACGCGGGGCGAAGCTCGGCACCAGCGGCTGCTCACGCTCTACCGCAGCCAGGTCCAGCGCCTGGCCATTGGTGGCCTTGCGCAGCAGGGCAGCAGCCAGGGCACGCGCGCTGCAACCCAGGTCGGCGGTCAGGCGGTCGAACAGCTCGCCGTGGGTGGCTTCCGCTTCGGCAACCAGCGGCGCCAGGCTCGAGGTCAGCTTCTTGATGCGGGCGTCCAGCACGGCCTGGGCATTCGGCAGGCGGGCTTCGGCAACTTTCTGCCCGGTTACGCGCTCGATCACCTGCAGCATGCGGCGCTCACGCGGGGTGACCAGCAGCAGTGCACGGCCATCGCGACCAGCACGGCCGGTACGGCCGATACGGTGTACGTAGGACTCCGGGTCGTACGGCATGTCGACGTTGAACACGTGAGTGATACGCGGAACGTCCAGGCCACGGGCAGCGACGTCGGTAGCGACAACGATGTCCAGGCGGCCATCCTTGAGCGAGTCGATCACGCGCTCACGCTGGTTCTGGGCGATGTCGCCGTTCAGCGCGGCAGCCTTGTAGCCCTTGGCTTCCAGCGCGGAGGCCAGGTCCAGGGTGGCTTGCTTGGTACGCACGAAGGCGATCAGCGCGTCGAACTCTTCCACTTCCAGCAGACGCAGCACAGCCGGGATCTTCTGGTCGGCGTGGACCATCAGGTGGGCCTGCTCGATCGCGGTAACGGTCTGGGTCTTGCTCTGGATCTTGACGTGCTTGGGCTCGCGCAGGTGGCGTTCGGCGATCGAACGGATCGACGACGGCAGGGTGGCGGAGAACAGCACGGTCTGGCGGCTGGCCGGGATGGCATCGAAGATCACTTCGAGGTCGTCCATGAAGCCCAGCTTGAGCATCTCGTCGGCTTCGTCCAGTACCAGGTACTGCACGGTCGACAGGACTTTTTCGTCACGACGCAGGTGGTCGCACAGACGGCCCGGGGTGGCCACGACGATTTGCGCGCCGTTGCGGATCGCACGCAGCTGTGGGCCCATCGGGGCACCACCGTAGACGGCGACCACGTTCACGCCCGGCATCTGCTTGGCGTAGGTTTCGAAAGCGGTAGCAACTTGCAGCGCCAACTCACGGGTTGGCGCCAGGATCAGGGCTTGCGGTTCGCGCTTGCTCACATCGATCTTGTTGAGGATCGGCAGGGCGAAGGCAGCGGTCTTGCCGGTGCCAGTCTGCGCCTGGCCGATCATGTCGTGACCGGCGAGGATGATCGGGATCGATTGTTGCTGAATGGCGGACGGCTCTTCGTAGCCGGTCGCCAGAACGGCAGCAACAATATTCGGATTGAGATCGAGAGCGGCGAAGCCGCCGGTTTCCTGGGTCATGGGTCTGCCTCTAGGTGCATCCGCAAAGACCCATGCTCCAAAGCTGCACAAGCCATGAAAGACCGACAGGTCACCCAGGCAGCTTTGGCGGCGGGGATTTGCGAAAACGATTGAAAAAGAAAACGTGGGAAAGTCCGCCTAGCGGACGTGCAGCCGAAGCTGGACTCGGAGGGTTTGCACCACCTGATTTTGCGGTCCGCTAAAAGACCGGCGCGTACTATACCCGAAATCGTGCGCAGACGTGAGGAATATTTTCAGGGTGCCTGGCCAGTGTCGGGCCATCAGCAATGTGCGGCTGAAACGATTCCTGTCTGCGATACCGCGTCGCCTGATTCGCGGGCACGCCCGCTCCCACAGGATACTCACCACCCTTGAGCACAGTGGTATTTCTGTGGGAGCGGGCGTGCCCGCGAAGAAGCCAACTCAGGTTGCCGGCCGAATCTCGCGGATCAGCCCCTCGAGGCTATATCCCAGGCGCGGCGCCAGCGCCTCGGCCCGGGCTTTCAGCCCATCCAGGTCCAGCGTCTGCTCCAGGTCCGCCGGCACCAGCAGGATCACATTGCCCTCCTTCACCGGCAGCTCCCAGTAATGCCGGTGGTACAACCCGCGCAGCAACGCCGCGCCCAGCGGCTTGCCATCGTCGGTGGCCCACTGGTTGATCACCAGCCAACCACCCGGGTTCAGCTGCTGCTGGCAGTTCTCCAGGAAGTTCCACGCCAGGTGGCCCACCCCCGGCCCATGGTCGGTGTACAGGTCGACGAACAGCAGGTCGGCCTTCTCCGCCGTGGGCAAAAGCTCCAGGGCATCGCCGATGCGTACATACAGCCGCGGGTCGTCGTCCAGGCCCAGGTACTCCATGGCCAGGCGCGGTACGTCCGGGCGCAGTTCGATGGCCTCGATGTCGTCCAGCGGCAGGAATTTCATGCAGGCCTGGGTCAGCGTGCCGGCACCCAGGCCGAGAAACAGCGCGCTCTCCGGCTGCTCGTGGCACAGCGCCCCCACCAGCATGGCGCGGGTATAGTCGTACTCCAGCCAACTGGGGTCGGCCGTGAACACGCAGCTCTGCTCGATCGCATCGCCGAATTCCAGAAAGCGGTAGTCGTCGACTTCATACACGCTGATGACGCCAAAGGCGTCCTCCACCCGTGCCAGTAGCCGCTCTTCCCGTTCCGCCGCCATGCTCACCACCCACCCGCGCAAAAACGCGCATTGTCCGTCAACACCCTCGATGCAACAAGCGCAGCGCCAACTGTTACCATGGCTCATAGCCTACAACCGACAAGACCGAGCCCGAGATGAACCAACCGTGGAGCCCCGACAGCTGGCGCGCCCTGCCGATCCAGCAGCAACCGACCTACCCCGATGCCGCGCACCTGCTGAAGGTCGAACAGACCCTGGCCAGCTACCCGCCGCTGGTGTTCGCGGGCGAGGCGCGCGAGCTGCGCCGGCAGTTCGCCGAGGTCACCGAAGGCCGCGCCTTCCTGCTGCAGGGTGGCGACTGCGCCGAGAGCTTCGCCGAGTTCTCGGCGGCGAAAATCCGCGACACCTTCAAGGTGCTGCTGCAGATGGCCATTGTCATGACCTTCGCCGCCGGCTGCCCGGTGGTCAAGGTCGGGCGCATGGCCGGGCAGTTCGCCAAGCCGCGCTCATCGGGCGATGAAACCATCGGCGACATCACCCTGCCCGCCTACCGTGGCGACATCGTCAACGGCATCGGCTTCGACGCGAAAAGCCGCATCCCCGACCCGGAGCGCCTGCTGCAGGCCTACCACCAGGCCACTGCCAGCCTCAACCTGCTGCGCGCCTTCGCCCAGGGCGGGTTTGCCGACCTGCACCAGGTGCACAAGTGGAACCTGGACTTCATCGCCAACTCGGCGCTGGCCGACAAGTACCACCAACTGGCCAACCGCATCGACGAAACCCTGGCATTCATGCGCGCCTGCGGCCTGGACAGCGCGCCGCAACTGCGTGAAACCAGCTTCTTCACCGCCCACGAAGCACTGCTGCTGAACTATGAAGAAGCCTTCGTGCGCCAGGACAGCCTGACCGGCGACTACTACGACTGCTCGGCGCACATGCTGTGGATCGGCGACCGCACCCGCCAGCTGGACGGTGCCCATGTGGAGTTCCTGCGCGGCGTGCACAACCCGATCGGGGTCAAGGTTGGCCCGAGCATGAACCCCGAAGAACTGATCCGCCTGATCGACACGCTGAACCCGGCCAACGACCCCGGGCGCCTGAACCTGATCGTGCGCATGGGTGCCGGCAAGGTCGGCGACCACCTGCCGGGGCTGATCCGCACGGTCGAGCGCGAAGGGCGCAAGGTGCTGTGGAGCTCCGACCCGATGCATGGCAATACCATCAAGGCCAGCAGCGGCTACAAGACCCGCGACTTTGCGCAGATCCTGGATGAGGTGAAACAGTTCTTCCAGGTGCACCAGGCCGAGGGCAGCCATGCCGGCGGCATCCACATCGAGATGACCGGGCAGAACGTCACCGAATGCATCGGCGGTGCCCGGCCGATCACCGAGGATGCGCTGTCCGACCGCTATCACACCCACTGCGACCCGCGGATGAATGCCGACCAGTCCCTGGAGCTGGCGTTCCTGATTGCCGAAACCCTCAAGCAGGTGCGGCGTTGAGCAACGCCTGGCGCAACTGGCTGCCCTCGATACGCGGGCAGTTCAGTTGCACCTTCTCCAGCCCCAGCCAGCTGGCCAGGCGCAGCAGGTTGCCGGCCAGGGCCTGGTAACCCTCTTCGTCCAGGCCGGCTGCCTCGACATGCACAGCGTGCACTGCCAGTTGCCCCTGGGCGCGCTCGGCGCGCAGGTCCACGCGCGCGGCGATGCGTTCGCGGTACAGGAACGGCAGCACGTAGTAACCGTACACCCGCTTGTGCGCCGGGGTGTAGATTTCCAGGCGGTAGCGGAAGTCGAACAAGCGCTCGGTACGGTTGCGTTCCCAGACCAGTGAATCGAACGGCGACAACAGCGCGCTGGCCTGGATGCGCCGGGGGATACGCGGCGCGCCGGCGCAGTAGGCAAGCTGCTTCCAACCCTGCACCTCGACCGCTTGCAGGCGGCCATCAGCCACCAGTTCGGCCAGTGCCGCCTTGCCCTGCCCCGGGTCCAGGCGGAAGTAGTCGCGCAGGTCGCGCTCGGTGGCTACGCCCAGGGCGGTGGCGGCGTGCAGCATCAAGCCCTGATGCGCCTCGGTCTCGCTGGGCAGTGGCTGGTCGAGGATCGACCTCGGCAGGACCTTTTCCGGTACATCGTAGAGCCGCTCGAAGCCGCGCCGGCCAGCGACCGTCACCTCCCCAGCGGCGAACAGCCATTCCAGCGCGTGCTTTTCCTCGCTCCAGTCCCACCAGGGGCCAGCCCGCTCCTCGCGGGTGGACAGGCTGCCCGCGCCAAGGGCGCCCTGTTCGCGGACCGCTGCCAGTACCCGGGCGATCACATCCTGGCGTTCACGGCCAAACTGCGCGAGCTGGCGATAGATGCCACGGCCATCGGCGGCATGGGCCATGCGCCAGCGCAGCAGTGGGTACAGGCTCAGCGGCAGCAGCGAGGCTTCGTGCCCCCAGTACTCGAACAACAGGCGCTGGCGGCCACTGCCCCAGGCGAGCTGGTCGAGGGTGGCAGGCGAGTAGTTGCCCAGCCGGGAGAACAGCGGCAGGTAGTGGGAGCGGACCAGGGCGTTGACCGAATCGATCTGCAACACGCCCAGGCGTTGCAGCATGCGCTTGAGTGCTGGCAGGGTCGGCGCCGATTCCGGCTGTTTGCCGAAACCTTGGGCAGAAAGGGCCAGGCGGCGGGCCTGGTTGATGGACAGCTTGAGGGGCAAGCCTGAACTCCTTGTAGTGTCTGTTCCGGCCCTTTCGCGGGCAAGCCCGCTCCCACAGGTAAAGCACAGGATTCGAGGATTGTGCAGTACCTGTGGGAGCGGGCTTGCCCGCGAAGAGGCCGGTAAACCCAACGACAAACTTAGCCTATTTCCGCAGCGGGTCATCCCAGAAATGCCGCTCGGCCTCCTGCTGGATATCCGCCCGGCTCAGCCCCAGGTCGTGCAGGGTCGCATCACTCAGGCTGGCCAGTTCCTGGCGCTGGCGGTACAGCTGCAGCCAGCGCGCCGGGCGCTGCAGGGCGGCATGCCACAGGTGGTTCAGGGAAAAGACAGGTTGCTGGATGCTGCTGACATGACCTTTCATCGTGAAGCCCTCCGTGTTGATGGCTCCAGTCTCCTGCCAGGCATAAGATCAATCCAACGAATGTTTCTGATGCCATGCATCTCGGAGATTGATGCAATGTCCCAGTACCAGAGCCTCGACGCGGACGTACTGCGCACCTTCGTGGCCATCGCCGAGCAGGGCGGCTTCACCCGCGCCGGCGAGGTGGTCAACCGCACCCAGTCGGCGGTGAGCATGCAGATGAAACGCCTGGAGGAAGACATTCTGCAGCGCCAGCTGTTCGAGCGCGACGGCCGCCAGGTGCGGTTGACTGCCGAAGGCCAGGTGCTGCTCGGCTATGCGCGGCGCATCCTCAAGTTGCATGGGGAAGTGTTCAACACCCTGCGCATGCCGCACATGGTCGGGGTCGTACGCATCGGTACGCCGGACGACTATGCCATGCGTTTCCTGCCGACCATCCTGTCGAGCTTTGCCCAGGCCTACCCGCTGGTGCAGGTGGAGGTGCATTGCGACTCCTCCAAACAACTGATGCTGCGCCAGGACCTGGACCTGACCATCGTCACCCGTGAACCGGGCAACGAGATTGGCCAGCTGCTGCGCCAGGAACGCCTGGTCTGGGCCGCCGCGGAAGGCTTCTGCCCGCAGGAGCAACGCCCCATGCCGGTAGCCTTGTTCAACACCGACTGCTTCTGCCGGGCCTGGACCTGCAATGCCCTGGAGGCCCAGGGCATCGACTACCGCATCGCCTATACCAGCCCGAGCCTGGCAGCGATCTTCGCCATTGTCACCGCTGGGTTGGCGGTGACCGCACAGTTGCAGAGCCTGATCGGCGGGAATATCCGCATTCTGGGCGAAAGCGAAGGGTTGCCGCAGTTGCCGGTGGCCAATGTGATGCTGGTGCGCAGTACCCAGAACCCTTCGCCGATCACCGATTGCATGGCCGACTACATTGTCGAAGGGTTCAAGTGAGCCGGGGCTGCTGCGCAGCCCATCGCCGGCAAGCCAGCTCCCACAGGGATCGTGCAAGCCTGTTCCTTCATGGCAGGCCTGCACAATTCCTGTGGGAGCTGGCTTGCCGGCGATGGACCGCAAAGCGGCCCCAAAATCTCAAAGCTCGAACCCGAGCAGTACCGCACACCCCACCAAAAACACACAGAACATCGCCCGCAACACCTTCTCCGGCAACGCATGGGCCAATTTCACCCCCCAGCTGATACTAAGCAGGCCGCCCACCGCCAATGGCACCCCAACCCCCCAGTCAACACTGTGGTGCACCCCATAGGTCACCAGGGTTACCAAGGTACTCGGCGCCGCCAGCGCCAGCGACAGCCCCTGCGCCACCACCTGGGTGGTACCGAACACACTGGTCAGGATCGGCGTGGCAACCACGGCCCCACCCACCCCGAACAAGCCGCCCATGGTGCCGGCAAAGCTGCCCAGTACACCCAGCCACGGCCAGGCATAGCGCAACTCGGCGCTAGGCGGCGTTACCTTCATGAACATCCGCGCCACGTTCCACACCGCCAGGGCCACCAGGAAGCCGACAAAGCCCAGGCGCATGGATTGCGCATCCAGCCCCACCGCCCAGATCGACCCCAACCAGGCGAACACGAAGCTGCACAGCGACAACGGCACCGCATGGCGCAGCTCGATGCGGTTACGCTGGTGATAACGCCACAGCGCCAGCAACACATTGGGCACTACCATCACCAGCGCCGTGCCTTGCGCCAGTTGCTGGTCCAGGCCGAACAGCACGCCCAGCGCCGGAATCGCGATCAGCCCGCCGCCAATGCCGAACAGGCCACCCATGGTCCCCAGGGCTGCGCCCAGCACGATATACAACAACCACTCGATCATCAGGGCCTCATCCGCCTGTACACATAATGCGAGCATGCTAACGATTGCGGGCTGGCGGGGAAACGCACAGCAGCGCACAATGGCTGTGCGTTTTTCGCAAAAGCAAGGCAGCCATGAGCCCCGATACCCTGTCCGACCAGCTAAGCCTGTTCCTCGATGTGCTGGAAACCGGCAGCTTTTCTGCCACCGCCCGCCGCCACCCGCTGACCCCGTCTGCCGTGGCCCGGCGCATCGACAACCTGGAAAGCGCCGTGGGCAGCCGCCTGTTCACCCGCAGCACCCACGCCGTGCGCGCCACACCTGCAGGCAACGCCTTTGCCGAGCGAGCCAGGCGCATCATCGAGGAACTGCGCCTGGCCCGCGCCGAAGCGGTGTCGCTGAGCAATGCCCCCGAAGGCCTGATCCGCATCGACGCCCCCGCCGCATTCGGCCGCCGCCACCTGGCCCCGGCCATCGCCGATTTCCTGGTCGCCTACCCGGGCCTTGATGTGCAACTGCGCCTGATCGACAGCTTCGTCGACCTGCATGGCAGCCACCTGGGCGAGGTCGACCTGGTACTGCGCGCCGGCCCTCTGGCAGACACCCGGCTGGTCGCCACGCCATTGGCCTACATGGTGCGCATCGCCTGTGCCAGCCCGGCCTACCTGGCCAGCCGCGGCATGCCCACCTGCCCCAGCGAGCTGCCCGGGCACGACGGCCTGGACTGGGACGGCCTGGCGCCGCCATTCGCCTGGCGTTTCAACGTGGCCGGGCAAACCCGCCTGTACCGCCCCTCACGCATGCGCATGGCCGCCAACAACGCCGAAACCCTGCTGTTCGGCGCCCTCGCCGGTTTAGGCATAGCCCACTTGCCCACTTGGCTGATCAGTGAATACCTGCTGCGTGGCGAGCTGATACCTTTGTTTTGCGACGGTGGCTTGCCCCAAGCGGAAACCAGCGGTATCTACGCGCTTCGCCTGGAACATGAAACGAACTCTCGCAGCCGTTTGCTGCTCGAATTTCTCAAGAGCCGCTTCAGCCCGATTCCACCCTGGGACCTGGCCTTGCGCAGTGAGCTGCGCGAATAAAGCGCGCACTAACGATCCGCGTGCCAGACTTTCCCATTGATTACCTTCAAGGACCTGCATGAACGCCAACACCCAAGCCTCCTGTGACGAGCTGCTGCTGGACAACCAGGTCTGTTTCGCCCTGCACTCCACCTCGTTGCTGATGACCAAGGTCTACAAACCGCTGCTGCAGGCCCTGGGCCTGACCTACCCGCAGTACCTGGCCATGCTCGTGCTGTGGGAGCACGACGGCCTGACCGTAGGCGAGATCAGCCAGCACCTGCTCACCGACCCCGGCTCGCTGACGCCGCTGCTCAAGCGCCTGGAAAGCGAAGGCCTGCTGCAGCGCAACCGCAGCCGCGAGGACGAACGGGTGGTACTGGTGCAGCTGACCGACAAGGGCCGCGCCTTGCAGCAGCAGGCCAAGGAAGTGCCGCAATGCATCCTCAAGGCCAGCGGACGCAGCCTGGAACAGTTGCAACAGCTGCAGGCCGACCTGCTGGCGCTGCGCGAGAACCTGCAGAAAAACCTCTGACAGCTATGCTGTGCAATGGCCGTTCGGATGAGCGGTGACGATTTATCTTGCGCACTAACTAATTGCGCGCTAATTTAAATCCCACACCAACCCGCGCCCTCCTCCAGACGGGGAGCGCACAGCACATTAGCGAGGCTCAAGATGCAAAAGGTCACTCCACTGTACATCGCAGAAGCTACCTCCACCGGTGGGCGCGACGGCAAGTCCCGTTCCAGCGACGGCAAGCTGGTGGTCAGCCTGAGCACCCCCAAGGAACTGGGCGGCGCAGGCGGTGACGGCACCAACCCCGAGCAGATGTTCGCCGCCGGTTACTCGGCGTGCTTCATCGGTGCCCTGAAGTTCGTGGCCGGGCAGGAGAAAAAAGCCCTGCCGGCGGACGCCTCGATCACCGCGAAGGTGGGCATCGGCCAGATTCCAGGTGGTTTCGGCCTGGACATCGACCTGCACATCAACCTGCCGGGCCTGGCCCAGGCCGATGCTGAAGCGCTGGTGGAAAAGGCGCACAAGGTGTGCCCGTACTCCAACGCCACCCGCGGCAATGTGGATGTGCGCCTGCACGTGACTGTCTGACCAAGGTGAACACGACGCGGCCTCTGTGGGAGCGGGCGCGCCCGCGAAGAATTCAACACGGTGGCTGGCACCGGCTGCGCCGGTGTTCGCGGGCATGCCCGCTCCCACAGGGCCCCTGCTAACTCAGTGAGTTATGTGCAGTCGATGAGAGCAGCCTTGCCGCGCCTTGAAGATCTGCAGGCATTAAAAAACCCGGCCAAGGCCGGGTTTTTTGCGTTTCACAAGAAGGATTACTTCTTGGAACGGCCTTTGAAGCTGTTGTCGCGAGTGTCGATATCGATCCACTCGTCGATCTGGATGAAGTCGGCAACCGAGATCTCGGTACCGTTCTTCAGCTTGGCAGGCTTCATCACCTTGCCCGAGGTGTCGCCGCGTGCAGCGTTCTCGGTGTAGACAACCTGGCGGCTGATGGTGGTCGGCAGTTCAACCGATACCAGGCGGCCTTCGAAGAACACGGCTTCGCAGACGTCTTCCATGCCTTCTTCGATGTACGGCAGAACGGCTTCGATGTCCTCGGCGTTCAGTTCGTACATGGTGTAGTCGGTGGTGTCCATGAAGGTGTATTCGTCACCGTTGATGAACGACAGGGTCGCTTCTTTGCGATCCAGGATCACGTCGTCCAGCTTGTCGTCTGCACCGTAGACGGTTTCGGTCTTGTAGCCGGTCAGCAGGTTCTTCAGCTTGGTCTTCATGATCGCGCTGTTACGGCCCGACTTGGTGAACTCAGCTTTTTGAACCAGCCACGGGTCGTTGTCGATCCGCAGGACGGTACCGGGTTTCAGTTCTTTACCAGTTTTCATTACGAAGTATCCGAATCTGGATGGATTTATAAAAATCGAGGCCGCGTATCATAGCGAATTTCGGTAAAAGTGTACTAGCGCTGTGGCAAGGTCCGGCTGAGCGGCCTGTCGCGCTGCCCAAAGCCGGGCATGCTGCTGCAGTTCCGGCCAGTGCTGGCGGGCCGCCTGCCAGGCCTGGCCCATGTCGCGGTCCATGTTCCAGGCACGCCACAGGCCAAGCAGGGCGGCATCGGCATCGCCTGACAACCCGTGTCGATAATGCGCGAGAAACGCTTCGAGCTTTTCCCAATGGGCATTCTCGTCCTGCACGTAGATGTGCCACAGCATCGGCTGCCCGGCCCACTGCGCGCGCACGAACGAGTCTTCGCCGCGCACGGCATTGAAATCACAGCTCCACAGCAACCGGTCGTAGTCGTCCTGGCTGACGAAAGGTAGCACGTGCACGGTCAGCGCCCCTCGCTTGCGCACGCTGCCCACTTGCAGGGCCGCCTCGCCAAGCCACTGGCCGAGCCCCGCGACAACGCGCCCTTGCGGCACCAGCAGGTGGCAAGGTTGCTCGCCTGAGGCCAGGGCATCAAGCCAGTTGCCCAGTTGCGGGTTTTCGTAGGCGAACAGGGAAATCAGCAACGCCCCCGCTTCAGGGTTTACGCCAAGCCCCTGCAAGAAGGCCTGCCGTGCGCCTTGCTGGAACGCATCACGCCGCGCCAGCAGCGAGCCCTCGCGCAGCAAGCCACCGGTTTTTTCGGTAAAGCCGGGAAAGAAAAACACCTTGCGCAAGCCATTGGGCTGCGGCGAAGGCAAGCCATGGCAGCCCTCCACCCAGTCCTCGGCACTGAGGTATTCGAGGTTCAACCACAGCGGCGGCGTGGCGCGAGCACGCATTGCCTCTACATAAGCTGCTGGCAACTGGCAGGCGAAGGCACCGATTACCACATCAGCCGGCGCCACCGGCAACCAGGTCACCGGCCACTGGCGCACTTCCACACCGTGCTGCCACTGCTGTGGGGCGGTGGCATCGGCCCCGGGGCACATGGGCGTGAACGCATTGAGGTCATCCACCCACAGGCGCACTGCCAGGCCGTGCTCGGCCACCAGCTGCCGGGCCAGGCGCCAGGTCACGCCTATATCGCCGTAGTTGTCGACGACGCTGCAGAAGATGTCCCAGGTGGCTTTCATGTGCCCTGCCCTCGCCCAGCGGAAAAACCGCGCATTCTGCGCATAAATTGTCGCTGACAAAAGCACCTGCGCGGAAAAATGCCCAGGCGCATGCGACAATGCACCCCGAACACCCTGCCAGGAGGCTGCCATGCCGCGCCACCGTGAACTGAAGATCACCCTCAAGCCGCTGCCGTTGATCGTGTGCGTTGCCTTTGGCCTGTGGCTGGGCGCCGTGGCCATCGCCGCCAGCCTGTGGCTGGCCCTGCAACTGTGGCCACAGCAGGTACAGCCACTGGCCCAGGCCGTGGCCCCCGCCGCGTACCGGCCTGCCGCGCCGCCAGCGCCCGCCCCTGCGGCGGATGCCCAGGCGGAAATGTTCGAACGCTACAAGGACATCCTGCACAAGCAGGAGCTGCAACAGGCCGCCGAGGCCGCCCAGGGCAACCCGCGCAACCTCAACAGCCCCAAGTGCCAGTTCTGGCTGCAACAGAACCGCACCGCGCCCACCGACAAAAGCCAGGCCAACGTGCTGGAGTTCTGTTACTGACCATGGACAAGCCCAGCCTGCTGGCGCAGATCGTCGCCACCCTCGAGCATGACCTGGATGTGCTGACCCGCGCGGCGCAAACCGCGTACGAAGCCGCCACCGCCGAAGAGAACATCGCCGAGAACAAGTACGACACCCTGGGCCTGGAAGCCTCGTACCTGGCTACCGGCCAAGCCCGCCGCAGCGCCGAGATCCGCAAGGCGCTGGTGACCTACCAGCAACTGCTGCTGCGCGATTACGACCCGGCACGCGGGGTGCAGGTGAGCAACCTGGTAACGCTGGAGGATGAAGATGGCGGGCAGCGCCGACTGTTCCTCGGGCCTGAGGCGGCGGGGTTGAAGATTGGCGAGGGGGATGGACTGGTGACGGTGATTACCCCGCGCTCGCCGCTGGGGCAGCAGTTGGTCGGCAGGAAGGTTGATGATGAGGTGAGCCTGGGGGCACAGGCATTGTTCATTGTTGATGTTGTCTGAACCGGCCCTATCGCCGGCAAGCCAGCTCCCACAGGATTACCACAAGCCCAAATACTGCGGGGTACCTGTGGGAGCTGGCTTGCCGGCGATAGGGCCGCTACAGGCAATACACTTCTAAAGGGTTTGCAAGGCATCGAACCGCCGCGCCAGCCCCTGCTCCTCGAACTGCTCCACCACAAAATCGATAAACGCCCGGGTCTTGCCCGGCAACAGCTTGTGCTCGGCGAAATACAGGCTGATATGCCCATCGTCCACATACCAGTCCGGCAGCACCCGCCGCAGCCGCCCGCCTTCCAGGTACGGCACGGCAAACGGCAGGCTCACCAGGGCAATCCCCAACCCCTGCTCGGCCACCGCGCAAGCCGCATCCGAATCGCTCATGGTCATCGTCTGGCGCAACTGCAATGGCTGCTGCACCTGCCAACGGCTGGTCAATGGCCATGAACGCACCCGCCCGGTCTGCGGCGAGCGGATCAGGATACCGTCATGCCGTTGCAATACCTGCGGGTCGTCAATCGGCGCGTGCCGGCCCAGGTAAGCCGGCGCCGCCACCAGCACCCGGTGCGCCGGGGTCAGCTTGCGCGCCACCACCCCTGGCGGCAGCTCGAAGCCTCCGCCAATCGCCGCATCGAAGCCCTGGCCGATCAGGTCGACCTGGCGGTTGTCGAAATGCCAGTCCGGGGTAATGGCCGGGTAGCGACGCAGGAACTCGGCCAGCAATGGCAACACATACAAGCGCCCGAACACCGTGCCCATGCTCACCCGCAACAACCCGGCCGGCTGGCCTTCGCTGCTGGCCAGGTTGGCCACGGCGTACTGGATGGTGCGGAAGCTGTCACTGACCTCCCCCAGAAATCGCTGCCCGGCCTCGGTCAGGGTCAGCTTGCGGGTACTACGCTGGAACAACCGCACCCCCAGGCGTGCTTCCAACTGGGCAACATGCTTGCCCACGGCAGCCGGGGTAATGCTGAGGCGCCTGGCGGCCTCGGCAAAGCTGCCGACTTCGGCACTGCGGATGAAGCATTCCAACGCGTTGAACGATTCCATGGCCATGATTGGCAACCAAAGGTTTACTCTGCTGATAGTGATTGCCATCTTATCAGCAGGTAATCAAGCGCCGATACTGCGCCCATCCAAGGCATTCCGGCCTGGCTTCCAGCAGGAGATCAGCATGTCCAAACAACACACCCTCGAAGGCAAAGTAGCCCTGGTACAGGGCGGTTCCCGCGGCATCGGTGCAGCCATCGTGCGACGCCTGGCCCGCGAAGGCGCGCAGGTGGCCTTCACCTATGTCAGTTCCGCCGGTCCGGCGCAGGAGCTGGTTGAGGAAATTACCAGAACCGGCGGCAAGGCGCTGGCCCTGCGGGCCGACAGTGCCGACGCGGCGGCCGTGCAACTGGCCGTGGATGACACTGTGAAGGCCTTCGGCCGGCTGGATATCCTGGTCAACAACGCCGGTGTGCTGGCGGTAGCGCCGGTGACCGAATTCGACCTGGCCGCCTTCGACCACATGCTAGCGGTGAACGTGCGCAGCGTATTCGTCGCCAGCCAGGCCGCGGCGCGCTACATGGGCCAAGGTGGGCGCATCATCAACATTGGCAGCACCAATGCCGAGCGCATGCCGTTTGCCGGCGGCGCCCCCTATGCCATGAGCAAATCGGCGCTGGTCGGCCTGACCCGCGGCATGGCCCGTGACCTGGGGCCCAAAGGCATTACCGTGAACAACGTGCAGCCAGGGCCGGTGGACACCGACATGAACCCGGCCAGCGGCGAGTTCGCTGACAGCCTGATCCCGCTGATGGCGATCGGGCGCTATGGCGAGGCGGATGAGATTGCCAGCTTCGTGGCTTACCTGGCGGGGCCTGAGGCGGGGTATGTCACTGGGGCCAGCCTGACGGTCGATGGCGGGTTTGCTGCCTGATTGAAGGGTTGCCTGTTCCGGCCTCTTCGCGGGCGCGCCCGCTCCCACAGGTATCCCACCGGCCTCAAACCCTGTGATAATCCTGTGGGAGCGGGCAAGCCCGCGAAGGGGCCGCCACAGGTTGACCCTGCTCCTACCTCCCGTCTGCAACGAGAACCCCATGAATACCCCCACGCTCAGCCGCGCCCTGATCCTGCTGATGGCCACCGCCACCGGCCTGGCCGTGGCCAGCAACTACTATGCGCAACCACTGCTGCACAGCATCGCCCAGCAGTTCGGCCTGAGCACCGCCAGTGCCGGCAGCATCGTCATTGCCGCGCAACTGAGCTATGGCGCCGGCCTGTTGCTGCTGGCGCCGCTGGGCGACCTGTTCGAGCAGCGCCGCCTGATCACCGTGATGACCGCCATTTCCACCCTGGGCCTGATCATCAGCGCCTGCGCACCGAGCCTGCCCTGGCTGATCCTTGGTACGGCGCTGACCGGGCTGTTCTCGGTGGTGGCGCAGATCCTCGTGCCCATGGCCGCGACCCTCAGCGAGCCACACCAGCGCGGGCGCGCGGTCGGCACGTTGATGAGCGGGTTGCTGCTGGGCATCCTGCTGGCACGTACCGCCGCCGGGTTCATGGCCGAACTGGGTGGCTGGCGCAGCATCTACGTGCTGGCTGCAGTACTGATGGCCATCACCGCCGTGGCGCTGTACCGCAGCCTGCCGCAGCACCACAGCCATGCCGGGCTGAAATACCCGGCGCTGATCGGCTCGGTGTTCCGCCTGTTCGTCGAAGAACCGGTGCTGCGCCTGCGCTCGCTGCTCGGCCTGCTGGCATTCAGCCTGTTCGCCCTGTTCTGGACGCCACTGGCGTTCCTGCTGGCGAAAGGCCCGTACCACTATTCGGACGCGGTGATAGGCCTGTTCGGCCTGGCCGGTGCAGCGGGTGCGCTGTCGGCCAACTGGGCGGGCCGCCTGGCCGACCGTGGCAAGGGTTCGCTGGGCACCACCGTGGGCCTGGTGGTATTGCTGCTGTCGTGGGTGCCGCTGGGCTTTGCCGAGCAATCGTTGCTGGCCTTGCTGCTGGGCGTGCTGATGCTCGACCTGGCAGTACAACTGGTGCACGTGAGCAACCAGAACGCGGTGATTGCCCTGCGGCCCGAGGCGCGCACGCGTCTGAATGCCGGGTATATCACCTGCTACTTCATTGGCGGGGCCTTGGGCTCGTTGCTGGGCACGCAGTTGTTCCAGCGCCAAGGCTGGATGGGGATTGTGCTGGCCGGTTTGGTGATTGGCGGGCTGGCGTTGCTGGCGTGGGGTTTGGCGGAGCGCAAGCGCAGGAGCGCTTTGCAAGCGGCCTGAAAAATTTTTGTTGGATTCTTCGCGGGCACGCCCGCTCCCACAGGTTTGTCACTGGCATGAAGCATGTGATGTACCTGTGGGAGCGGGCGTGCCCGCGAAGAGGCCATCAGCCATGGCGACAATGCACCGCACGACCCTCCGTCGCATGGCCGTTGACTTGCCTGCCCGGGCAGCGCTCAGTAGGCGCTGGTCAATGCCCTTTCCCTGACAGGACGACGTTATGACAAGACTCACGGTGCAATCCGGCGATTTCTTGCAAGGCGAAGGCGAGTATCGCAATGGATCGCTCACACTCAAGACCCCGCGCAGCCCCTCCCCGGGCGAGCGGATTTCCCTGGCACGCATCAGCGAGCTTCGGCTGGCCAGCCTCGAGTCCAGCCGTAGCCTGGGCAGTGCCCTGGGCTGGGGCGTGGCCGGGGCCCTGGTGGCCGGGCCGGTGGGGTTGCTGGCCGGGCTGTGGCTGGGTGGCAAGGAAGAGGAAGCCACCTTCCTGGCCACCTTCAAGGACGGGCGCAAGCTCATGGCCATTACCGATGGCAAGACCTGGTCGAAGATCGATGACAACTGGCGGCAGCACAGGCGGCCGGCCCGCAAAGGCTGACTGGATAGCGCAGAGCCCGGATCGTTTTATGTTGAAGGCGGCTGTAAGATGCCGCCTTTTTTCATGGCCTGTACTGGCCCCTTCGCGGGCTCGCCCGCTCCCACAGGAACAGCGCTGCGCTTGAGTGTGGCGCAGTCCCTGTGGGAGCGGGCGAGCCCGCGAAGAGGCCGGCACAGGTGTCGCGCATCCAGGAGCCCACCGCATGCCCCCGCGTCACCCCCGCCTGCCCCTGAGCCTGCTCAGCCTGGGCCTGGCCCTGCATTGCCCCCATGTGCTTGCCGAAGACAGCGTGCTACTGGCCCCGCTGCAGGTGTCCGACACCTACACCAACGACGGCTATCAGGCACGCCAGGCAGCAGTAGGCGGCTTCCAGCCCGCGCCCCTGCTCGACACCCCGGCCTCGATCAGCGTGTTCAATCAGCAACTGCTGGAAGACCGCCAGGTACGCCAGCTCAGCGAAGTGCTGCAAAGCGACGCCTCGGTGGGCGAAAGCTACGCCCCCATCGGCTACTACGAAAACTTCAACGTGCGCGGCTTCGAGCTGAATGCCGCCAGCAGCTACCGTATCAATGGCCAGACCATCGCCGGTGAGCAGAACGTGGCCCTGGAGAACAAGCAGCAGGTGGAGCTGCTCAAGGGTTTGTCCGGGCTGCAGAGCGGCGTGTCGGAACCGGGCGGCCTGGTCAACTACGTGACCAAGCGCGCCGAAGACGTGCGCAGCGTCACGGTGTCGACCAACGAACAAGGCGAGCGCTACCTGGCCACCGACCTGGGCGGCTGGTTCGGCAGCGAGCGGCAGTTCGGCCTGCGGGCCAACCTGGCCCATGAAGACATCCGCTCCTACGTCGACCACGCCGACGGCAAGCGCGACTTCGCCTCGCTGGCCTTCGACTGGCAGATCAACCCGGATGCCACCCTGCAGCTGGATGCCGAATACCAGCACCGCGAACAGCGCTCGGTGCCGGGTTACCAGCTGCTCGGTGGCAGCGAAGTACCCCATGGCATCGACCCCGACGACCGCCTGGCCTACCAGCACTGGGCCAAGCCGGTGCAGAACGATTCGCTGAACCTGGGTGGGCGCTTCGAGTACCGTTTCAACGAAGCCTGGACCGGGACCTTGAGCGCCTCGCGCAGCAAGGTGGTGATCGATGACTACAGCTCGTTTGCCTGGGGCTCGAGCGAAGGCGCGTTCTTCGGCAGCAACGGCGACTACGACATCTACGACTTCCGCAGCCCCGACGACACCCGCCGTACCGACGAGGCGCAGGCGATGCTCAACGGGCGTTTCGATGCGCTGGGTGTGGGGCATGAGCTGACCGTGGGCACCAGCGCGCAGCGGCGCACACTGGATCAGCGCCCCAGCTATATGGAATGGGTAGGTACAGGCAACATCTACACGGGTGCACCGGCCTTTGATCCATCCGACAAGCCCATCAGGTCTAGCGAACGTCGCCTGGACAGCCGCCAGTACGGGTTGTTCGTGAGCGACCGCATCAGCTTCAACGAGCACTGGCAGACCGTACTGGGTGCCCGTGAAGTACGCCTGGACGAGAAAACCTGGAATGAGGAAGGCGTTGCCGGTCGCCATACCCGGCAGTACGAGTTGCTGCCCAACGCCGCGCTCATCTACAAGCCGCAGCCGGATACCACGGTATATGCCAGTTATTCAAAAGGCCTGTCGGCAGGCGGCACCGCACCGTGGTTCGCCGAGAACAAATTCGAAATCCTGGCACCGACGACCTCGCACCAGCTGGAACTGGGCCTCAAGCATGACTGGCAAGGCCTGAGCTTCAGCGCCGCACTGTTCCAGATTCGCCAGGCATACCAGTACGCGCGCCCGGACGGCGCCGGCCACTTCACCTACGTGCAGCAAGGCCAGCAGAAGAACACCGGCCTGGAACTGGGCGCCAGCGGCTGGGTGACCTCGAACCTGCAGGTACAGGCCAGCGCTGCGGCGATTCGGGCGCGGGTGCAGAACAGCGATACCGATGCCTATGAAGGCCACCAGGCGATCAACGTGCCCAGGTTCCGGGCGGCGCTGCAGGCGGAATACACCCTGCCGGTACCGGGGTTGGCACTGCTGGGCGGGGCGCGTTACAGCGCCAGCAAGTATGCGAGCCAGGCGGGGAATGTGGAAGTTGGTGGGTATACGGTGTTCGATGTGGGTAGCCGCTACCGCACGCGTATCGGGGGGTATGACACGGTGCTGCGGCTGACTGTGGATAACGTGTTCGACAAGCGTTATTGGCGTGATGTGGGGGATTACCTGGGGGATAACTACCTGTTCCAGGGGGCGCCGCGGACGGCTCGGCTGTCGGCTTCGGTCACCTTCTAGAATTTTGGGGGTGCTTTGCACCCCTTTCGCCGGCAAGCCAGCTCCCACCTCGACCGCATTGACCGCATTGACCTTAAGCCATGCGCAACCCCTGTGGGATCTGGCTTGCCGGCGATTGGGCTGCAAAGCGGCCCCCAAAGACCCCAAAAACAAAAAGCCCCCGGCTTTTCAGCTCGGGGGCTCTTCGTAGAATGTGGCGGTGAAGAAGGGATTTGAACCCTTGATACGATTTCTCGTATACACACTTTCCAGGCGTGCTCCTTCGACCACTCGGACACTTCACCGTTTCTCTTCAAGCCTTGCAGCCTGTCGAGGTGCGCTAATTTAGTGAAAGACCTTCCCTTTGGCAAGCATTTTTTTCAATTTTTTCATGCATTTGCACTTGAGCCCCGGCGAACGCTGACCGACCAGTCAGCCTTACTGCTTTACCTCGCCCCTGGCGCTGGGTAACGTCGTCGCCACGCCAACAAAAGGACTCTGCCATGAGCGAGCTGATTACCTACCACGCCGAAGACGGCATCGTTACCCTGACCCTGAACAACGGCAAGGTCAACGCCATCTCGCCAGACGTCATCGCCGCCTTCAACGCCGCGCTAGACCGCGCCACTGAAGAACGCGCGGTGGTGATCATCACCGGGCAGCCCGGCATCCTGTCTGGCGGCTACGACCTCAAAGTGATGACCAGCGGCCCCAAGGAAGCAGTCAGCCTGGTCACCGCCGGCTCCACCCTCGCCCGCCGCCTGCTTTCGCACCCGTTCCCGGTGGTAGTCGCCTGCCCGGGCAATGCCGTGGCCAAGGGTGCCTTCCTGCTGCTGTCGGGCGACTATCGCATTGGCGTCGAAGGGCCGTACAAGGTGTGCCTGAACGAAGTGCAGATCGGCATGACCATGCACCATGCCGGCATCGAACTGGCCCGCGACCGCCTGCGCCGCTCGGCCTTCCACCGCTCAGTGATCAATGCCGAGGTGTTTGACCCGCAGGGCGCGGTGGACGCAGGCTTCCTCGACAAGGTAGTGCCGGCCGAGCAGTTGCAGGAAGCGGCACTGGCGGCGGCGCGAGAGCTGAAGAAGCTGAACATGCTGGCGCACAAGAACACCAAGCTGAAGGTGCGCAAAGGGCTGCTGGAAGCGTTGGACAAGGCGATCGAGCTGGACCAGCAGCATATGGGTTAGCCGGGCCGGCCTCTTCGCGGGCGTGCCCGCTCCCACAGTGACAGCGCCAGAGCCGAGGGCAACGCAGTACCTGTGGGAGCGGGCAAGCCCGCGAAGAGGCCGCAACAGGCTTGCACCAGGGTTTGCCCCAACCAGTGCACATCCGTACACTGCCCGGCGACTGTCTGGTGTGAGTCGTACCATGCTTTATTCATTGCGCATGTTCCTGCTGGCGCTGCATTTCCTTGTGGTTGGCACCCTGGGCCTGGTCATTGGCCTGTGCCGTCCCTTCAACCCCGACAACAGCCGCCTGTTCGCCCGCCTCTACAGCCTGCCGGCCACCTGGCTGATGCGCATCAGGGTCAAGGCCGAAGTCGGCCCGCTGTGGGACCAGCCGCCAGGCTGCGTGATCGTCGCCAACCACCAGTCCAACTTCGACCTGTTCGTGCTAGGCCAGGTGGTGCCGCAGCGCACCGTCGCCATCGGCAAGAAAAGCCTGGGCTGGATCCCGCTGTTCGGCCAGCTGTTCTGGCTGGGTGGCAACGTGCTGGTAGACCGCAAGAACGCCTATCAGGCACGCAAGGCCATGCAGAAGACCACCCGGGTGCTGCAGGACGATACCTCGATCTGGATTTTCCCCGAAGGCACGCGCAATCCCGGCGAGCACCTGCTGGCCTTCAAGAAAGGCGCGTTTCACATGGCCATCGAGGCCGGTGTGCCGATCGTGCCGGTATGCGTCAGCCGCTATGCCGGGCGCCTGAGCCTGAACAGCTGGCGCCAGCGCACGGTGATCGTGCGCTCGCTGCCACCGATCGCCACGGCGGGCATGACCCTGCAGGACATGCCGGCGCTGATCGAACAGTGCCGGGGGCAGATGCAGCAATGCATCGACCGCATGGAAGGGGAACTGGCCAAGAGCTAGGTTGCCGGTTATGGCGTCTTCGCGGGCTTGCCCGCTCCCACAGGGATATCACAAGGCTTGAGGGCGGTGATGAACCTGTGGGAGCGGGCAAGCCCGCGAAGAGGCCAGTGCAGGTTGCTCTTGAGCCCACTACAGCCCAAGCTGTAATCCGTGTCCAACCGGAATAAGCGAACAACCATGGGTCGAGTCGTGGCATCGGCGGTGTACAGCGCCGGCAGAAAGGTCACCAACATCAGCATCGATGAAGGCAGCGAGTGGGCGCGCAAGCCGGGGCACTTTGTATGGATCGGCCTGGAAGAGCCCAACGCAGAGGAGCTGGCCAACCTGCAGTGCCAGTTCAACCTGCACGAACTGGCCATCGAAGACGCCCTGGAAAAGCACAGCCGGCCCAAGCTGGAAACCTTCGGCGACGCCCTGTTCATCGTCACCTACTCGCCGGTGCGCCACGAAGGCAAGCTGGAGTTCATCGAAACCCACATCTTCGCCGGTAACGGCTACATCATCACCTGCCGCAACGGCCACTCCAAATCCTATGCCCTGGTGCGCCAGCGCTGCGAGGCGCGGCCGTTGCTGCTGGAGCACGGCGAAGACTTCGTGCTGTACGCCCTGCTCGACTTTGTCACCGAGAACTACCAGCCGGTCAGCGAGGCCATTCATGGCGAGATCGAAGAGCTGGAGCAGAGCGTGCTGGGCGGTTCGCTGCAAGAGGACGATATCCGCCGCTTGCACAGCCTGCGCCGCGACATCCTGCGCCTGCGCCGCTACGTGGCACCGATGGTGGAAGTGAGCGAGGAACTGCAGCGCCTGAGCTTCCCGTTCATCGACAAGAACATGCGCCCGTACTTCCGTGATGTGCAGATCCACGTGACGCGGCAGATGGAAGACCTGGCTGGCATCCGCGACATCGCCAGCCAGACCATCGAGATCGGCATGCTGCTGGAGTCGTCACGGCAGAGCATCGTGCAGCGCAAGTTTGCAGCCTGGGCAGCGATCCTGGCGTTCCCCACGGCAATTGCCGGGGTTTACGGGATGAACTTCCAGAACATGCCGGAGCTGGGGTGGCACTATGGGTACTTCGGGGTGCTGGGGGTGATCGGGCTGGGCTGTACCGCGTTGTATGCCAGCTTCAAGAAATCTGGTTGGCTTTGAGATTGTCGGGGCCGCTTTGCGGCCCAATCGCCGGCAAGCCAGCTCCCACAAGGACCGCACAAGTCTCAGGCCTGTAATGACCCTGTGGGAGCTGGCTTGCCGGCGATTGGGCTGCACAGCAGCCCCCAGCCATCACGCTGCGGTATCTTTGCTCACCGGTTGCTGGATAAACCGCAACATCCACTCCCCCACCAGGTCGCCCTGGTGCTCGGTGGCCAGGCTGGCCACGGCCTTGTGGTACACCTCATCACCCAGATACTGCTGGCGCGCATCGAGCAGTGCGCGGGAGTAGTCGTGCACGAACTCCGGGTGCCCCTGGAAGCACAGCACCTGGTCACGAATGTGGTACGCAGCGTTCGGGCAGAAATCGCTGGAGGCGATCACCGTGGCGCCGTCCGGCAGCTCGGTCACCTGGTCCTGGTGGCTGATCAGCAAGCTCAGCTCCGACACCTCCGGGTCCATCCACGGCGCATGGGCCGCCAGCGAATAGCGGTGGATACCCACGCCCCAGCCCTGCTCGGCACGCTCGGCCTTGCCACCCAGGGTCAATGCCAGCAACTGGTGGCCGAAACACACACCCAGCAGCTTCTCGCCACGCTCGTACAGCTTCAGCAGGTAGGCCTTGAGGGTCTGGATCCACGGGTCGGTACCAAACGAGTCGGCCTTGCTGCCCGTCACCAGGTAGGCATCGAACACTTCGTTGTCGGCGGGGTAATCGCCATTCATCACGTTGTACACACGAAATTCGGCGGCGATCGGCTGACGCGAGAAGAGCTGCTCGAACATCCTGCCGTAGCCCTGGTACTGCGCGGTCAACTCCGGTCGCAGGACATCGGTTTCAAGGATGCAGATGCGTAACGACATAGGGGTAGTCCTGAACGACATGGGTGGGAATCTGCTGTAGAGACTGACGCGAAAGGCACGTACAAGCAAGTAGGCCGCACTGACGAACGGTCACATTTCGTCGGTGCCCTGCTGGCACTTGCGCCACCGTCTAGCCAGAGCATGCCAGCCGGCTGGCACTTGGCCTCATAGCCAGACGAAATCAACGAACTACAGTATTAGAACAAAGGGTTCTCAAACATGGATGACGCACACCCTACTGTTGGTTGTATATCCACTTTCAAGAGGCAGGCAGTTCAGGCGTCACGCAACGCCACTGCGATCGACCCGAAGCTCGACAGGGAAGCCAACGGGTATTCAGGAATAACAACAAGAAGGCGGTCCGCCATGTTCAGACAATCGAAAATTCGCCAAGCTGGGCTCATTCTCTTCGCCACGACTTTGCTGCTGATCCTGCCGAACCTCACACGTTTGTTCGGCTGACTGCCGCTGTGGCGCCAACAGGCAACGCACAGGTAACCTGCTGACCTTGATGGTCGGAGATTACCCATGCGCCACTGCCTTGCACTGTTAGTGTTGCTTCTGAGCCTGCCGCTGTCGGCGGCGCAACTGCACCTTGAACTGGGCGCCACGACGCGCCAGTGGAGCAGCGCCGAACTGCTCGACCACCCGCAGGCTCGGGACATCAGCATCGACCAGGACGTTTCCTACAAACAGCCCATGCACTATCGGGCGGTGCCGCTGGCCGCGCTGCTGGATGGCGTGAGTGCCAGCGACCACCTGCAGGCGGTGGCTCTGGACGGTTTTGCCGCCGAAATGCCGGCGGCGCCACTGTTGCAGCACGGGCCGGCACAGGCCTGGCTGGCGGTGGAGGAGCCGGGCCGACCGTGGCCACCACTGGGCCAGGGCAAGCCGAGTGCGGGGCCGTTCTACCTGGTGTGGACTGCACCGCAGGCCAGCGGCATCCGCCCGGAGCAGTGGCCGTTCCAGATTTCCACGATTCGCAAGCTGGCTTCTGTCGAGGCGCGTTTTCCGGCGCTGCTGCCCGACCCGAAGCTGTCGGCCGACAACCCGGTGCGCCGGGGCTTTGCCTTGTTCCAGCAGAACTGTCTGGCGTGTCATAGGCTGAACGGTGCGGGGGATGCACAGGTAGGGCCGGACCTGAATGTGCCGCATAACCCGACCGAGTATTTTCGGCCTGAATATCTACGCCAGCTGATTCGTGACCCGCAGAGCCTGCGGCAGTGGCCGCAGGCGAAGATGCCGGGGTTTGCAGAAAGTGTCTTGAGTGAAACGGAGCTGGATGAATTGCTGGCCTATTTGAGGCATATGACTGGGCGCAGGCCTTGAGGGCCGTGTGTGCTTCTTCGCGGGCTTGCCCGCTCCCACAGGATCACCACAGGCTTGAAGGCCGGGAGATACCTGTGGGAGCGGGCAAGCCCGCGAAGAAGGCAACACAAAACTCTCAGGCAATGGGCCGCTCCTGCTTGACCCCCCACCCTTCCACCTCACCGCCATAAGGTGTCACCAGCTGCTCGAAGGCCTCTTCGAAGTCGCCAATCCCGCCATGGGTGGCATACATGACCTTGCTCAGCTCCAGATGCCAGGCACCGTCGCCCAGCTCCTTCACCTGGGCATTCAGCGATTCACCGCGAAACTGCCCGGCCGCGCGGCGGGCCCCTGCTTCGTCGGGGAATATGGCGTAGAACTCGATGGGGTGGATCTGGGTGAAGTCGAAACCGCCTGCCTTCATCTGGCGCAGGACGTTGCTGCTGATATCGTCGTTCTGGCTGCTCATGAAACGTCCTCCTGAATAATGCGATGGATAGACTTTCCGTGCACTACGCACCTGCCGGCAGCGGCCGGGCAGTTCGAGCTGATGCAAGACGCGAAGGGATGCGGTGCCAACCCGCAGAATAGGCCGGCACCTTCTTGCAGCGTAGTGCCTGCCAGGGCACCACGCAAACGTGTGGTTCAGGGCGTTTCGTGGATGCTGGTGATGGTCACGCCACTCTGTTCCTTGAGCCAGCGTGCGGTGGGTGAAACAGTGCGGTCCTGGAAGTCGTTGAGGTCCAGCTCGTCCATCACCGGGAACAGGTGCGAACGGATGGCCCGCGCGGCGTCCTCCTCGCTGGGGCACTGGTCGCCGTGCAGCGTCAGGGTGGTGAGCACGCCCTTCTGGTCGGCAAAGATGACTTCCCACTCTTTCATTGAACGAACCCTCTAAGTCAACGAACACCGGGTGTGTGATGCCTGAAACAAGTGACCTTGAGGTGGGGAGAATGTTCAGTCTGAGGGATTTGTGTTGGGCCCATTCGCGGGCACGCCCGCTCCCACAGGGCCACCACAAGGTCCGAAACCTGTGCTGTACCTGTGGGAGCGGGCGTGCCCGCGAATGGGCCGTGAAACGGCCCCGATCTACTTCGGCGTGCCGTGCACTACACCGGCAGTGTTATCCAGCAAGCTCTTGGTCGCGGTCTGGATATACGCTTCCAGCTTCTTCAGCATTTCCGGCTGGTCCGGGCTTTCGATCAGCTCGGCCTTGAACTCGCTGCCCAGCTGGTAGCGGTACATGCGCGGGGTCATGTCCTTGGACTCGATCAGGATGCGGTCGCCCTGCACCAGGCCGACGATCTGCTCGCTGCCCGATGGCTTGATCATGCCCACGCCCTGGTCGCCCTCAGGCAGGTTGAGCAGGTCGCGGCCCCAGCACTGGTGACGGGCCTGGCCACCCAGGCGGCCCATGATGGTCGGCACGATGTCGACCTGGGTGCCCACGGTGTGGTTGACCGCACCGAACTTCTCCTGGATGCCCGGGGCAATCAGCAGCAGCGGCACGTTGAAGCGGCCCAGGTCCAGCTCGGTGACCTGCTGGTGGTTGCCAAAGCCATGGTCGCCAACGATGACGAACAGGGTTTCCTTGAAGTACGGCTCCTTGCGCGCCTTCTCGAAGAACTGCCCCAGCGCCCAGTCCGAATAGCGCATGGCGGTCAGGTGCTCGTCCAGGCGGCCCTGGCCGGTTACCGGCTCTACCGGCAGGTCCTTGGGCAGCGCGTACGGGGTGTGGTTGGACAGGGTCTGCAGCAGCGCGTAGATCGGCTTCTTGCCATCGTGCTTGGCCAGCTCTTCGGCGCCGCGGTCGAACATGTCCTGGTCGGACACGCCCCAGGTCGGGTCGGAGAACACCGGGTTGACGAAGTCGTTACGGCCAATGAAGGTGGTCATGCCCTGGTTGCCGAAGAACCCGGACTGGTTGTCCCAGGCAAAGTCACCGTTGTAGACGTACACGTCGTCGTAATCGCGGGCGCTGAGCAAGGCTGGCAGGCCGGACAGTTTGTGGCCGCCTTCCGGGGTCTGCATCAGGTATTCGAAGCCTGGCAGGTTGGGGAAGCAGGCCATGGTGGCGAACATGCCCTGGTGGGTATGGGTGCCGTTGGAGAAGAAGCGGTCGAACAGCAGGCCCTCTTTGGCCAGCTTGTCGAAGTACGGGGTGATGTTGTTGGGGCTGCCCAGCGCGCCCACCGAGTGGCCGGCGAAGCTTTCCATCAGGATCACCACCACGTTCTTGATCGGCAGGGTGCGCTCGGCCGGCGGCACGAAGTCGCGGCGGATTGCAGCCTCGTCGGCATCGACCAGGGTGTCGTTGGCGGTCAGCAGTTGCTCGCGCACGCTCTGCGTGGCCACATCCTGCTCCAGCACCGGCTTCCAGATATTGGCGCGGTCTTCGCCGAAGCGGCTCTTGGCAGCATCGATCAGGGTCAGAGTGCCGTTCAGGCCCAGCTGGTTGACGAAGTTGGAATCGGTGGTGAAGGCATCACCCCAGCGCATCGGCGGGCCCTGGCGCAGGGTGCCACGGGCAGCGACCACGGCCACCAGCAGGATCACCATGAACACCGCCAGGCGGTTGTACCACGGCGCCGCGCGGCGCTGCAGGGTGACCTCGCCGTCGCCATTGCCACGGGTCATGCGGTCGATGCCCTTGAACAGCAGGCTCAGCAGCCAGGTGCCGAACAGCCAGGCCAGCAGGTAGCGCACCACCGGGAAGCCGTACCAGAGCATGCTCAGCACGGTTTTCGGGTCTTCCTTGATGTACTGGAACACCAGGCCGTTGAGGCGCTGGTGGAACTCGCGATAGAAGTCCATCTCCATCAGGCCGAGGAACATCACCACGCTCGAGGTGATGGTCAGCCAGAAACGGAACAGGCCACGCCGGGCCATGGCCCAGGGGCTGAGGATGGCCAGCAGCAGCGGAATGCTGATGTACACCACCACCCGCAGGTCGAAGCGCAAGCCGTTGAGGAAGCCTTCGGCGACGGTCGCGTTGGGGGTATCGCCGATCATGTCGCTGTTGTAGACCAGCAGCGCCAGGCGCACGAGGCTGAGCATCAGCATGATCACCAGGCCGCTGAGCAGCGTGTAGGCCAGGTGGGATTTCAGGGTGGGCGAGAACGACGCTCGCGCGCCCCGTTGCTTCAAGGCGTCCGGGTTAGCCATGAATGGGAAGGTCCTAGGATTGCGGGTTTGCGGAGATGGCGCAGGTGTATACCAACGCAGCATTGTGCGGGTGCGGATTCTGTTTAAACCAATGTGAAAATTTTGTCACGGGGGTGTTGCCGCTTTTGTCTGTTACGGCCTCTTCGCGGGCACGCCCGCTCCCACAGGGAGATCACTGCCCTCGGTGCCGGTGATATCCCTGTGGGAGCGGGCGTGCCCGCGAAGAGGCCAGCACAGCCATTCAGATCCGCACATTCCCCCGCGGCCCGGCAATCGCCCAGATCACCAGCCCCACTACCGGCAGCAAGGCGATCAGCAGGATCCACAACACCTTTATGCCCACTTCGCTGCCACTCTTGATCACATTGAGGATGGCCCAGATATCCAGCGCCAGGATGATCAGCCCGACAAGGCTGTTGAACGTCGACCCCATGCCTAAACTCCTGTCCAGAGGCTTTGCCACAGCATAGCCAGCTATCACGTCGATAGAAGGGAATCCTTGGCCGTTTGCGCGGGTCACTGCTTAAACTGCTGTATCCATTGATTTCGAGGTTGCCATGCCCCCCGCTCATACCCACCCCGTTGCCCTGCCCTCGCCCGTCAGCGCCTGGCGCCAACAGATGCACGACAACCCATGGATAGGTGCCGGCCTGGCCCTGAGCCTGCTGGTCGTACTGGTACTGCTGGGGGCAAGCCTGTGGAACGCAGTGAACGGCGACCACGCCGAAAACCTGCATCTGGCCGCACTGGGCGGGTTGTCCGGCTTTGGCGCCACGGCGCTGGGCGCGGTGCTGGCGGTGGTGCTGCGCGATGTCAGGGCGCGCACCCAGGATGTGATGCTGGGTTTTGCCGCCGGCATGATGCTGGCGGCCAGTTCGTTTTCGCTGATTCTGCCGGGCCTGGATGCCGCCCGCGAAATTACCGGCAACGGCCCGGCCGCAGCCTTTACCGTGGTGCTGGGCATGGGCCTGGGCGTGCTGCTGATGCTGGGCCTGGACCGCTTCACCCCGCATGAACACGAAAGCACCGGCCCGTGCGGCCCGGAGGCCGAGCGCATCAGCCGGGTGTGGTTGTTCGTGCTGGCGATTACCCTGCACAACCTGCCTGAGGGCATGGCCATTGGCGTGAGCTTTGCCAATGGCGACATGAACATCGGCCTGCCGCTGACCAGCGCCATCGCCATCCAGGACATCCCCGAGGGGCTGGCCGTGGCGCTGGCCTTGCGCGCTACCGGGTTGTCGAACCTGAAGGCTGCGCTGGTGGCGATCGGGTCGGGGCTGATGGAGCCGCTGGGTGCGGTGATCGGCCTGGGGATTTCGACCGGCTTTGCCCTGGCCTACCCGGTGAGCATGGGGCTGGCGGCGGGGGCGATGATCTTTGTGGTTAGCCACGAGGTGATTCCCGAAACCCACCGCAATGGGCACCAGACAGCGGCGACCCTGGGGTTGATGGGTGGGTTTGCGGTGATGATGTTCCTGGATACCGCACTGGGCTGACTATTCAGGTTGCCTGAACCGGCCTCTTCGCGGGCTTGCCCGCTCCCACAGGACTCCACTGCCCTCGGGCCCAGTGATTATCCTGTGGGAGCGGGCAAGCCCGCGAAGAAGCAAACGCTGAAATCAGATGTGCACGGCCACCTTCAGGGCCTCCAGGGCCGGCTCGACCTTGATCCCCACCTCTGCCCCCAGCTCCAGCACCCGCGCCAGGTCGTTCTGCCCCACCATCACCATCTGCAGCTCGTCATCCAGCAACTGGCTGAAGTTGAGCAGCACATAACCACCGGCCTCTTTGTTCAGCGCGCCCATCTGCACCTGGATGCGGTTGAGTGCGGTCAGCGGCTCGGTGCGGGCCAGCTGCTTGGGCTTGAGGGTGAACGGCACGCTCTGGTCGAACGAATCGCTGATCTGCTGGAACAGGTCCTGGTAGCTGTCGGCCTGGAACACCACGGTGTCCGGCAGGCTGCCCAGCACCACCCATTCGCCCAACGGGATGGGGAAGCTGTCGTCGTAGTTGATGTCGGGGTTGGCGGCCAGGAAGGCGGCGGGGTCGGCGTAGGCCTGGGCGGCCTCGTCGGCGATGCGCTCGATGTCTTCCTCGCGCATGCAGCCAGCGCCAATGAGGCTGATGAATTCGAGCAACTGAGTTTTCATGAAAGGGGGCCTGCGACGGGTGAAAAGTCGCCAAGGATAGACGCAAATGCCCCCTTGCGGTTAGCCGGCCAGCACTTGCAGGCGCGCTGCGGCGTCCACGGCCCCCATGGTTTGCGCTGCCATCAGCGCGGTGGTACCACGGGCATCCTGACGGGCCGGGTCGGCCCCCTGGGCCAGCAGGTAGTCGAGGATTTCGCTGCGGTTGAACATGGCCGCCAGCATCAGCGCGGTGCGGCCATCCTGCGCGGCGGCATCCACCGGTACGCCGTGCTCCAGCAACAGGCGGATCATGGCCAGGTCGCCCTTGAACGCGGCACCGGCGATGGGTAGCTGGCCGTTATCGTTGGCAATCAGCGGGTCGGCGCCATGCGCCAGCAGCACGCGCACTGCGTCGTGGTGGCCGTGGTAGCTGGCCAGCATCAGCAGGGTGTCACCCTTGTGGTTGCGCAGGTTGGCCGGCAGACCGCTGGCAAGCAGGCGCCCGAGCATCTCGGCATCGCCTTGGCGAGCACGTTCGAACACCTGCTCGGCGAAGGCGGCGGTTTCGTCGTCGGTCATGGTGGCAGGCGTGGGTTGGCTGGACATTTGGAACCTCCTGGCAGAAATCGTTGCCCAAGTCTTTGTCAGGCAAGGCTGCCGGGTCAAAGGTTCAGATTCTATCGGGCCGATAGCTGGCCAAGGGTCGTGCAATATGCACTGTGCAAAATGCACGACCGTGCAGCTTGCACGACAGCGCTTCCGAAAAAAATACGTAAATAACTGAATTTAAAGGGATTTTTCAGAAAAAAATTCCTGGCACGGTCACTGCAACGATCAACTCACGTCTGCCACGCAACAGCCAGGAGTTGATATGGACCTCATCCAGGAAAAGTTCGTTTCGGTATTTTCGGCCTACCAGGTTAATACCCAGGCCCGGCCCGACGGCGGTGTGCTGCTGACCCTGCGCGCTGCTGATGGCAAGGTCACCCGCCGGGTACTGACCTATACGCAATTGCACAGTGCCGAACAGCTTTCGTGGGCGATCAGTGCGATTCGCCGGGATCTGGCGGAACAGGCCAGTGAACTGCCGGTGATTTCGATGCTGCAGAGCCAGCAGCGGTTTGCCTTGCCGACTTATCGCTGAGTTTTGTGTTGGTTTATCTGGCCTCTTCGCGGGCTCGCCCGCTCCCACAGGCATAGCGCGGCCCTCAGGCTCGGCGATATACCTGTGGGAGCGGGCGAGCCCGCGAAGAGGCCGGCAAAGCCATCACAACTCATCAATGCCCAGAAACGCCCGCGCAGTCACATCCCCGGTAAACCTCGGCTGCATCCCCTGTTCGCTGCCATACAACCGCAACGCCAGGCAAAACGGCGCATTGCCCAGCTCGACCCAGCGCCGGGTCCCCGCTGGCACCACCAGCTGGTCACCCTTCTCGCACAGCACCGAATACACCCAATCCCCCAACCGCAGGCCAACCTGCGCCCGCCCGCTGACCACGGCAAACACCTCGTCGGCGTCATGCACATGCTCATCGCGCGCGTCCACCTGCGCCGGGGCCTCGCCGTCACGGTTGAGCACCACGAAGGCTTTGCTGCCATGCGCTGTCATCAACTGGTCCAAGTGCTCGCGGCAGGCCTCCAGCACCTCGTCCTGGGCCGTACCCGGGCGCACCCGCAGGCCATGCTCGGCCTGGGTAAAGCGCACGCCCTGTTCGGCCAGGGTGGCGGCGATGTCGTCGTGGTGGGTCAGCACCTTGTTCGGCAGTTCCGGGCTGGAGGGGTGGAAAACGCTGAGAATGCTCATCAGGGGCGGGTCCTGGTCGGTTGCGAACAAAGGGCAATGATAACGGCTGCAGCCAAGGCTGCGGCACTGGCCATACCAAAGGTGAAGGTGGGCCCCAGCAGTTTCCAGCTGTAACCCGAATACAACGCCCCCAGCGCACCGCCAGTGCCCGACAGCGCCGCATACAGCGCCTGGCCCTGGCCCTGCTGACGGGCGCCGAAGCTTGCCTGGACGAAAGCGATGCTGGCGGCATGGAAGCAGCCGAAGGTGGCAGCATGCAGCACTTGGGCGAACACCAGCACCGCCGGCTCACCGGCCAGGTTGCCCAGCAACAGCCAGCGCAGCGCCGCCAGCACGAAGCTGGCCAGCAGCACCTGCTGCACCGAAAAGCGCGCGAAGATGCGGCTCATGGCCATGAACACCAGTACTTCGGCCACCACCCCCAGTGCCCACAGCAAGCCAATGGCACCCCGGGCATAGCCCAGATGTTCCAGGTGCAGGGTGAGGAAGGTGTAGTACGGCCCGTGGCTGAGTTGCATCAGTGCCACGCAGGCGTAGAACGCGATCACCCCGGGCGCCCGCAGCTGCTGCAGGAAGCCGCCCGCGCCGCTGCGCTCGGCCTGCTCCACCGGCTGGGCATTGGGTACCCACAGGCTGGCGGCGACGATGCCGGCCATGATCGTGACCAGCGCCACCGGGTAGATATCCAGGCTCAGCCACTCGAACAGCCGGCCCAGGCCGACCACGGTGAGGATGAAGCCGATCGAGCCCCACAGGCGCACCTGGCTGTAGCGCGAGGTTTGCCCGTGCAGGTGAGCCAGGGTGATGACCTCGAACTGCGGCAGCACCGCATGCCAGAAGAACGCGTGCAGGGCCATGACCAGCGCCAGCCAGGCGTAGCTTTTGCCGAGGAAGATAAGAGCGAAGGTGGCCAGGGTCGACAATGCGCCCAGGCGCACGATCAGCAGGCGCTGGCCGGTGCGGTCACCCAGCCAGCCCCACAGGTTGGGGGCGATGCAGCGCATGAGCATGGGGATGGCCACCAGCTCGCCGATGCGTGCCGGAGAGAAGCCCAGGTGGTCGAAGTACAGCGCCAGGAACGGGGCGGTGGAACCGAGCAGGGCGAAGTAGAACAGATAGAAGCTGGACAGGCGCCAGTAGGGGATTGGTTGCATGGGGTGGCCTATGGGGTTGCCGGTACTGGCCCTATCGCCGGCAAGCCAGCTCCCACAGGTACCCCACAATGTTCAGGCTTGTGGTAATCCTGTGGGAGCTGGCTTGCCGGCGATAGGGCCAGTGCAAGCGAATCAGAGCTGGCCCAGCACCGGGGTATTCACCTTCACATCGGCATTCTGCGCGCGGTGGCGCAGCAGGTGGTCCATCAGCACGATGGCCATCATCGCCTCGGCGATCGGCGTGGCGCGGATGCCCACGCACGGGTCGTGGCGGCCTTTGGTGATGACGTCCACCGGGTTGCCGTCGATGTCGATGGAGCGGCCCGGGGTGGTGATGCTGGAGGTCGGCTTCAGCGCCAGGTGGGCAACGATCGGCTGGCCCGAGGAAATACCGCCGAGGATGCCGCCAGCATTGTTGCTGAGGAAGCCTTCCGGGGTCAGTTCGTCACGGTGCTCGGTGCCGCGCTGGGCCACGCTGGCGAAGCCGGCGCCGATTTCCACGCCCTTGACCGCGTTGATGCTCATCAGCGCGTGGGCCAGTTCGGCGTCGAGGCGGTCGAAGATAGGCTCGCCCAGGCCCGGCATGACGCCTTCGGCGACCACGGTGATCTTGGCACCCACCGAGTCCTGGTCACGGCGCAGCTGGTCCATGTAGGCCTCCAGCTCCGGCACTTTGCTCGGGTCAGGGCTGAAGAAGGCATTCTGCTCCACCGACTCCCAGGTCTTGAACGGAATTTCGATCGGGCCCAGCTGGCTCATGTAGCCGCGCACGGTGATGCCCTGAGTGGCCAGGTATTTCTTGGCGATGGCACCGGCGGCCACGCGCATGGCGGTTTCGCGGGCCGAGCTGCGGCCACCGCCGCGGTAGTCGCGGATGCCGTACTTGTGGTGGTAGGTGTAGTCGGCGTGGGCCGGGCGGAACAGGTCCTTGATCGCCGAATAGTCCTTGGACTTCTGGTCGGTGTTGCGGATCAGCAGGCCGATCGAGCAGCCGGTGGTGCGGCCTTCGAACACGCCGGAGAGGATCTCCACCTCGTCGGCTTCCTGGCGCTGAGTGGTGTGCCGGCTGGTGCCGGGCTTGCGCCGGTCGAGGTCGTGCTGCAGGTCGGCGAGGGAAATTTCCAGGCCCGGTGGGCATCCATCGACAATGGCGACCAACGCCGGGCCATGGCTCTCGCCAGCGGTGGTGACAGTGAACAGCTTGCCGTAGGTATTGCCGGACATGGACGCTCCGCGAGATCTGCCTGAAGTGAACGAAAGCGGCAGTATACAGATGGATTGATCGCCTGTGCTGGCCTCTTCGCGGGCTCGCCCGCTCCCACAGGTACCCCACATGACTCAGGCTGTGGTAAACCTGTGGGAGCGGGCGAGCCCGCGAAGAGGCCGAACCTGCCAGGCAAGGCCCGAGAACCTTCCCGCAAACACTGGGTCAAACCCTCATCTCCCCATGTAGTACCGCATGATGTCGCGCCTCGTCGCCCTCTTCTTCCTGCTGTGCACCGGCCTGGCCCAGGCCGCCGCCCCCACCGTGCTGCAACGCCCGATCGACCTCGACACCGGCCAGGGCGTGCTGCACGGCAGCCTGCTGCTGCCGCAACAGCCCACCCCGCCACCGGTGGTGCTGATCATCGCCGGCTCCGGCCCCACCGACCGTGACGGCAACAACCCGGCGTCAGGCCGGGTCGACAACCTCAAGCGCCTGGCCCTGCTGCTGGCCAACGAGCACATCGCCAGCGTGCGCTACGACAAGCGCGGGGTGGCCGCCAGCCAGCCGGCCACGCCCGACGAGCGTGACCTGAGCGTGGAGCGCTACGTGGCCGACGTGGTCGCCTGGAGCCACAAGCTCAAGGCCGACCCGCGCTTTGGCCCGTTGATCCTGATCGGGCACAGCGAAGGCGCGCTGATCGCCAGCCTGGCCGCCGAGCAGGCCGGCGCCAGCGCGGTGATTACCCTGGCCGGCAGCGGCCGGCCGCTGGCCGAGGTGCTGCGCGAACAGCTGGCCCAGCGCCTGCCGCCGGCACAACTGGCCGGTGGCAGCGCCCTGCTCGACCGCCTGCAGGCCGGGCAGACCAGCCTGGAGGTGCCGGCGCCGCTGCGCCAGGTTTTCCGCCCCAGCGTGCAGCCCTACCTGATTTCGCTGTTCCAGCAGAACCCGGCGGCGGCCTTTGCCCGCCTGCCCATGCCCGCGCTCATTGTGCAGGGGCGCAACGACGTGCAGGTGGGCGTGGTCGATGCCGAACGGCTGAAGGCTGCCAAGCCGGATGCCCAACTGGTGCTGATCGATGGCATGAACCACATGCTGCGCATCAGCCCCAAGGCGATGAGCCAGCAGCGCGACAGCTACCTCAACCCTGAACTGCCGCTGGCAAGGGAGCTTGGCGAGCAGATTGTGACGTTTATCCAGCATTTGCCTTCTGCCTGACCCTCAGGTCTTGGCCGGTACGGCCGATATTTCAGTATTAGCGGAATTTTGGGGCCGCTGGCGCGCCCCATCGCCGGCAAGCCAGCTCCCACAGGAACACAATAGGCCTGAATGCCCTGCGGTCCCTGTGGGAGCTGGCTTGCCGGCGATGGGCTGCGCAGCAGCCCCTGCCGCATGCCCGTACCCAAGGACAAGCCCTGATGACAACCGCCCCCGCCGCCGTAGAGCCGGCCGAAGAGCCCGAGGAAAGCACCGCCCTGCCCTGGGCCGAGCTGGCCGCCGAACATTTCCAGCTGTTGCGCCTGGCCGCCCTGCCCACCGACCGCAACACCGGCGCACGGCCGCTGCGCTTTGTGCAGTTCGGCTATGCCGAACGCCACGACAAGGCCCACAGCCTGTTGCGCATGGAAATCCAGCTGCCCGGGCAGAAGGTGCACAAGGAACAGAACCGCCTGGACATTCGCGTCGACCACACCGCGCGCCTGGTGCGCATCGGAAATGAACATGGCCTGCAACTTGAGCCGCTGAACCGTGGCATCGGCCGCTTCCTGCTGGCTCAGGCCGCGCAGTGGCTGCAGCGCAAGTGGTCGCACTACCAGATCGAGGGCATGGCGCTGCCGAGCAAGGATGCGCTGAACGAAGACTCACGCCTGCGTCGTGACCACTGCCTGCGCGGCATGGGTATCGAGGTGGAGTACGAGGACAGCCAGCATCTGAAGGGCCGTACCGTGGAAATGACGGTGGGCCAGCTCAAGGGCGCGTGGAACAGCGAGCGCTTGCAGCGAGTGGGGATACTGGATGCTGCCGGCCTGCTGCAACAGGCTGACCAGCAGTTGCAGGAGAAGGAAGGGCAACTGCGTGAGCGGGATGAACGGGTTGCCAAGTACCAGCGTGAAGATAGTGGGTTGCGCTTTACCATTACCTGCCTGGTGGCGTTTGCGGTGTTCCAGGCCGGGTTGCTGATCTGGATTGCCACGCGCTGACACCGCGTTGCCTGCTTCGCGGGCTTGCCCGCTCCCACAGGAATTGCGCAAAGCCTGAGGACAGCGCTGTACCTGTGGGAGCGGGCAAGCCCGCGAATGGGCCCTGAAGTCAGACCCGGGCCTTGAACAGTTCCTGATGCTGGCGGCACTGCTCGGCAGTCAGCATGAACACCCCATGCCCGCCGCGCTCGAACTCCAGCCAGGCAAAGTCCACTTCGGGGTACAGCGCCTCGACATGCACCTGGCTGTTGCCCACCTCGACAATCAGCAAGCCCTTGTCGGTCAGGTGGTCCGCCGCTTCGGCCAGCATGCGCCGCACCAGGTCCAGGCCATCGTTGCCACAGGCCAGGCCCAACTCGGGCTCGTGGTGATACTCGGCCGGCATGTCGTCGAAGTCTTCGGCATCGACATACGGCGGGTTGGACAGGATCAGGTCGAAACGCTGCCCCGGCAAACCGCCAAAGCCGTCGCCCTGCACGGTGTACACGCGCCCGTCCAGGCCGTGGCGTTCGATGTTCTGGTTGGCCACTTCGAGCGCCTCGAACGACAGGTCGGCCAGCACTACCTCGGCCTCGGGGAACACGTCGGCGGCAACGATGCCGATGCAGCCAGAACCGGTGCACAGGTCGAGAATGCGCGCCGGCTCGCTCGCCAGCCACGGCTCGAAGCGTTTCTCGATCAGCTCGCCAATCGGCGAACGCGGCACCAGCACGCGCTCGTCGACGATGAACGACATGCCGCAGAACCAGGCCTCGCCCAGCAGGTAGGCGGCCGGCACGCGTTCTTCGATACGGCGCTTCAGCAGGTGCTGCAGGCGTACCCGCTCGTCGTCCTCGAGCATGCAGTCCAGGTAGCTGTCAGCCACCTCCCACGGCAGATGCACCGCCCCCAGTACCAACAGGCGGGCCTCGTCCCAGGCGTTGTCGGCACCGTGGCCGAAGAACAGGTCGTGCTCGTGGAAGCGGCTGACCGCCCAGCGGATGTAGTCGCGCAGCGTGCGCAGGCGGGATGTGATCACGGGGTACTCCTAATTCAGACCGGACAAAAGTCTAACAGCCCCACCCGCACATTTGTTCCTTTGCCTTACCCAATGGCTAGCCACAAGCCAGTAACCATGCCGCTTGCGTTGTCAACCATTCCCATTGGCGCCAAGGCAGGGGAGAATAGGTATACAAAAGCCCTATCCAAGGAGCCCTTGATGTCCGTTCCAACCACGATGTTTCGCCTCACTGGCCGCGACTACCCGCCGGCCAAGCTGAGCCACGCCAGCCTGATCATCATCGATGCGCAAAAGGAGTACCTCAGCGGGCCCCTGGCGCTGTCGGGCATGGACGAGGCCGTGGCCAACATCGCCAGGTTGCTCGACGCCGCGCGCAAGAGCGGCCGTCCGATCATCCACGTTCGCCACCTGGGCACTGTCGGTGGCCGCTTCGACCCACAAGGGCCGGCCGGCCAGTTCATTCCGGGGCTGGAGCCGCTGGAAGGCGAAATCGTCATCGAAAAACGCATGCCCAATGCATTCAAGAACACCCAGCTGCATGAGACCCTGCAGGCGCTGGGCCACCTGGACCTGATCGTCTGCGGCTTCATGAGCCACTCCAGCGTCAGCACCACGGTACGCCGCGCCAAGGACTACGGTTACCGCTGCACCCTGGTGGAAGACGCTTCGGCGACCCGCGACCTGGCATTCAAGGATGGGGTGATCCCGGCCGCGCAGATCCACCAGTGCGAAATGGCCGTGATGGCCGACAACTTCGCTTGCGTGGCCCCCACCGCCAGCCTGATCTGATCGGCTGGGTACGACCGCCCGGCAGCCGGGCGGAACCCGATGGGCGGCTCCAGGTCGAATTCCGGATATCCACAGAGGAGAGCGGAATGAAGCTCAAAGGCAGTTTCGACGCCAAGCGCCTGCGCCCGCGCGAACCGCGTAACTGGGGCGCCCGCCTGGCGGCCGGCCTGTCGGCCATGCTGGCGACCCTTGGCGTGCTACTGGCAATGGCCGGCGTCGCCGGCCTGCTGGGCAACTACCCTGCCCTGGCGGAGCTCAATGCCAACAAACCGCTGGCCGGTATCCTCACCGTGGCCGGCTTGCTGCTGCTGTGGCTGGGCGTGCGCTTCTGGCGGCGCAGCCGCATTCGCCTGCGCCGCGGGCGGGAACTGAACCTGTCGCCGCACCTGATGAAGAAGCATGACTGATGGGGTTGTATTACCTGTATCGGCCTCTTCGCGGGCACGCCCGCTCCCACAGGTACCCCGCTCCCTTCAGCCCCAGTGATATCCCTGTGGGAGCGGGCGTGCCCGCGAAAGGGCCGGCACAGGCTGCACAAGGCCCCACAGTCGCGTAAACTACGCCGCCCACGTGGAGGCATCATGCAAGACGACGATTTTTCCCTGTTCAAGGCCGAAGTGCGCGGTGTCAAACCGATCACGCACGACCGCGCCGAAGTCGGCAAGCCGAAGGCCGACCGCCAGAAGCTGGCCGGCCTGCGCCAGGCGGCGACCGTGCGCAGTGACAAGGCGCTGGTGATCGACGGCATGTCCGACCAGTTCGTCATCGACGTTGGCGCCGAAGACGAGCTGCTGTGGCGCCGCGACGGCGTGCAGGAAGGCCAGCTGCGCAAGCTGAAGCTGGGGCAGATCCCGTTCGAGGGCAGCCTCGACCTGCATGGCATGACCGTGGAAAAGGCCCGCGAAACCCTGTGGGACTTCATCGCCGAAGCCACCAAACTGGAAGTGCGCTGCGTGCGGGTTACCCACGGCAAGGCCGCGCGCCTGGACGGCAAGCGCCCGATGATCAAGAGCCACGTCAACACCTGGCTGCGCCAGCACCCGCAGGTGCTCGGTTTTGCCTCGTGCAACGCCCGCCACGGCGGCACCGGCGCGGTGTATGTGATGCTCAAGCGAACCATGCTCGAAGGCCGCGACGAGTAACGCCGCGCTTGCAGCGCCGCCCTCACCGCCGTACCCTTCGTTTTTGCGATTTTTTCCCACAGGTAGATCCATGTCCCTGGAACAGAACTACACCGAGATCCTCAGCCAGATTGGCGAGGACGTCTCCCGTGAGGGCCTGCTCGACACGCCCAAGCGGGCTGCAAAGGCGATGAAGTACCTTTGCCGCGGTTATGAGCAAACACTGGAAGAAGTCACCAACAACGCGCTGTTCAGCTCTGACAACAGCGAAATGGTGCTGGTCCGGGACATCGAGCTGTATTCGATGTGCGAACACCACATGCTGCCGTTCATCGGCAAGGCGCACGTGGCCTACCTGCCCAAGGGCAAGGTACTGGGCCTGTCGAAGGTGGCGCGCATCGTCGACATGTACGCTCGCCGCCTGCAGATCCAGGAAAACCTCAGCCGCCAGGTTGCCGAGGCCGTGCAGCAGGTAACCGGTGCCGCCGGCGTTGCCGTGGTCATCGAAGCCAAGCACATGTGCATGATGATGCGCGGTGTCGAGAAGCAGAACTCGACCATGATCACCTCGGTGATGCTGGGTGAGTTCCGCGAAAACGCCGCCACCCGCAGCGAGTTCCTCAGCCTGATCAAGTGATTGGCTGCTGACCCCGAGCCGACCCTGCCGGGTCGGCTTTTTCATTTCAGGAGTTGCCCATGATCGTCAAAGCCCTGCGGGTTGGCCTCGGCCAGCTCATCGTGTTCGGCGACTGGATCAGCCGCCCGGCCAAGCGCAAGCGCGACGCCGCCGCCCAGGCCCGCGTCGAGCAAGCGGCCCAGGGCCTGGCGCTGTACCAGTTCCACGCCTGCCCGTTCTGCGTCAAGACCCGCCGTACCCTGCACCGTTTGAACGTGCCGGTGGCGCTGCGCGATGCCAAGAACGACCCGGTGCACCGCCAGGCCCTGCAGGAAGGTGGTGGCCGGGTGAAAGTGCCGTGCCTGCGCATTGAAGAAGCGGGCAAGGTGACCTGGATGTATGAGTCCAAGGCGATCATTGCCTACCTGGATGAGCGGTTCGCTTCGGCCTGACCGTTTGCAGGCGGCCTGTACTGGCCCTTTCGCGGGCACGCCCGCTCCCACAGGTTCACCACAGGGCTGAATATTGTGGAATACCTGTGGGAGCGGGCATGCCCGCGAAGAGGCCGGCACAGCTAGAAACTAGCCCACCATCGGCACATGCCGTGGATGGCTGCTGACCCGCTCCAGCCAGGCCCTCACTGCCGGGTAGTCGGCCAGGTCGAACCCGCCCTGCTGCGCCACATGGGTGTAGGCATACAACGCCACATCGGCAATCGAATACTGCTCGCCGACCAGGTACGGCGTCATCTGCAGCTGCCGCTCCATCACCCTCAGGGCCTTGTAACCGCCCTTGTGCAGCTTGCGGTACTCCTCCAGGCGCTCGTCTGGCAACCCCAGGTAGAACTGGATGAAACGCGCCACGGCAATGTACGGCTCATGGCTGTACTGCTCGAAGAACTGCCACTGCAACACCTGGGTACGCAGGCGTGGCTCGGTGGGCAGAAACTCGCTGCCATCGGCCAGGAAGTTGAGAATGGCATTGGACTCCCACAGGTAGCTGCCGTCTTCCAACTCCAGCACCGGCACCTTGCCGTTGGGGTTCATCGCCAGGAACTCGGGCGTTTCGGTCTCGCCCTTGAGGATGTCCACCGGGTGCCATTCATATGGCCGGCCCAGCAGGCTCAACATCAGCTTGACCTTGTAACAGTTGCCCGACTGGTAGTCGCCATAGACCTTGTACATCGCCCCTCCACTCCCAAGCAGTTCTGCATTTGCGCCCAATAGTTGGCGACTGTACGGCTAAAAGCAATGGCCGCTGTATGGCAAGGATCAACCTTGCTCGCTGTAGTCTGAAAAAACTGCTTACACCTTTACAAGGATTTTGTTCATGACCGATGCCACTTCCGCACGCCTGCGGCCCCTGGCAGACAGCTCCCCGTCGGCGGTGGTCGCCGGCTTCATCGCCATGCTCACCGGCTATACCAGCTCGCTGGTGCTGATGTTCCAGGCCGGCCAGGCTGCCGGGCTGACCAGCGCGCAGATTTCGTCATGGATCTGGGCGTTGTCGATCGGCATGGCGGTGTGCAGCATCGGCCTGTCGCTGCGTTACCGCACGCCGATCACCGTGGCCTGGTCCACCCCAGGCGCCGCCTTGCTGATCACCAGCCTGGGCGGGGTCAGTTATAGCGAGGCGATCGGCGCCTACATCACCTGCGCCGTGCTGGTGCTGATCTGTGGCCTGACCGGCAGCTTCGAGCGCCTGGTCAAGCGCATCCCGGCCTCGCTGGCCTCGGCGCTGCTGGCGGGCATCCTGTTCAAGATCGGCAGCGAAATCTTCGTTGCCGCCCAGCACCGCACCTTGCTGGTACTGGGCATGTTCTTCAGCTACCTGCTGGTCAAGCGCCTGTCGCCGCGTTACTGCGTATTGGCCGCGTTGCTGGTGGGCACGGTGCTGTCCGGCGCCCTGGGCCTGCTGGACTTCAGCGGCTTCCGCCTGGAAGCGGCCACGCCGGTGTGGACCACGCCAAGCTTCTCGCTGGCGGCGACCATCAGCATTGGCATTCCGCTGTTCGTGGTGGCGATGACTTCGCAGAACATGCCGGGTGTGGCCGTGCTGCGCGCGGACGGCTATCAGGTGCCGGCCTCGCCGCTGATCTCGGCCACCGGCTTTGCCTCGCTATTGCTGGCACCGTTCGGCTCGCACGGGGTCAACCTGGCGGCTATCAGCGCGGCGATCTGCACCGGGCCGCATGCCCATGAAGACCCGGCCAAGCGTTATACCGCGGCGGTGTGGTGCGGGATTTTCTATGGCATTGCCGGGGTGTTCGGCGCGACCTTGGCGGCGTTGTTTGCGGCGCTGCCGAAAGAGCTGGTGCTGTCGATTGCGGCGCTGGCGCTGTTCGGCTCGATCATGAACGGGCTGACCGTGGCCATGAGCGAAGCGCGGGAGCGGGAGGCAGCGGTGATTACCTTCATGGTGACCGCTTCGGGGCTGACCTTGTTCTCGATCGGCTCGGCGTTCTGGGGGATTGTGGCGGGGGTATTGGCCTTGATGATCCTCAACCCGCGCAGGGCCTGAAGGTATTTGTTGCCTGTACTGGCCTCTTCGCGGGCTCGCCCGCTCCCACAGGTACCACTGCCCTCAGGTTCAGTGATATCCCTGTGGGAGCGGGCATGCCCGCGAAGAGGCCGGTACAGGCAACACAAAGCCCAAGCCCAGATCACAACCTGAAATGCCCCACCATCCCCTTCAGGTCGGTACCCAACTGCGCCAGCTCGATACTCGACCGGGCATTGTCCTGCATTGCCAACGCCGCCTGATCGGCACTGCCGCGGATCTGCGTGACGCTACGGCTGATCTCTTCCGCCACCGAGCTCTGCTGCTCGGCCGCCGCGGCAATCTGCTGGTTCATCTGCTGGATCAATGACACCGCCGCCGCGATGCTGCCCAGCGCACTTTCGGTCTGCAGTGCATCAGCCACCGCCAAACGCACCAGCTCGGTACTGCCGCGTATCTGCGCCACCGACTGCTGAGCATTGCCACGCAGGCTGGCGACCAGGGTCTCGATCTGCTCGGTAGACTGCCGGGTACGCCGCGCCAGCGCACGCACCTCATCAGCGACCACGGCAAAACCACGCCCCTGCTCACCAGCCCGGGCGGCTTCGATTGCAGCATTCAGCGCCAGCAGGTTGGTCTGCTCGGCCACGCTCTTGATCACTTCCAGCACGTCGCCAATGGTGTGGATCTCGGCACTGAGGCTGTCGATGCCGGCGCTGGCCGTCTCCGCCGCCGCCGCCAGTTGCTCGATGCGCTGCATGCTCTGGCGCACCACCTGCTGCCCGGAATCAACCTTCTCGTCCGCAGCCTGGGCCGCCTGCGCCGCCTCTTCGGCATTACGCGCCACATCGTGCACCGTGGCGGTCATCTGCTGCATGGCGGTGGCTACCTGCTCGGTCTCTTCCTTCTGGCTGCCCACCTCGCGGTTGGTCTGCTCGGTCACCGCCGAAAGCGCCTGCGCATTGCCGGCCAGTTGCTCGATGCCCTGCTGCAAACCGCTGACAATGCCCGACAAGCCCGCCGCCATCTGCTGCATGGCCTGCATCAGCTGCCCTACTTCGTCACGCCGTGGTGCCTGGGCGTCAAAGCTCAGCTCGCCGGCAGCGATGCGCTGGGCGCGGGCAATCACATGCTTGAGCGGGCCGACCACGGCGCGGGTGATCAGCCAGGCGGCCAGCACACCTACCAGCAGCGCCAATGCCGTAGCCAGGCCGATGGCCACGGCATTGCGTTGCAGTTCGCCCTGCAGGGCCTGCTCCTGCCCCAGGTAGGCCTGGTCGACCCGGCTGGTGACTTGTTCGGCACTGGCCTGCAACTGCGCCTTCAAGCCCTGCTCGCGGGCCAGCTGGTCAGTGTATTCGTTGAGTTTTTCCGAGAAGCTGCCAATGTGCCCCGCCACTTCGCCTAGCACACTCTGGTAGCCAGCATCGCTGACGGCGCCCTGCAACTGGCTGACCAGGCTGGCGGCCTCGACGGTCTGGGCGATGCGATCCTGGCTGACGCCCTCTTCACCCTTGCGGCTTTTTTCCAGGCGTACCCGCGCTTCGTCCATGGCCTGCAGCATCAGCCGTGACACCTGTGCCACCTGCCCGGCCTGCTCGAGGAACGCGCCGCCCTGCTGGCCCTGGGACTGCTTGAGGGTATACACGCCGTCGTCAGCCAGGCCGGCCTGCAGCACATCGAGGTTGTTGGCCACGCTGGACACCGACCAGCTGGCCATGTCCAGCGCCAGCTCCTTGGCCTGCACCGCCTCGACAAAGGCCTCGAATGCCTGGCCGTAGGCGGCCAGGTCGGTTTCCGCCGCCGCCAGCGCCGGCAGGCCACGGGCGCGTTCGGCCAAGCCCTGCAGGCCGCTGCGCAAGGCCTCGGCCTGCTGCAGGTCGGAGCGCAGGGCAAAGGCCTGCTCGTGCTGGCGCAAGCGCAGCAGGTCGGTATTGAACTGAGCCAGTTGGCGCAAGCTGTCGAAGCGCTGGCCAACGCTGTGCAGCGCGGCAATGCCAATGGCCGCCACCGCCAGGGTCAGCACCAGCACCAGGGCAAAGCCCAGGCCGAGTTTGCGGGCCATGCCCAGGTTGGCCAGCACACCGTGCTTGCTCGCGCCCATGCCGATTCCCCTTCTGCGTGCGAGGTTATCCCGAAGGCCAAGGGTGGCAACGTTGCCAGCCGATGAACAAGGGCCTGGCGTCAGAATAGTGTCAAATAGCTATGAGCGTGTCGCTATCAGCTTGGCAGAGGTCGCCCTGCGTGCTGAAGGAAGGCCTGGGCGCGAGAGTCCTGCCCGTAGGCGACATTGATGCGCAGCCAGGTACTGGCCGCGCCCTGGTAATCGAAGGCGCTGCCGGGGGTGAGCAGCACATCGTGTTCCAGCGCCAGGCGCTCCAGGCTGGCGAAATCCCGGCCCGGCACGCAGGCCCAGACGAACATGCCGCCGTAGGGCTCGCAGAACACCTGCCAGCCCGCCTGTTCCAGCTGGCCGAGCAGCCTGGCCATGTGCTGCCCCAGGCGCACACGCAACCGCTGCACGCTCTTGCGGTAGCTGCCGTTGGCCAGCATCTGCCCCACCACCTGCTCGGCAAAGCGCGAGGTACCGATGCCGCTGACCATCTTCAACTCGGCCAGACGCGCCAGCAACAGCGGGTCGGCGACCAGGTAGCCGACCCGCAGCGAGCTGCTGAGGGTTTTCGAGAAGCTGGCCATGTAGATTACCCGCTGTTCGCTGTCGAGGGTGGCCAGGCGGGTGGCCGGGCCTTCCTGGAAGTCGGCGTAGATATCGTCCTCGATGATGCGCAAGTCGTGCTCGCGGGCCAGCTCCAGCAGGCGATACGCCACCTTGGGCGTCAGGCTGGTGCCGGTGGGGTTTTGGTACAGGCTGTTGATGAACAGGCAGCGCGGCTTGTGCGCCGCCAGCAGGGCTTCGAGGGTGACCAGGTCCGGGCCTTCGGCGGTGCGCGGCACCGGCAGCATGTGCACCTGGTGCTGGCGCAGCAGGTTGTACAGGTTGTAGTAGCCGGGGTTTTCCACCAGCACCGTGTCGCCCGGGCGCAGCAGGGTGCGCACCAGCAGGTCGAGGCCGTGGCTGGCGCCGTGGGTAGTGAGGATACGTTCGGGGCCGGCGGCGATGCCCAGCTGCGCCAGGCGCTTGTGCAACTGCTGGCGAAGGCTGGCCAGGCCCAAAGGTGGGCAATAGTCGAACAGGTCCTGTGGGTTGCCGCGGCTGACCTGGCGCACTGCCTGGGCCAGTTCGGTGGCGGCGCGCCAACTGCTGGGCAACCAGCCGCAGCCCAGCTTGAGCAACTCGTCATGGCCCTCGCGAAACTGCCGCCAGCTGCCGTCGCCGGCCTCGCCCCAGGGTTGGGCATCTTCCACGGCCAGGCCGGGTTTGCGCTCGGCGACGAAAAAGCCAGTGCCGTGGCGGGCCTCCAGCCAACCGCTGGCGACCAGGCGGTCGTAGGCTTCGATCACACACGACGCACTGACCGCCTGGCTGCGGGCCAAGGCCCGGATCGACGGCAGGCGCGCGCCGGGGCGCAGGCGTTGCTGGTCGATCCAGGTTTGCAGGTGGTCGGTGAGTTGCTGTACCAGCGGGGTGGTGCTGGTGCGGTCGAGGGGCAAGTGCATGGGGCAAGTGTTCGCTGGTTTTGAGCGAACAGTTAAGCATAAAAGGGTTGCCGGTGTGTCTGGTGATGGGGATGGGCTGGCATCAGAGTTGGCAGGCCCGGCCCTTTCGCGGGCACGCCCGCTTCTACAGGTTCTGTGCGATCCCTGTGGGAGCGGGCGTGCCCGCGAAGAGGCCGGAACAGCCACCAGAAAACCAGGATCCCTACCCATGCCCTCCGCCCCGGCCCGCCTGGCCTTCGCCCTCTGCCTGATCACCCTGGCCGTCAACCTGCAGGCCCCGCTGTACATCACCTACGCCGACCTCTCCGGGCAAGGCGCCGCCGCCACCGCAGTGGCCTTCTCCGGCTATGTGCTGGGCGTGCTACCCGTGCTGCTGGCCCTGGGCGGGCTGGCCGACCGGGTTGGGCGCCGGCCATTGGTGCTCGCCGCACTGGCCCTGTCGATGGTCGCCACCGTGCTGATGCTGCAGGCCCCCAGCCTGCAAACCCTGGGCCTGGCGCGGCTGTTCCTCGGCCTGGGCACCGGTCTCGCCTCGGCCACGGCCACCGCCTACATGGGTGAACTGATGGGCGGCGCGGACAACACCCGCGCCGCCAATTGGGTTACCGCCAGCACCTCGCTGGGCTTTGGCCTGGGTGCAGCACTGACCAGCCTGTTCCTGCTGCGCGGCCCCAGCCTGACCCCGGGCAGCTTCCACCTGCAACTGCTGCTGGCGGCGCTGGCCATGCTGCTGGTATGGCGCCTGCCGGACCTACGCCCGGCACAACGCAACCCCATGCTGCGCCTGCCCTGCTACCCCCGTGGCAGCGTGGCCTATGGCCTGGCCATTTTGCTGGCGTGGGCCTGCGTGGGGCTGGTGATCGCCCTGCTGCCGGGCATCCTGCGCCAGCACGGGCTTAGCGCCTGGTCGGGGTTCTCGACCTTTTGCGTGATCAGCTGCGGGTTGTTGTTCCAGCCCATGGCACGGCGCCTCAGCAGCCGTACGGCCACGTTGCTGGGGCTGGTGATATTGCCGTGCAGCTATGCCGTGCTGGCCTGGGGTGCGGACAGCGGCCAGCTGGGCGCGGTATTGCTGGGTGCGGTGGCGGCCAGTAGTGCGTGCTACGGGTTTATCTACCTGGGCGGGCTGGCGGCGGTGAACGAGCTGGCCGGCAGCGAGAAGACACGGGCCAGCGCCGGGTTCTTCCTGCTGGCGTACCTGGGGTTCAGCCTGCCGGTGATCTTTACCGGGCTGTTGAGCGACCGGTTGGGGTCACGATTGGCGTTGCTGGTGTTTGGTGGTGTGCTGGTGGTGGGATGTGTGGTGGTTGGGCTGGCATTGAGGTGGTCTGCCAGGGCCTCTTCGCGGGCTTGCCCGCTCCCACAGGGACATCACAGGACCTGAGGTCAGCGGGGTACCTGTGGGAGCGGGCAAGCCCGCGAAGAAGGCCACGCGGTTTCGGCTCAGATCGCCGTAGCCCCACCATCCACCGTCAGGCAATGCCCTGTGGTAAACGCCGCGCCATCACTGCACAGATACAACACGGCACTGGCAATTTCCTCGACCTTGCCAATGCGCCCCACCGGATGCATGGCAGCGGCAAACTCGGCCTTGCGCGGGTCGGCCTCATAGGCACGGCGGAACATGTCGGTGTCGATCACCGCCGGGCACACCGCATTCACCCGGATGCCCTTCTTGGCGTATTCGATGGCCGCCGACTTGGTCAGGCCGATCACCGCGTGCTTGGAGGCGCTGTAGATGCTCATCTTCGGCGCCGCGCCCAAGCCCGCCACCGAAGCGGTATTGACGATGGCCCCACCGCCCTGGGCCAACAGCAACGGCAGCTGGTACTTCATGCACAGCCACACACCCTTCACGTTGACGCCCATGATGGCATCGAACTCCGCCTCGCTGCCCTCGGCCAGGCGGCCCTGCTCTATCTCGATACCTGCGTTGTTGTAGGCATAGTCCAGCCGGCCATAGGCGGCGATCAGGCGCTCGTGCAGTTGGCGCACCTCGACGTCACGGGTAACGTCGCAGGCAATGAACAGCGCCTCCCCGCCCGCAGCGTGGATCAGGGCCACAGTGGCCTCGCCACCGGCCGGGTCGAGGTCGGCCACCACCACCTTCAGGCCCTCCCGGGCGAAAGCCAGGGCAGTTGCCCGGCCGATGCCGGCGGCACCGCCGGTGACCAGGGCTACCTGGCCGGAATAGGTCATGCTCATCGCGTGCTCCAAAGCGTGCTTGGTGGGGTTCAGAGCATAGTCAGCCACCACCCGCGCGGGCAGCATCATCACCCCACCGGTTGGGCTACCATGCTTGTCAGTGATGTTAAGGACCTGCCTACATCAACAGGGTAGATTTGACGCCTCCCCCTTCCATTGCCCACAAGGACCCGCCATGACCAACACCAACCGCCGCTTCCTGCTCGCCAAACGCCCGGTCGGCGCCGTGCGCCGTGACGACTTCAGCTTCGAGACCGTGCCCGCCGAACAACCCGGCGAAGGCCAGGTGCTGGTGCGCAACCTGTACCTGTCGTTGGACCCGGCCATGCGCGGCTGGATGAACGAAGGCAAGTCCTACATCCCGCCCGTGGCCCTGGGCCAGGTGATGCGCGCGCTGGGCGTTGGCGAGGTTGTTGCCTCCAACCACCCCGCCTACAAGCCGGGCGACCATGTAAGCGGCGCCCTTGGCGTGCAGGACTACTTCACTGGCGAACCCCAGGGCCTGCACAAGATCGACCCCAGCCTGGCGCCCCTGCCGCGCTATCTGTCGGCGCTGGGCATGACCGGCATGACCGCCTACTTCGCCCTGCTGGACGTCGGCCAGCCCAAGGCCGGTGACACTGTGGTCATTTCCGGCGCGGCCGGCGCGGTGGGCAGCATTGTCGGGCAAATTGCCAAGATCAAAGGCTGCCGCGTGGTCGGCATTGCCGGCGGCGCCGAGAAGTGCCAGTACCTGAAGGACGAACTGGGCTTTGACGGGGTGATCGACTACAAGGCCGAAGACGTGCTGGCCGGCCTGAAGCGCGAATGCCCCAAAGGCGTGGACGTGTACTTCGACAACGTCGGCGGCGACATCCTCGACGCCGTGCTGACCCGCATCAACTTCAAGGCACGCATCGTGATTTGCGGCGCCATCAGCCAATACAACAACAAGGAAGCGGTGAAAGGCCCGGCCAACTACCTGTCGCTGCTGGTGAACCGTGCGCGCATGGAAGGCTTCGTGGTGATGGATTACGCCAAGGATTACGGCAAGGCCGCGCTGGAGATTGCCGGGTGGCTGGCCAGCGGGCAGGTGAAGAGCAAGGAGGATGTGGTGGAAGGGCTGGAGACCTTCCCCGAGACCTTGCTGAAGCTGTTCAGTGGGGAGAACTTTGGCAAGTTGGTGCTCAAGGTTTGAAATTGAGGTAGCCAACACTGGCC
>NZ_DKHD01000053.1:94113-130571 GCF_002453565.1 Pseudomonas sp. UBA6753 | reverse complement strand
CCCGACGCTGTACCTGTGGGAGCTGGCTTGCCGGCGATTGGGCCGCACAGCGGCCCCGGCGATAACTGCAGCACCGCGTTCGCAGCGCGTCAGACTTTCCTGAACCTTGCCCTCACCGCTTCAGCTTGAAGCAGCAAGCGAACTATCCTACGCAGCGGTCGGAAGCAGCTGAATTGTCGGGGAAATCCCTCAGGGTTAAGTTCACCGGGTCGCCATGTTGGTGACCGGGTGTGAGAACCTGTTATGCACTGCTGCTCCACTGTTCAATGGCAGCCATTCGCGGGCAGGCTTCGGCTTGGCCGGCGTCAGTGCACCGGTTTCTCACCCCACGCAATGGCTGCCACCCTTGTCCGTGAGAAAGATCCGGGTGGTTGCTCCTCGTCACGCACTGGATTTTAACCATGAAAAAGTACACCCCCTCCCCCATCCTAACCGCAGGCCTGGAAACCTTCCTCGAAGCCGGCAACCCCACCCTCGACCTGCTCCGCGTACAACCCGGCATACCGATCGATGATGCCTACGAGCACGTTTCAGTCCTGCTGGGCTACATCAAGCACCTTGTGCGCGAAGGCGACATGGAAGATGACCACAAGCTGCTGGGCTCCGCCGATTACCTGCTGGCCATGGCCAAGGCCCTGATGAACGACATCGAACTGGCCAAGAACAAGCTGCACTGACAAGGCAACGCAGCCCCTTGTGGGAGCGGCCGGCACAGCAGACGCTTCCACACCGTTACAACCCCGCACAAGTCTTCGCACCGTCGCTCTGGTAGCATCCGGCGCGCACCAACATCTTCGCCGCCTCAACCGGCAATCATAGGTAAATCAAGAGCATGGGCCGTGCAAGCAGCACGGCTCCAACGGGGGGATCAATGGATTTATGGACTGCCTTCCAGGCAATCATCCTGGGAGTGGTTGAAGGGCTCACGGAGTTTCTACCGATCTCCAGTACCGGGCACCAGATCATCGTTGCCGATTTGATAGATTTCGGCGGTGAACGCGCGATAGCGTTCAACATCATCATCCAGCTGGCGGCGATCCTGGCGGTAGTGTGGGAGTTTCGCGGCAAGATCCTGGAAGTGGTGTTCGGCCTGACCAGTCAGCCCGCGGCGCGGCGCTTCACCGGCAACCTGCTGTTGGCGTTCCTGCCAGCGGTGGTGCTGGGCGTGCTGTTCGCCGACCTGATTCACCACTACCTGTTCAACCCGATCACCGTGGCAACGGCCTTGGTGGTTGGCGGGGTAATCATGCTCTGGGCCGAACGCCGTACCCACCGCGTGGCAGTCGACCACGTCGATGACATGCGCTGGAGCCATGCCCTGAAGATCGGCTTCGTCCAGTGCCTGGCAATGATCCCGGGCACGTCGCGTTCCGGGTCCACCATCATCGGCGGCCTGCTGTTCGGCCTGTCGCGCAAAGCGGCCACCGAGTTCTCGTTCTTTCTGGCGATGCCGACCATGGTCGGCGCAGCAGTGTATTCGGGTTACAAGTACCGTGAGCTGTTCCAGCCCGGCGACCTGCCGGTGTTCGCCATTGGCTTCGTGACCTCGTTCATCTTCGCCATGATCGCCGTGCGTGCGCTGCTCAAGTTCATCGCCAACCACAGCTACGCGACGTTTGCCTGGTATCGCATCGCCTTCGGTTTATTGATCCTGGCTACCTGGCAGTTCGGCTGGATCGACTGGTCGACAGCTCAGGGCTGATAGCACGACACAAAAATGAAAAAGGGCTGCATCCGCAGCCCTTTTTCATTGGTCAGGTTCAGCCGCGTATTTCAGCGACTACCGCTGCCAGCGCTTGCGCCGGGTCGGCGGCCTGGCTGATCGGGCGGCCGATCACCAGGTAGTCCGAACCTGCATCCAGTGCCTGGCGCGGGGTGAGGATACGGCGCTGGTCATCCTGCGCACTGCCTGCCGGGCGAATGCCCGGGGTCACCAGCTGCAGCGACGGGTGCGCCGCCTTCAGTGCCGGGGCCTCTAGCGCCGAGCACACCAAACCGTCCATGCCAGCCTTCTCGGCCAGCGCCGCCAGGCGCAGCACCTGCTCTTGCGGGTCGACATCCAGGCCGATGCCGGCCAGGTCTTCACGCTCCATGCTGGTCAGCACGGTCACACCAATCAGTAACGGCTGCGGGCCGCTGCGCTTGGCCAACTCTTCACGGCAGGCCGCCATCATGCGCAGGCCACCGGAGCAATGCACGTTCACCATCCATACACCCATCTCGGCCGCGGCCTTCACCGCCATGGCGGTGGTGTTGGGGATGTCGTGGAACTTGAGGTCCAGAAACACTTCGAAGCCCTTGTCGCACAGGGTTTCGACAATGCCCGAAGCGCTGCTGGTGAACAGCTCCTTGCCAACCTTCACCCGGCACAGCGCAGGGTCAAGCTGGTCAGCCAGCTTCAGGGCGGCCTCACGGGTAGGGAAATCCAGGGCGACGATCAGGGGCGTCTGGCAGGCGGACATGGGCAGGGTCTCTTGGCAAGTCGAAAACGGCGCGCATTGTAAACGAAGTGGCACAAGCTTTGGGGCCCGCGGGTCACGGAATTGGCCCGACAGTGGCTGGCTCCTATAATTGAACCAACGGAACGGGCAATTGCTCAACATTTGTACAAGCGCTGCCCATCACCAGCAAAGGAGAACGACAATGCCCTGGTATGCCTGGCTGATACTCATCATAGCCCTCGGCTCGATCGTCGGCGGGCTGATGCTGCTGCGCGATACGGCAAAGAAACTGCCACTGACCGAAGAACAGCTGCGCAAGGTGCATGAGCGCAATGCCGAAGCGGATGCCAAGGATGCGCAGGACCGCTAGCGCCCGCCGGTCGCTGGCACGATCTGACCGGCTGATACATAACTCATTGAGTCAGCAGGGTCCCTGTGGGAGCGGATTTAGCCGCGAATACCGGCGCAGCCGGTGCCATGCACCGCGTTTGGTTCTTCGCGGCTAAAGCCGCTCCCACAGGGTACGCGGACCGCTTTCGAATTCAGTTCTCTCAATTGAATCTTCATGAAAGTCAGGGCCAGGACACAAACCCCAGCCCCTCCCCATTATTCCACCATCACCTTGTCCCGGTTACGCTCCAGCAACGCATTACCAATCCCCTTGATCTCCAGCAGTTCATCCACCGAAGCAAACGGCCCATTGGCCTCCCGGTAGGCCACTATGGCCTCAGCCTTGGCCTTCCCTATCCCGTTCAGCTCCTTCTGCAAAGTAAGCGCATCAGCCGTGTTCAGGTCCAGCCGCTGCGGCTGCTGGGCCTGCTGCTGGGTTACCACCGGCACCGGCTCGGCCACCGCCGTAGTGCTGGCCGGGGCAGCGCTAAGGGAAAAGGACAGGCTGGCGAACAGCGGCAGCAGCAAGTACGACAGAACGTTGTTACGCATGGTGAATACTCCTGGGTTGGTCATTTTCCAGCAGCCGCTTTCCTTCGGCCGCGCAATCAACCTTAGCGGCAAACCCCACACCGAAACAGCCACCATCATCGGCGAATGGTTACCAAATCGATCAATCACCAACCCAACTTCGCCAACCCAAAAACAATGGCCTTTCCCCCCTCAACCACCCCGGCCCTAGAGCATTGGCGCCATCCCTTATGGCCTGTAGCCGAATACCCGTTTGTCCGATGCCGCATTCACAGCAAAACCTGCCCACATTCCTACAACCCCCGGTGAACAAGGCCTGATCACAAACAACCGCACTCTGTAGCTGGCAAACACACCACCTGCCAACTGGCATCACATGAACCAACTGCTAGATTTTTTGAGCAATGGACAGCCGTTTGCTTGAAGGACCCAAGCTGCATGCCCCCATTCATCCGTCGCTTGCCCTCGCACTCAGCCCGTCCACCAGGCCAGCCTTCGCGCGCCTGCCCAGCCCATTCGGCCCACCCGTACTGCCCCGTCCAGCAAGAGGATCACCGCCGTGCCCCTCAAGACCCTCACCGTATTTGGCACCCGTCCAGAAGCCATCAAGATGGCCCCGCTTGCCCTGCAACTCGCCCAGGACGCCCGCTTCGAGTCCCGCGTGTGCGTCACCGGCCAGCACCGGCAAATGCTCGACCAGGTACTGGAACTGTTCGATATCACCCCCGATTACGACTTGAACATCATGAAACCCGGCCAGGACCTGACCGGCGTGACTACCGGGATTTTGCAGGGTATCCAGCCGGTACTGGCCGAATTCAAGCCCGATGTTGTGCTGGTGCATGGCGACACCGCGACCACGTTTGCCACCAGCCTGGCGGCCTATTACCAGCAAATCCCCATCGCCCACGTAGAAGCCGGCCTGCGCACCAACAACCTGTATTCCCCCTGGCCAGAGGAAGGCAACCGGCGCCTGACCGGCACCCTGGCCGCCCTGCACTTCGCCCCCACCGCCACCTCGCGTGACAACCTGCTAAGGGAAGGCATCGACCCGGCGAGCATTTTCACCACCGGCAACACCGTGATCGACGCCCTGCTGGAAGTGGTGCACAAACTGGAGAGCCCAGCGCTGAGGGCCCAGTTCGAACGCCAGTTCGATTACCTGGCTGCCAACCGCCGCATGGTGCTGGTAACAGGCCACCGCCGCGAGAACTTTGGCGGTGGCTTCGAACGCATCTGCCAGGCTTTGGTACAGACGGCGCGCCAGTTCCCCGAGGTGGATGTGCTGTACCCGGTGCACCTCAACCCCAACGTGCGCGAACCGGTCAACCGGCTGCTGGCGGATGTGGGGAATATCTACCTGATCGAACCACTGGATTACCTGCCGTTCGTTTACCTGATGAGCCGTGCGTATGTAATTTTGACCGACTCGGGGGGCATTCAGGAGGAAGCACCGGCACTGGGCAAACCGGTGCTGGTGATGCGCGATACCACGGAGCGGCCAGAGGCCGTGGCAGCGGGGACTGTGAAGCTGGTGGGTACGGAGGTGGATTCCATTGCCGGTGAGCTGGCCAGGTTGCTGACGGATGAGGGGGCTTACCGGGAGATGAGCGTGGCGCATAACCCCTATGGGGATGGTAAGGCGTGTGGGCGGATAGTGCAGGCGCTCGCTGATTTTGCCGTTGCACAGGATGCGCAGAAGCGCCCAAGGCTTGAGCAATAGAGGCCGCCGATGCGGCCCTATACCATACGATCAGGTTAACGAACGTCAATAAATTGTAGGAAAAACGTGAAAGTTCTGTAACATTGGATCCATTGAAATATGGCTTTTTGATACTACAAGGACGAAGCGTGGTTGGCGACACACAGATCTGGCAAGACGAATACCCCCACACCCTGCGGTATCGCGACACCACCCTGCACCTTCAGGGCCCCATTGCCCCTCACACCCGACAAGCCTTCGAACAGCTGATCGCGCAAAGCGCCAGCGCCAAACGGGTCAGCGCACCGCTCGCCTGCGTGCAGAGCCAGTTGTTCACCAAGCGCGAAAAACTCGACTCGCTGAAAAAGAAACTGCGCATGCAACGCGGCAGGCCCAAGCGCAACGGCATGTACGACTGGTCTCTCGAGGAACTGATCAATACGCGTGAAGCCGGCCGCCGCGGTGCACGGGTGCCAAGGCTGGTCGGCTACGGTTACAGCCGCTCCAGGTTCGGCCTGATACAGGACTTCTTCCTTATCACCGAATTGCTCAGTGGCCACGAGGACGGGTTGGCAAGAATCCGCAGGGCGCCCGAAGCGGTGCACCAGGTAATCGAGGCCGCCTTCGAACTGTTGCATGCCCTGCACTGCCGGGGGGTCACCCACATGGACCTGTGGGCCGCCAACGTGATGCTCCCGCAACAAGGCAAAGCGCAGGCCATCGACCTGGAGAACAGCTTCTCTGAGCCAAGCAATTTCTTCAGCGAAACCCTGGGCTTTCAGTTCGGCTTTTTCTACTACCGGGAAATTTACCGTTACATAACCGAAGCGGACTACGATGCCGCGGTTGAATGCGCACTGGCCGAGTACTTCCCTGATGTGCAACGTGCTGCCTTCAACCGGGTATACGCGCTTGCCAAGCATGAGGAAATCGGGCGCCTGAAACGCCGCGAGATCTTCACCCGTGGCGTACTCGAAAGTCGTTGGTAAGCACCATTGCTACACGGGTAGGCAACCTGCGCCGTGCCTACCGTATCCCCAAGATGCCCCTTCCTTTAGAATGGGAACTGCCTGCCCAAGACACTGAATTGCCATCACTTTAGAAAAGAGCAAGCAGGCAGCCTGCGCAAAGCTTCATACAAACGGATCAAAGCTAGGGATTTCACATGAGTTCTGAGAGTCACGCCGTCACTGACACTCCGTTGGTGACAGTGATCATCGCGTCGTACAACCATGCGCGCTACATCGAAGCAAGCATCGCCAGCGTCATCAACCAGACCTACAAGAACATCGAGCTTCTGGTGATCGATGACGGCTCCAAGGACGACAGCCCTGCAGTGCTCAAGCGCCTTCAGGAGCAGTACGGCTTCGACCTGCGCTTCCAGGCCAACCAAGGCCTGGCACGCACGCTCAACGACGCGATCGCACGCGCCAAGGGCAACCTGATCGTGCCTTTCGGCTCTGACGACATCATGCTGCCGCACCGTATCGCCACCCAGGTGGAATACATGAACGGCAAGCCTGAAGTGGGCATCTGCTCGGCCAACATCGAAACCATCGACCAGGATGGCAAGGTGATGGGTGCCCGCGAGCAGCGCAACCGTAACCTGCCTTTCCGCCGCCTGGACTTCGACGACCTGTTCCTCGACCGCAAGCCTGGCCCCATGGCAGCCACATTGATGCTGCGCCGCGAGGCGCTGGAAAAAGTGGGCGGCTTCAATGCCGACATCCGCCTGGAAGACGTGTATATCGAACTGTCGATCGCCCGTGCCGGTTACTTCATCGACGTGCTGGGCGAGGTGCTGGCGCAGTACCGTGACCACCCCACCAACACCTTCAAGAACGGCCGCTTCATGGTGGATAACGTGCTGCGCACCTTTGCCGTGTTCAGCGACCACCCGCAGTACGAGCAGGTGTGCATGAACTTCCGTAATTCCATGGTGCTGAAGTACGCCAACCGCGACAAGGCACTGAGCCGGGAAGTCCTTTCAGAAATCCCGCTCAGGTACTGGAACAAGAAGACCCTACGCGGTATGTGGCGGATGGCCTGGTCTTAAGCCCCGCGGCTACGCTTCCAGTGGACCAGTGACTGGCCGTAGACCAGGGCCATCGGGATCCAGATCAGGAACCAATGCTCCTTCGGGCGTGACATGAAGGCACTGCCTTCCGTCAGGCCCGAGGCGAAGCCGAAGATCAGCCAGGTTGCCGCAAGGGTAACACCGGGGTGCTTGCGGTAAGCCCAGCAGAAGTACATGGCCACGCCGTAAATCGCCATCCACAAGGCCAAACCTACGATCCCACCGGCGTATAGCACGCCTAACTCGATGTTATGCGGATCGGCAAGTGTTTTTCCAAGCCCCGGAATAATCACCGTCATGGGTGAGTCGAAACCATGCCCCAACCATGGATGTTCGCCGGCCTGGCGCAGCGCATCCAACCAAATGGCCGGGCGGTATGAAACGCCACGCTGAGTCACGGCCTCGGGATACACCAGTGCAACGCCAATCAGCACAAGCACGATCACCGCACCGGCCATGAGCCCACGCCTGCGGTCGCCAACCACCAGAAGCCAACCCAAAGCAGCCGCCAGGCCAATCAATGGCGTGCGGGAGCCGGTTGCGAGAACCGCCAGCCCCAAGATCGCCAGGCACACAAGCGGCAATGGGCTGAGCGCGCTACGGGCCTGGAACCAGGAGGCCAACCAGAACGCAGCAAATGCGCCAAACACATGGGCGGTGAGCAAAGGGTTGTACAGCGCGCCGTAACCTACCAAACGCCTGCCCGCAAAAGACGGGTTCAGGTAGAGGAAGTAAGCCACTGAAACGCCTGCCGCAATTGCAGCGAAAATAGCTGCCAGACGCGTGCATTGCTCCAGCTGCCCAGGAGAACGCAGGCTGATCATACCGGCAGCGAACAGCAACATTGCGATGTACAGTGGCCGTTTGAGCAAGCTGCCAACGGAGTTTTCCGTGTCGGACCAGGCGATGCTCAACAGGGTGTAGGCACTGAAGGCCAGGAACGCCAGGAACAGTGGGTTACAAACGAGAGGTTTGAACCACTTACGCTGTGCGATCAACATCCCAAGCGTGGGCAGGGCAAGAAAAATGTAGAAAAGCTTGTGGTAGGTAGTACGGTCCCAGGCCCAGAACATCCCGGTAAGGATGAAAAACCAGCCCAATGGCAACAGGTAGGTATTGACCAGACTTCCAAAGCGTTGAGCCGGGGACTCTATTGATACATCAATCGACATCTAGCGTCCTCAGGCAAACGGCGTTCTTCATCACATATCCTATGCGAATTTAATTATAAAAATGCTGCAGCTGATGGAAATCGCCCTTTTCTGAAACAAGTTCTTTTTCCGGCTCAGCTGCGGATTTCTGCCACGCCCGGAGTCACCAATTGCAGCAGCGCTGCGCTTGGCAAGCGATTCATGGCAGCTCGCCATCATACGCAGGCCACCAGAGCAATGCACGTTCACCGCCCCCTCCCCCGCAGGTACCGTCAGTCGAATAGGTCGGCCTGCGCCAGGGCCTTGCCGACCTGGTCCTTGGCGGACAGCGTGGGCCCGAAGTCTATCGGCCAGTCGATGGCAATTTGCTGATCATCCCAGGCAATGCAACGTTCGCTCTGGGCCGAGTAGAAGTCAGTGGTCTTGTAGACAAACTCGGCAGTCTCGCTCAACGTCACGAAGCCGTGGGCGAAACCCGGCGGAATCCACAACTGGTTATGGTTTTGCGACGACAACACCGCACCAACCCATTTGCCGAAAGTGGGCGAGCTACGACGGATATCCACCGCCACATCGAACACTTCACCCTGTACCACACGCACCAGCTTGCCTTGGGCATGGGGCGGCAATTGGTAATGCAACCCGCGCAGCACGCCCTTCACCGAGCGGGAATGGTTGTCCTGAACGAAGTCTGGCTGCAGGCCAGTCACTTCATTGAACACGCGCGCATTGAAACTCTCGTAGAAAAAGCCACGCTCATCACCGAAAACCTTTGGGGTAAACAGGACGACTTCAGGGATGGCCAATGAAATAGCGTGCATCAAAATACCTTCACTTCAAGCAGGTTCTTCAGGTACTGACCGTAACCGTTTTTCAGCAACGGCTGGGCGAGGCGCTCAAGCTGTTCAGCATTGATCCAGCCCGCGCGATAGCAAATCTCTTCAGGGCAAGCGACCTTGAGGCCCTGGCGCCGCTCCATGGTGGCAATGTATTGGCTGGCATCCAGCAAGCTGTCGTGGGTACCGGTATCCAGCCACGCATAACCACGCCCCATGATCTCGACCTGCAGCTGCTGCTGCTGGAGGTACAAGTTGTTGAGGTCGGTAATTTCCAGTTCGCCACGTGCCGACGGCTTCAGCTGCCTGGCCAGGTCGACGACCTGGTTGTCGTAGAAATAAAGGCCGGTGACCGCATAGTTGGACTTGGGGACCTTCGGCTTTTCTTCAATCGACAGCACACGCCCGCTGTCATCGAACTCCGCGACCCCATAACGCTCCGGGTCCTGGACATGATGTGCAAAGACGGACGCGCCCGTCTGCCGCTGGTCAGCGCTCTGCAGCAGCGCCTGGAAGTCGTGGCCATAGAAAATGTTGTCACCCAGCACCAAGGCAGACGCGGCGCTGCCGATGAAGCCTGCCCCGATCGTGAACGCCTGGGCCAACCCATCCGGGCTAGCTTGCACGGCATACGAAAGGTTGATGCCCCAACGGCTACCATCACCCAGCAATTGCTCGAAGCGTGGGGTGTCCTGTGGCGTCGAGATGATCAGGATGTCACGAATACCGGCCAGCAGCAGCGTACTGAGCGGGTAGTAGATCATCGGTTTGTCGTACACCGGCAACAGTTGCTTCGATACCGACAGCGTGGCGGGGTGCAGGCGAGTGCCAGAGCCGCCCGCCAGAATGAGTCCTTTGCGTGCCATAAAAATTCCTAGCGCTGGATTTCGTCCAGCATGCGTTGCACGCCTTGTTGCCAAAGCGGCATCTTGAGATTGAACGTTTCTTCGAGTTTAGCCAATGCCAGCCGAGAATTTCGCGGGCGTGGCGCCGGCACCGGGTAAGCTTCGGTATTGATTGCGCCTACCTGCTCGGCTGAAACCCTCAAGGCAACGCCATTGTGGCTGGCATGCGCCAATACGAACTGGGCATACCCGTGCCAGCTGGTTTCGCCGGCTGCTGCAAGATGGTAGGTGCCTGCCAAAGGGCGCGCGTCCTGCGCGCTGAATATTCGGTGCAGGATATGGGCGGTAACATCGGCGATCAGGTCTGCGCCGGTGGGGGCACCAAACTGGTCTGCCACCACGTTGAGCGCATCGCGCTCCGCCGCCAGGCGCAGCATGGTCTTGGCAAAATTGTGGCCGCGCGCAGCATACACCCAGCTGGTACGCAGCACCACGGCAGAGGCACCGCTGGCCTGAATGGCCAGCTCACCATCGAGCTTGGTACGGCCATAGACAGACAACGGACCGGTGGGGGCACCCTCTTGCCACGGCGCCTGGCCACTGCCATCGAACACGTAGTCTGTAGAGTAGTGAATCAGCCATGCACCCAGCTTGGCGGCCTCACGTGCCAGAACGCCCGGCGCTTCGGCATTGATTCGGGCAGCCCGCTCTGGCTCGCTCTCGGCTTTGTCCACTGCCGTGTAGGCCGCAGCGTTGACGATCACATCCGGGGCTAGCGAGCGCACTGTAGCCGCCAGGCCTTCGAGGTCACTCAAATCACCACACAAGCTACCGTCGCCCTGGCGGTCAAGCGCAATCACCTCCCCCAATGGCGCAAGGGCACGCTGCAACTCCCAACCTACCTGCCCGTTCTTCCCCAACAGCAAGATTTTCAAACTTTCTCAGCCCCATATTGCTGTGCGACCCAGTCACGATAACTGCCGTCCATTACGCCTTTGACCCAGTCCTGGTTAGCCAGATACCAGGTAACCGTCTTGCGAATGCCGGTTTCGAAGGTTTCAGCAGGCTTCCAGCCAAGCTCGCGCTCGAGCTTGCGGGCATCGATTGCATAGCGGCGGTCATGGCCTGGGCGGTCGGTTACGAAGCTGATCTGGCTGGCATAAGGCTGGCCGTCAGCCCGCGGGCGAAGCTCATCGAGCAGCGCACATACACGGTGGACGATGTCGAGGTTGGGCATTTCGTTCCAGCCGCCGACGTTGTACACCTCACCCACCTGCCCTGCTTCCAGCACACGGCGGATGGCGCTGCAGTGGTCTTTGACGTATAGCCAGTCACGAATCTGCTGCCCATCGCCATACACCGGCAGCGGCTTGCCAGCCAAGGCATTGACGATCATCAGCGGGATCAGCTTTTCGGGGAAATGCAGCGGCCCGTAGTTGTTGGAGCAGTTGGTGGTGAGCACCGGCAGGCCATAGGTATGGTGATAGGAGCGCACCAAGTGGTCACTGGCCGCCTTGCTGGCCGAGTACGGGCTGTTTGGCTGGTATTGGTGGGTTTCGGTGAAGGCAGGTTCACCGGCTTTCAGCGAGCCATAAACCTCGTCGGTGGAAACATGCAGGAAGCGGAACACTGCCCGCTCTGCCTCATCCAGGCCCTGCCAGTAGCCCCGCACTGCTTCCAGCAACTGGAAGGTACCCACCACATTCGTTTCAACGAATGCCTGAGGGCCGTGAATGGAGCGGTCGACATGCGACTCGGCGGCGAAATTGAGCACGGCGCGCGGGCGGTGCTCGGCCAACAGCCGTTGTACCAACGGCCCATCGCCGATATCGCCATGCACAAAGACATGTTGCGGATTACCGTCCAGGCTAGCCAGGCTCCGCAGGTTGCCGGCGTAGGTCAGTTTGTCCAGGTTGACGATGGTTTCGCCTGACTGGCTTAACCAATCCAGCACGAAATTCGCACCGATGAAGCCGGCGCCGCCGGTTACCAGGATTGTCATAGGGTTGAACGCTTCTCGAATAAGTGTCGGGTAAAGGTAACTGGGCGCAATTCTAGACGGGAAAGCTGCGGCAGTGTTGCGGTAAGACGCCGTTCACGCTTTTGACTGTTGTTCTGTCATTGCTGGCGGGGCAAAATACGACCCCTTCTCAGGAAAAGCCATCCGGGCTCACAGGGATTGTCCATGCCTTCTATTTTTCCTTCGGTCGCTGTTGCGGCCTTGTTTGCTTCCGCGCCTGTCTGGGCACAGTCCACGCAGCTTGCCGACCGGGTTATGACGCCTAGCGCGTTCCTGGGGGTTGATCTGCAGGGGGACTTCATGACGGAGGTGCCGGAGTGTGTGGCGGGGGATCTACGCCCTAGTGAGCCTTGCCGGGTTGCGACCGAGAAAGCTGGGCGATTTGAGGTGCGGGGGTTGCCATATCTGCCTATTTCGCCGGGGTATAAGTTGTTTGCAACGGTGGATGGTGGGGCTGTTAGTCAGTTTGTTTTGACGGGCAATGCTAATAATTTGTATCTGGTTAAAGAGATGCTGACTGATAAGCTCGGGCAGCCTGCGACTAGCGGGACTCATTGGGTGAAGTTGAAGTCCGGGGCTTCTTATGAGGCTGAGGTTTATAAGTGGAATACTCAAGGGATAGCGGTCGATTTTGGAAGAGACCTAAGTGACCTGGGCCGTTACTCAGTTACTTTCTCTACATCTAGCTTTGATAATGAGATAGGCCAAAACCGAGCTATCCCAGTGATAGATGCCCCTAGCTTGTAGACCCTAACCTCAGCAACTCGGAATCGGCTGGTATGTTGTTGAACCCAAATCAGGAACAACCGCACCTCAAACAAGCTGCATAGTTTGATGGCTGACGCGACAACTACCTAGAAAAACGCTGCGGTTTTTTCTTTTGCCGCGAGGCTCCGTACGCATACCCAGGACCTGAGCGGCATTGTGTCGAAAGACCGCAAAGCGGCCTCCGCAGTATTTGCTGCGAAGATGAATGTGGGGGCGCTTCTCGCCTTTTTCGCGACACAAGGGCGCTCCAAGTGCCTGCGCAAGGCAGATGCATATGCGTGTGGCAACTCCACCACCTCAGGCCCTCTCCTGAAGAAATTTTGCCCGACCAAGCAAGGGCTAGGCTAACCCAACGATAACTCAAACTCATGCGGATGCACACGAGGTCGTGAGAGCGCTGCGGTGTTGCATCAGACCATCGCGTAGGTATCGCGGAAACAAACCTGCGCCCCCCTTTTTGCACCGTGAAGCACCGTTGAAGATGCAATGCTGCGATGTTTGAGACATCGACTTGTATGTGAAATATACCGGCTTCGGTAACAAGACCGGTGTAGTGCTAGGTCACACCGCTTCGACATGACCCGAAAGATAGATCCGGGCGTTACAAGTATTGCGACAGTCTATACCCTATACCGCGATGTGACGAACTTCGGAGACACCGAGGATAACGGAATGGCGGAAACCTGCATCGTCAAGGCTGCCTTATCGGTGAAATTTCCTGATGAACTCGAGAACGCTATCGGCGAACGTCGAGATGCCCTGTGGCAAGCCCATCCATCTGAGCAATGACACCAAGGCAGGGTACTAATGCTACAGAGAGCGCACCTTCCAGAAACATGTGCTTGCGAGTGCCACCGACGTCCCCCAACGGCAGCTATCACGACCGAAAAACCAGCGGTGTACAGTTGAGGTTGGTGAAGCAGCAACCAGGCTAGCACCGCGCCCCCAGGCTAGAATCCTTCTCGAGCATGCTTGGCATATCGGTCTTTTAGTATTGGCTCAAAATTGTGTGATGATGACTGGCCTGTTCGAGTGTATCTCAATGTCTTTAGAAATACATTTGTAACCCGCTCCCAAGCTTTTACTGTGGTGCTTTCCTACCCGTTCCCGATTAGTGGCTCTGACAAAAAAGCCCAGCTAAACAGCTGGGCATGAGGAGAACAAAGAAAAAGCGGGCAATTTCTACCCCGCCGAAACGGTATGGCGGGCGGTGTATCCACAGGCTCCACTGGAGCTATCGCAGTCTACAGCCATGAGTGCGCGGAATTACCCGCACCGCGATAGGTGATGCCAACAAATGGCTACTTGGGAAATCCATTGTCCCGCGCTCCGCTGAACGCTCTGCCGCCTACTTCCCTTTCTTATTGTGGCTAGTCACAAAGCCGGAGTTAACCAAGCCACCGATCTCCGCTAGTCGAGCCTAGGTCATGCGCTCGACCACCAGATACTGGAACGGCGTAAATGAACTGCTAAGTATGCAAAGCTTCGAAGGCGCCTTCCGTTACAACTTCGCTTTTCACCATTACGCCCTGGGCAAAACTTACCCGCCCGGTTGGGTAAGCGGTATGGCCCAAGGTACAGCACTAAGCGTACTGGCTCGGGCTTACCATTCCGACCAGCGCCCGGAACTGCTCGAAGCAGGTAACAAAGCACTGCACTTCCTCACTGTCCCTATCGAACATGGGGGTCCATTCACATCCATGGCTTACATATCCAAGCGCCGTTGTTGATAGAACCAATCAACGATTTCACCTTCTGGGGAATAGCCGCTTACCAGTTCTCTAAGCATCTGCCTAACCCGGTTAAAGTCTTCGTCTGCAAGAGCCCTAATCAATGAATCAAGACATTCTTTAAGCGCGTCCCACGAGACATAGTCTTCGTTAGCGGACATAATCATGGGATGCTGGGTAGGTGATACGTTATCACCGATCAACAACTCCTCATAGAGCTTCTCTCCGGGACGGAGCCCCGTAAACTCGATCGCCACATCACCGTGAGGGTTAATTTCAGACCTTACACTCAGACCTGACAAATGAATCATTTTTTCCGCCAAACTAGCAATTTTAACCGGCTCCCCCATGTCTAATACAAACACATCGCCGCCTTGCCCCATCGAACCAGCCTGAATAACCAATTGTGCCGCCTCAGGAATGGTCATGAAATAACGCGTAATCTTAGGATGGGTGACCGTCAGGGGCCCACCCATTTTGATTTGTTTATAAAACAATGGAATTACAGACCCTGAAGAACCCAAAACATTACCAAAGCGAACCATGGTAAAACGGGTTTTGTTAACGCTAGCTACGTTGGCTGAGTCGCCAAATAACACGGGCGCAACTTCCTTGCTCAATGCTTGGAGGACCATTTCCGCCAAGCGCTTTGTACTACCCATAACGTTTGTCGGTCGAACCGCTTTGTCTGTAGAAATCAGAACAAAATTAGAAACATTAGCTTGCAAGGCAGCTTGCGCCGTATTCAATGTACCAATGAGGTTATTGAGGACCCCTTCTGCAATATTATGCTCAACCATTGGTACATGCTTATATGCTGCCGCATGGTATACAGTATCGACATGCCACGTCGTCATAACATCAAATAAATGCTTCTGATTACGAATGGTTCCCAGAAAGGGCAATAAGCGTACGGGCAGTGACTTTCGAAGTATAGACTGCTCCAACTCACCGTGAATACTGTAGAGATTAAACTCACTGTGCTCAAAAAGCAGCAGTGCTTTGGGTTTCAACAACAGGATCTGCCGACACAGTTCAGAGCCTATTGAACCACCAGCTCCAGTTACCATCACAACCTTATCAGTGATGCAATGAGCCAAAAGATCTTTTTGCGCAGGGACGGCATCACGCCCTAAAAGATCAGCAATATCGACCTCTTGAATGTCGTCAACTTTCACCCTTCCGCTGGCCAAGTCCATGATCCCGGGAATACTTCTTACGTGAAGCGGAAAACCCTCTAATGCGCCGAGAATTTCCCTACGCCTAGCTCTAGTCGCAGAAGGTACAGCCAGAAGAACTTCTTCAGCACCAGTAACGTCGATCATTCTCTGAATGTCTTTGCCTCTGAAGACAGTAAGACCCGAGATTACTCTGTCCGCGACACCTTCATCATCATCAATAAAGGCCACCGGCCGCATGACCCGCCCCATGCGTAAGGCGGCCACCAACTGATTTCCCGCAGCACCCGCACCATACACCGCCACCTTTGGCAGTCCATTGTCGCGGTTAGCAAAAGGTACGTGCTGCGTTGTAGCGAACCAATCCCCCAAAAAATATTGGCGCATGATCAAACGCAGCCCACCAATCATTATCAGGCTTAACCACCAATAGTTAAAAATGATCGAGCGCGGGACGATATACTTATGATTGGCATACCAATATACAATTAGAGCGAGAGTCAACGAGGATAGGCTAACCGCTTTAATAATTGTAATAAGTGCATCATTGCCAAAGTAGCGCATGACAGCACGATACATGCCAAAGCGGATAAAAATGGGCACCGCCACCACTGGTGCAGCCACGAACAACCATGGATGACTGGTTAGCGGGTTGTTCATTTCGTCAATACCCAGGCGTACAGCAAAAGCCAACCACAGGGCCACGATTACCAACACTACATCGACCGCGACCTGCAATGCGCGCTTTTTTCGACGTGGCAGCGCAAGCATGCGCATTCTCATACTCTTCATCTTTTAATGAGCCCTCGCTCTCAAGAGGCTATCCAAGCCTTTTGTGATGGGATCGCACGATAGCGCGTCAATCACCAAAAAATTACCTTCCATATTGACAAGATGAGCCATACCTGTAATCAGCGTAGTTCCAAGTCACCGGCACGGTATTTTACCGCAAGACCGATTAAAGGTGCATATGCGATGAGCACGCCCAGAGGGCCTTCAACCCACCCCAGCGCCACCATGAGCGCGATGGGAGCAAGCCACCCAAGGTTTATGAGGAGAACCCCGACGGTTACCGGCAGATGCTTACCGTAAAGGCGAGAGGCGTACTGATATGCATGGCTGCGATGCGCTTCGTAAACCTTGTCGCCTCGAGCTAGCCGGCGTACCAGAGTATACGTCGCATCAACGACGAAAACCCCTAGGAGTATAAGCCAACACCAAAACATCACTGGCGAAGCCCAAGCTCCTTGAATGGAGAGAGCGCCCAAAGTGATTCCAAGAAAACCACTCCCAGCATCCCCCATAAAAATCTTCGCAGGAGGAAAATTCCAAAAAATAAACCCTGCTACCGAAAAAGCAAGCAACAATGGCAAAACAGCTAAACTATCAAATCCAGACAACCAATAGACCAGGGAAATAACCAAGGTCGCGGTAATAGCCTCAATGCTTGCAAGTCCATCAATACCATCCATGAAGTTGTAAAGATTGAGTAGCCATACCAAATAAAAAGTGGCAAATACAACGAGCACCGGTACAAGATCGAAACTATAGCCAAAAATATCTAAACTAGGAAACCCACCCATCCAGCAGAGTAGCCACGCTGCGCCCAGAAAATGGCCAAGCAGTCGCCATCGAGCAGCAATATGTCCGTGATCATCCATGAATCCGATGATCGCAATCAATAATCCTGCGCCGCCTATCCCGATTATCGTTTGCCAGGTCGCTAGGCCAAAAAATAGACAAAAAGGTAATCCAGCAAGAAACGCGATGACAATCGCAACTCCCCCACCCCGCGGAGTTGGAACAATGTGTGAACTCCGCGCATTCGGAATATCAATAATACTGCGAGCTATAGCATAGCGTCGCAAAAATCCAGTCAAGACAAGAGAAGCAACAAAAGCCGAGATCAAGAAAAAAATAATGCTCACTACCCTCGCCCCTTCAACTTATCACTATTGTTCTTAACAAAATCTTTCCCGGCAATAACCAAGGCCTGCTCTGGCTCTACCGGAGGCTTCCACCCAAGTAGCATCCTAGTCTTCCCGCTATCTAAGACTAAAGACTTGCACAATTGGCTGTACATGTTTTTTCGGCCAATCAAGGTCAAGCCAGCACTCAATATTACGCCAGGACATGCGAAAAGCCTCGGTGATTTTTCCATACCTTTGGCCAAGCATCGCACAATTTCGGGAGTAGACACATCAACTCCGTCAGAGACAACAAATTCTTCATTCGCAGCTGAAGGATGTGTAATGCAAAGACTTATGAAATCAACCAAATTCTCTCGAGCAATCATACTACGCAAATTGTGCACACTCGCAAAAGGAAGCGGTACACCTTTTGAAATAGCCGACATTAAACGATGAAAATTTCCCGGGGCATCTCCAGCATAAACCAAAGGAGGACGTATTATAACGAGCTCCATATCACTAGCCCCGACCAACTCCAAAAGTTTAAGTTCAGCATCCAGCTTAGTCACACCGTAAAGCTGCGAAGGAGCACAAGGACTGACTTCCGAAATAGCGTTGTCACTTGCAGTCTCGCCAGCATGAACACCTATCGAACTTAAAAATATAAAACGCCTGACTTTCTGCCTTATTGCAGCCTGCGCAAGATTAACTGAGACATCAACGTTTGCTCTCCTAAACGCCAACATGGGATTTTCAGAGGTCTCTTTTAAGACGTGAGCTCTGCCCGCCAAGTGAATAACCGTATCCACCCCGCTACAAAGCTGATCAAGTTCTCCCCCTTGCTCCAAATCACGACTCACGTAGTGAGTCAGATCCGGTAAATGAACCTGGCTGCGCCCGACACCTCGCACCATATAGCTATCGCCCGTCAATCGGGCGCATAAAGCGCGCCCAATGAAACCGGATGCACCTGTCACCAAAATCATCCCAGCCTCTCAGCGTTTGCGAGAATTTTTTTTGCGATAGCAGCGTATTCGAAATTGGCTGCTAAGTAGGCTTGACCTCTTTGCCCCATGGCGCGTAAGACATCTTGATCGCAGAGTGAGAGAGCACTGAATGCAACCGCCAACTCTTCAGGACGATCTGGCGCTACAGAAACTCCACAGTCGCCCTCAACCAACGGGTCATTAAATGCCCTATAAGCCCCCACAACGGGAACACCGAGAGCCATATAGTCATACAGTTTATTGAGACTTACCCCAAATCTATAGATAGGCAAATCATGCATAACAAAAAAACCAGCATCCACACACTTCAAGGCTTCAAAAATAACCGCCTTGTCGACCTGTTCATAAAAGCTCACAAAATCAAAAGATCGCTCAATGCAACGACGCTGCAACGCTTCTGCCTGCTCACCTTTACCAACAATTACAAAGCGCAATTTCCGAGCCTGAGGTTCTGGCAAATAATCAAGTGCATCTAAAAACTTATGCATCGCATTTGGTTCACCCAGCGCACCAGCATAGAAATATACAAAATCACCATTTTTCCGGAATATCTGAAGATCCGAAATAAGTGGATGAGTAATGACCTGCGAAGCAGCGCCCCCAAGGGAAAAACCATTTGGTGCGTATATAAATTTATCTACTGACAACCCGCGTGCTGCCATATGCTCCAAGGCTCCCGGCAGAAGCGATATCACCTTATCAGAGCATCTATAAGCCAAATATTCTATTTTGCTCAACATCCAGACTATAGGATGCCGCGGATTGATTCCCGCAATTTCCACAAGACTCAAAGGCCATAGATCCCTAACCTCAAAATAAATCTTTGACCGAAAAATCTTGGCAGCGACTAATGCACTTGGATAAGCGAAAGGATGCGCAGAAGAATATACTATGAGATCCGGACGCTCAGAGCGAGGAAGTCTAAGCAAGAACCACAGCAATGTTGCTGCAAACAACAACATTGCTAGTAGACGCTTAACCCCATTTCCAGAATATTTTATGGCTGGCAAAAAAACGTAGTCTACGCCACTATGTCGTGAGAGACCGGTTGGCATTGGCTCTCCATCCATAAGATGATGATAAGCCGGCAACACGACTTTAACGTCGTGCCCTTCATTTTTCCATTCACGAGATAAATGGAAAGCACGCCAGTATCGACCTACCCCTGGACCTCCCGCATAAGGGTTAACATACATGATTTTCATAACTATCTCATCCGACAGCCACTGGATACTTGCTCAGGTGTTGAGCAATTCTATTGGAAGCTTGCCCTCCCCCATAGAGATTGTCCGTATCGTTAACTAGACGACCATAATTTTTTCGAACGCCCTCAACAATTCTATCCGTATCAGCCCCCACAAGCATGTTGGCCCCACAAGATATCAGCTCAACCCATTCCGTCTGATCACGCATTGTGATGCAAGCTTTGCCAAAGAAGAAGGCCTCCTTCTGCACTCCACCGCTATCTGTAAGAACGATCCCGCAGTGCTGAAGTAGCCATATCATTTCCAGATAACCCACTGGATCAATAGCGTTAACCTTGAGCTCAATGCCCAGCTTTGCGATGACGCTCCTAGTACGGGGATGCAGTGGCAGCAACACTGGTGCAACAGTTGTATGAATATTGTTCAAAGCCTTAACTATTGAAGCTAGTCGCGCCGGGTCATCTGTATTTTCAGCACGATGCAATGTCGCGAGAATGAAACCTTCTTTCGACTCCACGTCACTAGGAGGGAGAGCGAGCTGGGAGAACAACAGAGCGCTGTCTTGCATGACATCGCCTACCTTTAGAATCTCAACAGGCTTGCTATCAAAACCCTCACGCCGAAGATTCTCAGTAGCGACTTGAGTAGGGCAGTATAAAATATCACTAACTTGATCCGTGACAATCCTATTAACTTCCTCCGGCATCAGCATATTAAAACTACGCAGTCCAGCTTCAATATGCGCAACAGGCACATGTAGTTTAGCGGCTGCTAAAGCGCCAGCAAGTGTAGAGTTAGTATCACCATACACGAGCAGTCGATCCGGCCCCTCTTTCTCAATCACCTTCTCAATCTCAATGAGCATACGTCCAGTCATTGAGCCATGCGAACCACCGCTAATACTAAGTTGATGATCCGGCCGAGGAATCCCCAACTGCTCGAAAAATACGTCGGACATGTTTGCATCAAAATGCTGCCCAGTGTGGACGATAACCTCATTCAAACTGGCGCATTGCCCGATTGCACGCGAAACAACACTAGCCTTAATAAACTGTGGTCGAGCACCAATGATAGTAAGTATCTTCATTTCGAAATCTCTATTGCGCTAAACGTTCGTATACGCCAAGGAGGGCCTTTTCCTCAATGGACCAGTTATATTTTTGCTGAACCGCAAGCTGACCACGACGCCCCATCGCTTCAGCATCCTCGGGATGCCCAATCAAATAATCGATAGCTTGCGCGATCTGCTTTGGATCCATGGGGTCCACACACAAACCACAACCATTGCCTTCAATGATATCGCGCCACAAAGGAAAATTTGATGCGATAACAGGTACGCCAGCGCTCATATATTCGAACATTTTATTGGGCTGGGCATCAATGTGGTTAGGCGCAGGTAAAAATGTAACGACCCCGCCAACTGATCGAGCCAAGGCATCACGGACACCTTCGCGATCTACAAAACCGAGTTCATCAACCTTTGACCACCCATCATGAGACTTCGCTTCATTCTCTACCGTCTTTTCAGAGAATCGCCCACCTAACTGCAGGCGTGCATCACTGCTTGTGTGAGACATTGCAGTGACAACCTGCAAAATGCCACGGATAGAAGCTATTCCACCAATGTAGCTTACTTCTTCTTTCTTCTTTGCCCAGTCAATCTCGCCACAGGCGAGCTCTCCTACCATTGGATAGTTATTGACAGTGAAACTAGCAGGATTGATAGCCCTAAATTTTTCAGTAATGAATGGAGTCGCGGTCACGATAGCATCGAAGCGCCTACAGACAATTTTCTCGAATAAACGAAAAATATTCGAAAGCAGAACTTTCGAAACCGCATTTAAATACGGCTTCCCCATAAGCTGCTTCGGCAAATCTTCATGAGCGTCAAAGATAACTTTTTTCCCGCGCCACTTCAGCCTCAGCCCAATTGGCAGAAGTTCGGGATCATGGAGGTGGTACACCTCTGCATCGACGGTTAAAGCTTTATCGAAAACCCTTTGGGTTGTACTCAACATCCGATTTAGCCTGCCTAAAGAGACACCGACATCATAGATATTGACCAGGTCGCAAGTCTCGTCACCCTTTCCGTCGGCGACAATCAAATGAACGTCGTGCCCTGCCAGAGCAAGGCTGCGACATTCCTTCAAAAATATTCGAGTGTCATACCTAGGATGAGCTGAGGTCAGGTGAGCGATCTTCATAGGAAACCTTTCAGGACATTAAATTTTTGACGCATGGTACTTTTGTAGGCGAAGGTTTTTTGCGTGACAGATACATAATCACAATCGCGACAGCGAAACCGTGCGTAAGCATAACTGTAAACAAATCTGAGGAAATCAGGAGGCTTCGCAAGGGAACAATGGAAATAGCAATCGCCACCCAGACAGGCATGCGTTCACTAGAGAGATCATTCACCAGTCTGAGTAGGAGCCCCACAAGCGCAGCATAAAAAATTACGCCAAAGAGACCAGCATGTGCAAAACCACTTGAGATGAAGCCATTGTTAGCTCCCATTTCAGGCTTACCTAAATAATCCCCAATCACGTAGGGTATGGCTACACTTCCATAGGGATAGGCCTGCAAGGATGAAAGAATTGAGTTAGACCAGTATACATGCGCATGGCTAGAAAAATACTCAAAATATACAAAACAGAGATCCGCCGGAACATAAAATACACGACGTGACAAAAGAGAGGTTAGCCAAAGGTCATCAAGAAATATATAGCTCGCCATCGTTAGCAACATAATCCCTACACACGCCATAGGCAGAATAACCAAGGAATCAGAGCGACGAAGATAAAACCAGACACTAACGACCAGCAAGGGAAGAAATAAAATTGACTTATGAGAGGCCACAGAAAAGAAATAGACCTGAACTCCAAGCAGCAGTATCACGAAAAAAAATCTTCGCGCGTAAAGAGCAAAACAAATGAGGTATACGCTAAACACCTGAAACGTCCAATTATTTGTGTATGCGAGAACACCTTGCGCCGTGAGTTCTGCATTGAGCTCACGATATTCATAGACTTCAGAAAAATCTAAATTTGACTTAGCACCGGAAATCTTAAACCAAACCACCAAACCCACAACAAATGCCAAGGACACCATCACCGCTAGAGGTCTGCCTCCCAGAACTACTGGAAGCCCTTTGAAATTCAATAAATTTTGCCTTGATACGAAATAGGATATAAAAAGAGCTCCGAGCGAAGCCGCCACAGGGAATAATGGGCGAGCTGAATCCAGCCCATACAGGGATGTCAAAGGTGCGATTAAACAAAGGATAGCAGTGACAAAAAAATATTGACTGACACTCTTCACCCTATCGGACAGCATAAACAAAGAAATCACATATACAAGCCAAGAAACCATATAATTAAATGGATCAACATCCAAAACAAACCCCTCAGATGCAAAATCCTTCACAATAACTATCGAATATGATGTATCCAGCAGCACACGAAACAAAACTACGAATGATAAAAAAATCAACTTATGCAAACTAATGCTCAGCGATACGGACCGCATGACCCCTCCGGCATCCATCACACCTGACTTACGAAGATTTATCTCAAAGCCAGCTCAAAAAATCTTATACATTAGTCCATAAACATTTGGTGCCAACGATAAAAATTCACCCAACGCCAAACCTGAGACGAATGCCTTTTAGTTCCTGCAACGATAGAGTCAAACTCGGTGAGTAGCCGTGCTGACGAAAGAAAAGGAAGTTTAAGATCTTCCCGAAGCCACACTCTGAGCTTATCAGCATTTTGCACAAGGAAATCACGCTCAGGCGTCTCGAAGCCGACTTTGTCTCGCCTGTTTAGAATGTCGTCGGGCACGATACCACGCATAGCCGCCCTGAAAACGTGCTTCGTTTCCCCTTTATCAGAAATCAAATAATGTTCTGGCAATGCGAGAAGGAACTGAGAAAGCTCTGTTGTTAAAAAGGGTACTCTGCTTTCAATCGAGAAACGCATAGAATTCCGATCGCCGTGACGAAGCAAATGCTGAAGGCCGCGCCGATGCAATGATGCCGCAAGCTCTGCAGTCAACCGACGCCCTCGCAAGTCAATTGGGCAATGGCGGCGTGAGTTCTCACAATTAACCTGAGCATCTCGCAAACTTCCCTCATGCATCCATGCTGGCACGTTGGTTCTACCATCCAATCTACGAAGAACATCATTAACCGCTCCCGTAGTAAGCTGACCTAAAGTAGATCCCACCCCCCACTTCACACTGCGCCCAGGCCATTTAGACCAATTATTTAGGAAGCGAACTGCACGAGAATATTGGCCACTCTCAATAAGACTACGTATTCTTTGACCCGGATAACCAAGGTAACCTGCCAACATTTCATCCGCACCTTGCCCATCTAGAGTCACAGTAATCCCGCGCTCTTTTGCAAGTTGATAGACTCGATATTGTGCATAAATACTAGTACTACCAAAAGGTTCCCCTTGAACACGGATCATATCATCCAGATCACGAATTAATTCAGATGGAGATACAACTACCTTGTTGGCATGAGCCCTGACATACTCATTGACTTGGTCCGCCCAGTGTTCTTCAGACAAAGAACTTCCCTTAGCAATATAACTAAAGGTATGGATAGGCATGTCTGGTTCTACATACCTCATCGCGCAGACCACTGCAGAGGAATCAAGCCCCCCCGACAGGGCCGCACCTAGAGGCACATCACTTCGAAGGTGTAGGCGAATGCTGCTCAGAAAGCGTTCACGTAGTTCATCGGCGGCATCCGCAAAGCTCAGATCCGTACGCTCTTCCAATAGAGGGGAGTACCAGGCCTCTGGCGTAGTCAACTCCTCTGTAGCAATGCTGTAACGGATGATGTTACCGGGAGGAAGGTGGAAGACGTCTTTAAAGAATGTCTGCTCATTGCTATCGTAGTCGCCGTGAGCCAGATAATCATATGCCCGCTGCCAGTTAAGCCCTACCTTACTCTTCTTCAGCGCCTTGATTGCCGGCACCTCTGAAGCAAAAATAAAGCTTCCATGCTCATGCGTATAAAAGAATGGCTTAATACCGAAAGCATCTCGAACACAGGAAATAGTCCCTCGTTCATGATCAAACAGCACAAATGCAAACATCCCGACAAACCGCGGCAAACTTTCCTCTTTCCAGTGCTGCCAAGCGGTCAGCAACACTTCGGTATCTGAGTCGGATCTAAACTCGTAACCGAGAGCACTTAACTCAACTCGTAACTCTCTGTAATTATAGATTTCACCATTAAAAACCACAGAGTATTTGCGATCATGCGAATACATCGGCTGATGCCCTGCACTCGACAAGTCAATGATTGACAGCCTAGTATGACCGAGAACAAGGCAATTGCCGTTGATCGAAGTAATTTCGTACCCTGAATCGTTCGGACCACGATGCCGGATGGTAAGCAGTGCGGACTTGACCCGATCCTCGAGCGAATTATCTACCTGTTTCCATACACCGCCTAATATTCCGCACATATCGCTTATCCAAACCTGTGTCTTTTCGCGCCAAAGATAATAAAGCCTAGGTATAGGCTATACAGGGCAACTTCATGCAGGGTGAACGCTAGCAAAAACGTTTCCATTCCTGCATTTCTGAAAATATAAAGTGTCGAGGTGATCGTCACGAAGTAGATCATCTGCCACAACGTACCTATCTTGATGTTGTGGTCCATCGCCAAAACGGTACTCAACGGGCTCACCGCAAACCGTATGGCCACCGCAAAAATAAGCACGGTGGCGTACTCGCCCGCCTTTCGCCAGGTCTCACCGAATACGAGGGCAAAGAGATCTGGACCAACCACCCATACAAACGCCACCAAAGGCACCATCAAACCTAGCAAGCCGAAAAAGAGCTTGAGGACAAAGGGTGCCAGTCGGTCGGGATTCTCTCGCTGCAGCACCACGAAGCGCTGAAACAGCACTTGTGAGAACGAGGTTGCGATCAAGCTCATAGGCAAGTTCAGTGCTCTGAATGTGAGACTGAATATGCCAACGATGTGGGTATCGTAGAACTTGCTGAGCATGAGGACTGGCATCTGAACCGCCGCATTGTCCAGCAAAGCCCCGAAAGTCGAATACTTAGGGAATTTGCTGTAACGTCGGGCGTTTTCGAGCATCGTTGCAAGGCTGACTCGTGAAAGCACTGCTCGATCTTCGCGCCATGTCCTAGTCAGAAACACCATCAGGCCGCCGACCTGCCCAACAAGGTAGCCAAGCACAAGACCACCAGCCGACAATCCGCCCAGTAGAAACTGGGCAAGAGTCATGCCTCCACCCTGCGTAACCCGGCTGACAGCCAGGCGCTTGAATTTCTTGGACCGGTTGTTCCAATAGTTCAATGCCTGCCACATGCCCGTCACGAAAACCGTTATCGGCAACAGGTAAAGCCATGGCCCAATTGCCTTGTTGTTGAGCAGTACCTGGATGTCGTCGTTGAACATGGAGACAACCATCAGAAGCACAAGACTGATAGCGCTCGCTATACAAACCGACAACGTAACTAGGCTGGCTGCGTCCTCGTCTCGCTCGGGCAACATCACTGCAACTTCATACCTGGCCGTGATGATGACTGAAATCATCCCCGCCAAGGACATATATAGCGCCAAAACGCCGAAATCTTCCGGCGTGTACAAGCGCGTCAACAAAGGCATTGCCGCGATCGGAATCGCCTGCGCAAGCGTAGTGCCGGTCATCAGCGTCAACACATTACGCAGGAAATCATTCTTGCCGTTCTTCACGGCACGCAATGCTTTCAGCACGCTTTTAGCGCCGCGACAATGGCTTCCTGGTCCGCCAGGGTCAGATACGGATGCATCGGCAGGCTCATCACCTGGCCAGCAATCTCGTCACCGACCGGCAACTGAGCGGCAGCGTCAGCCACTGCGGGTTGCTTGTTCAGCGGAATCGGGTAGTGCACGGCTGTAGGTACACCGGCCTCCTTCAGCCTAGCCTGTACAGCATCCCTGTTCTGGACACGGACGGTGTACTGCGCATATGCACAGATATTGTGCGGTTCGATAAATGGGGTCGTTTCAATGCCCGCCTCGGCGAGAAGACGATCATAGTTATCGGCCACCTGTTGGCGCAGGGCTATCTCCTCCTCGAAAATCTCGAGCTTGGGCAGCAGGATTGCCGCTTGCAAGGTGTCCAGCCGGCTATTCACACCGACGCGAATATGGTGGTAACGACGATCCTGACCATGGCGCGCGATTTGACGCAGCACGGTTGCAAGCTGGTCGTCATTCGTGAAAATGGCACCGCCATCGCCATAGCAACCCAGTGGCTTGCTTGGGAAGAAGCTGGTGCAAGATATCGTAGAGAGGTTGCAGGAGCGCTTCCCTTTATAGGACGCGCCAAAGCTTTGCGCTGCGTCCTCGATAACCGGGATACCGTACTTGGCAGCAATAGCATTGATTGCATCGAAATCAGCACATTGACCATACAGGGATACCGGGATGATCGCCTTGGTACGGGGAGTGATCGCTGCCTCGAGCAATGCAGGGTCGAGGTTGTAGGTACGTGGGTCAACATCCACATACACGGGCCTCGCCCCCAGCAATGCTACTGTTTCAGCAGTTGCGATATAGGTGAAACCGGGGGTGATGACCTCATCGCCCGGGCCGATATTCAGCGCCATCTGAGCAATTTGCAGAGCATCGGTACCATTTGCGCAAGTGATGCAGTATTTCGCACCGACAAACTCAGCCAGGCGCTTTTCCAGCTCCGCCACTTCCGGGCCGAGGATGTACTGCCCATGGTCCAGTACGCGCTGGATGCCCGCGTCGATCTTGTCTTTGATGCGCGCTTGCTGGCTTTTTAAGTCAATGAATTCAATCATGTTCAAACATCCACCTTGTTCAGGGTCCCTTCGCTCAAAACGTAACGTGCGCCAGTATGCGAGCAAACGGCCTCGCCCTTCTCATCCAGCCCAAGTTGCTCACCAAACTCGCTCATCCAGCCGATTTGCCGGGCCGGGACGCCAACCATAAGGGCGTACGCTGGCACATCCTTGTTAATCACTGCGCCAGCACCGACGAAGGCATACTCGCCAATGGTAACCCCGCAGACGATGGTGCAGTTGGCCCCCAGTGTCGCGCCTTTCTTGACCAGAGTGTCGCGGTACTGGTCCTTTCGCTCGATCAACGAACGGGGATTGTAGACGTTGGTGAATACCATGCTCGGGCCACAGAACACGCCTTCTTCCAAGGTCACGTTGTCATATACCGACACGTTGTTCTGGACCTTGCAACGGTCGCCGATCACGACCTTGTTGCCAACGAAAACGTTCTGCCCCAAGGAAACGCCCTCACCAATACGGGCACCGGCACACACATGAACAAAGTGCCAGACCCGGGAGCCGTTACCGATCTGCGCGCCCTCATCGACGATGGCACTCGGATGCTGAGAGTAATTCATGTTTGAGACTCACACTTGATTGAGGTTGATCGAACGCATGCCGCATCGCTGCTGACGCGTGTTGTCAGTGTCGACGAGCACCGAACCATTGGGATGGTGCCAATGCGGATAGTTGAGTTGGCGTTCATGATCGGGACGATGAAAAAAACGCTACTGGAGAAAGCCATGAATTGAGACAAGGACTCTCGGTGGCCATGCTTTCTGAATTGCGATCCCGCCAAGAAGAACCGGCCACGGGTAACGCTTAGGCGCTACCCGTTTGTTGTCCCGTCAGCGCGAAAGCGCCAGTACAAACGGGTGGCCTTCATTATCCGCCGCCGCAACAACCGGGGCGCTACGAATGGTGTTCACGGTTTCAACACAGTGACGCGCATCCTCGATACCGTAACCACGGCCAGCAAGGATCTCTTCATAGCTGGTGGTGTGCAGATCGGTGAAGCCTTCGGAGAACTCCATTTCCTCACCATTGACGGTGATCGAACGGTAGGTTGGCTTCTTGCCCTTCACCGACTCTGGCAGGTCATTGGCATCAACCGACAGGAACCAGCGTACACGTGCTTTCTCGTACTCCAGGTAACCGGCGGCCTTGTGCTCGGAGGTGAAGTGCACAACGTTGCGCTGCAGCTTGCCGAAGATGAAGTGCAGCATGTCGTAGAAGTGCACACCGATGTTGGTGGCCACACCAAACGACTTGCGTGGGTCACCCTTCCAGCTTTGCAGGTACCATTTGCCGCGCGAGGTGATGTAGGTCAGATCGACTTCATACTTGTGCGGGTTGTTTTCGCGGGCAACCTTGTCCTTCAGGGCAAGGATTGCCTGGTGATGGCGCAGTTGCAGGATGTTGTACAGGCGCTTGCCGGTTTCCTGCTCGACCAGGGCCAACTCGTCCAGTTGCTGCGGGGTCGGGACCAGCGGCTTTTCGCAGATTACGTCACAACCCAGGCGCAGGCCTGCGGCAATGTGCGGGTGGTGCAGGTAGTTGGGCGAGCAGATCGCAACGTAGTCCAGGGCAGTAGCCGGGTTACGCTTCAAGCCATGGGCGTGGTCGAGGAAGAACTCGAACTCGGTGAAGAACTCGCTCTGCGGCGAGATACTGTCGATGATACCTACCGAGTCATTGATGTCGTACGCAGAGACCAGGCGGTTGCCGGTGTCCTTGATGGCGCGCATGTGGCGAGGGGCGATATAGCCTGCAGCACCGATGAGAGCAAAGTTTTTCATGAGGCTTCCTTTGAAGACGAATGAATCCGCCTGCCCTTGAGGGCCAGGCGGATCAATTTGCTGGCGACGCCGATCAGGCCTTGATGACGTGCGCGGTCGGCGTGCGGTACTTGCCGCGGCTGTCGACAATCAGCTTGGCCTTGGCTTCGATCAGGGCATAGTCGAACTTGTCGTGATCGGTGGCCAGTACCACAGCGTCGAAGCTTGCCAGGTTCTCAGCGGTGAGCGGCTCGCTGCTCAGCTCGAAGTGGTGCTCGCGCATCTTCGGGAACACCGGCACGTGCGGGTCGCTGTAGGCAACCACGCCACCCTTGGCTTCGATCAGCTCCATGATTTCGACGGATGGCGACTCGCGCATGTCGTCAACGTTCTTCTTGTAAGCGATACCCAGAACCAGCACACGGCTGCCCTTGAGTGCCTTGCCGGCATCGTTCAGGCCATCCATCAGCTTGCCCAGCACGTACTCAGGCATGGCCTGGTTGACTTCACCGGAAAGCTCGATGAAACGGGTGTGCAGGCCGTACTCACGCGCCTTCCAGGTCAGGTAGAAGGGGTCGATCGGAATGCAGTGGCCGCCCAGGCCCGGGCCAGGGTAGTAAGGAGTGAAGCCGAAAGGCTTGGTCGCCGCGGCATCGACCACTTCGAAAATGTCGATACCCATGCGGTCAGCGACAATTTTCATTTCGTTGACCAGGCCGATGTTCACCGCACGGTGAATGTTCTCCAGCAACTTGGTCATTTCAGCAGCTTTGGTGGAGCTTACTGGTACGACCTGATCGATAGCCTGCTCGTACAGGGCGATACCCACTTCCAGGCAATTTGGGGTGTGACCACCAATGACCTTGGGAATGGTGCGGGTTTCGAAGTTCGGGTTGCCCGGGTCTTCACGCTCTGGCGAATAGACCAGGTAGATGTTCTCGCCAACTACCAGGCCGCCTTCCTGCACACGTGGCAGCAGTTCTTCTTCGGTGGTACCTGGGTAGGTGGTGCTTTCCAGCGAAACCACCTGGCCTGCACGCAGGTAAGGCTTGATGGCGTCGGTGGTGTTGATCACGAAGCTCATGTCGGGCTCGCGATATTTGTTCAGCGGGGTGGGCACGCACAGGATCAGTGCATCGCACTCGCTGGCACGCTTGAAGTCGACGGTAGCCTCAAAGCCGGTTTCACGTGCCTTGCTGATATTGGCAGCCGGGATGTGTTCAATGTAGCTCTGGCCGGCATTGAGTTTATCGACTTTCGATTGATCGATATCAATACCCAGCACATTAAAACCAATGGCGTTATAACGCAGCATCAGCGGCAACCCGACATAACCGAGGCCCACGATACCAATCAAGGCCTGCCGGCTTTTGAACTTCTCTACCACCGCATTCATATCTGTCATGCTTCCCAACTCACCTTGAATTTACCTGCCCGTTTCCACGGCTGAACAACGGGTTATTGAACCTTCTTCGATTCATTCGTCAGTCGAGTGAATCCATTCGGCGACAGCGCGCATTACACACGCTGTCGAGCAAAAAACGCCCACTTACATTTGCCCGGGGAGCGACCCGGTGGCTGCCACCAATGAGATGCGTCACAATGATATGCGGTTAGGCTTCGCCAATCCATCGGAGTTTTCCTGAGACATGTAACCGCCAAAGTGCCACCAAAACAACATCATACAATTGAGGGCTCAAGCTTGCGCATCACCCAGCCTGGCGTGGTTCTGCCCTGTCAATTCGTCGGGTATGACGCGATGTGCCGAACCCTCGATTTCAAGAACTCGTTGTTGCCTCGCATGGTCCTTGAAAGCACCTCGCAGCACTGCAGCGACTGTTCCGAGCAACAGGCCGCCGATAAATGCAATTAGCACGATGAGTGCTTTGCGCGGCTTCAAAGGCTTGTTGGAGAGCACCGCACGCTGATCAATATTCACCAGATGCAGCCCCTCCAGCTGGGTATCGATGGCTTGCAGGCGCGCACGCTCCACGCGAAGCCCTTCGATCCCCTCCAAAAACGCAGCCTCGCTCGCCCGGGCCTTGATTGCCTGGACTTTGCGATTGGTCGAAAGCAGGATGAGCTCTTTGCGGATCTGGCCGATTCTAGGCTCAACGAAGTCATCTGAAGTACGCTTGCGCAATGCAGCACGTTCAGCTTCAAGCACTTCGGTGCCCATAAAGTACAGCGGCACCGGCCTACCGTTTACTTCGGTACGAATGATATTGCCATTTGCCGCGCTTTCATCAGCCATCAGCGAAGGTGTCGAAGGTTTTTTCAACCCGAGGCTTCGCGCAACACTGATAGCCTCATCAAGCTCGGCCAAGCGCGCCTCACGGCGCAATTTCAACTGAACGCGCAAAGCCTTGAGCTCATCATTGAGTTGCGCACGTTTGATCGCATCTGCCTCTTCGAGACGGGCGATACTGCTTTCATTCCCCGCCTCATATTCCGACACTGCAGAATTCAGCTTCTTGTCCACCTCTGCCAAGCGGTTTGCCAAAATAATCTGCATATCCTTGGATAGCTGGCTGCGCTCACGCTCAATGGCATAGTCGACAAAATCGTTGAGGATGGCCGCACCATTTACGCCTTTTTCATAGCGCATTTTCAATCCGATAAAATCGCTCAACAGATCGTTTTTTTTCGGGTCAGCCAAGACTACGCTGAGCGCATCGCGGTTGAAGTCCTCAAATGCCTGCTCGACACTTTGCCCTTCATCCTGAAAAGCATCGATGAGGTCTGGCCTGGAGCGAAAGAAGTCCAGCCTAGCGTTATAAGAGTCCAGCGTCGCACCGACTCTCTTGAGTGCTGCCTCTGGCGGCAAAGAATAGATTTTTGTCCGATTCAAGGCGTCCAGCTGGTTGAGGGCGACCGGCCTTAAACTCGTGGACGCCTCATATACAGGCGTAATGTTGTAGGCGACTGCGGCACCGACAAGCGCACAGACGCCCCCAACAGCAACAATTAGCAAACGCCTACGCCAGATTGTGCGCAGAACGTTGAAAAGATCGATTTCGCCTGAAGCGGCCATGGAGGGGGAACGCACAACGCTATTCACATTACTTCCCTGTCTATAACGGGGGTTAACCAAGACAGGCAGGGCAGATCAGCGTGTCGTGCTCGCTCTTCCAGCTTTCCATGTCATCGGCGACGAAAGGCTATTGTTGCACCTTCCGCAAGCGACAACAACGCTTGAGGATGCTTTGCGATCAGGGAAGTTCCCTTCCGTTCGTCGCTTTGCGCCTACACCATATGTCCCGCCCCAGGGCAACCAACACACCAAGCCCTACCCCTACCAACGCCGATAGCAACATGATGATGGCTTTTCGCGGCTTGATCGGTTTGTCAGGCTGGGAAACGGCGCCATCCTGCTGGTACATCGCAACGAGGGATGGGTCGACCTTCAACGTGCGCAAGAAGCTCAGCTTTTCCTGCTTTTCACGCAAATTCCGGATGAACGGGTCGTCCGATGAGCGCGCTTCCAGGTTGGCGATTTCTGCCTCCAGCGCCTTGGTACCGCGCATGTAGGTAAGAGCCCCATTCATACCGGCAGACACTTCCTTGGACAGCGTCTCGGAAATGATCGGCGGCTTTTCCAGGCCAATCGACCGCGCTACGCGCAACGCCTCCTTGAGTTGGGCAATCTGGTCCACACGCTGATTGCTGGCAGTGGCTCGCGCAGCCTTGATTTGCTGATCAAGGTTGTCAGCCATGATCGATATATCACTGCGGGTACCGCTCAACAACTCGTTCTTTGCTCGCTCCGCAGCCAACTCGGCGTAATTCGACACCCAGGTCGCCGCAAGGCGCGGGTCTTCCAGGTTCGCCGTCAGCACATAACGATCTGGCATGTCTTTGCTAGCCACGGCCACTTTCAACATGCCGTTGAACTGAGCATACAAGGCATCACGTGAACCGCCCCGCTCTTCTTCGGTCAGCATGGGCAGGAAGGCGCTGCGAAAGAATTTGTCTCGTACTGCTTCAGACTGAAGGGACTTGAGGTAGATGCTGTACACATCCTTGGCACTCAGTGGCGCCAGGCCCGTTCCCTCACCACGACCGTAGTTCAGCTGGGCAATCTCGCTCTGGGAAGGGGGCTGAATATAGAGCTTCGCCTCATATACCGGCGAAACCAGCATCACATAAGCCAACCCCAAAGCAATCACCGGTACCGCAACCAGCCCTACCCAGATCTTCTGGCGCCAAACACCCTGCACAAGCTCAATCAGGTCAATCTCGTCACTACCACTCAGGCGCTCGCGTTCATTGCGCATTTAGTCTTTTTTTCCTTGGGTCTGTCTGATTGCATCATCTTGGGGCACGCTTCCGACCTAAGCGACTCAATACCCCTCGAATCAAGCGTAGCGGCTATTTGCCACTCTTTCCGCCACACTTCTAACATTACTTCCAAGCAGTAGTAGAAAGACCCGCCTCGCAAAAGTTCCTCACTTTCTGACAGACATCAACCTTCCCGCCAGAAGGTCATTTCGCGACTGTGACACACACCTCATTCCCTGACCGTGCGAGCCTTTCGCGCAGCGCAGCCGCAAGCGCCTGCTTCGCCCTTTGCTCGCCATGCACCAACACTATCCGCCGGGCATTACAGCCGTGCGCGAACGCCACCAGCTGCGCCTGATCCGCATGCCCCGAGTAGCCACCCAGTGTCATCACCTTCGCCCGGATCTCATACATCTGCCCATCCAGATCAATCTGCACAAACCCTTCTGCCCCTTCACTCGCCTGTATCACCGCGCCCGGCGTACCCTTGGCCTGGTAACCGACAAACATCACCTCATGTCGCGGATCCCCCAGCATGGCCTTCAGGTAACTGACGATGCGCCCACCCGAGCACATGCCATTGCCGGCAATCACGATCGCCGGCCGCCCGGTGCTCTTCAGGTAATTGACCACCTGCTGGTGGCGGGCGTGGGTGTCCACGCTGATCAGCTGACTGAAACCCAACGGATCGCGCCCTTCGGCAAGGCGCGCTTGGGCTTCGGCATTCCAGTAGTCGTGCAGCTCCCGGTATACACCGGTAATGCGCTGGGCCAGGGGCGAGTCGAGGATGATGGGCAATTGCGACCAGTCGAGCGGGTCGCCATCGGGGGCCGGGCCGGCCTTGTTCAGCAAGGCCTTGCGATGAAGAATGCTTTCGAGTTCGTACAGCAACTCCTGGGTACGGCCGAGGCTGAACGCTGGAATGAGCAGCGTGCCCTGGTCAGCCAGGGCGCGGTCGATGGCCGCTTCCAGTCGCTGCTGACGGTCGCCTGCAGGCGGGTGCAGGCGGTCGCCGTAGGTGCTTTCCAGTACCAGTACATCGGCCCGTTCCGGCGGTTGCACTGGGCGCAGCAAGGGGTTGCCGCAGGCGCCGAGGTCACCGGAGAAAACGTAGCGGGTGCTGGCTTGCGCGGACTGCACATCGCATTCGACATAGGCCGAACCCAGCAGATGCCCGGCGCGTTGCAGGCGAATGCGACAGGTGAGCCCTGGTTGCTCGACCAGGGTGTGCCACTGCTCGAAAGGCAGGGGCACGATCAGGTCGCGAATGAACTCCAGGTACCTTGCCACTTGGGCGGGCTCGCTGCTGATGCTCAGCTTGTAGGCGTCTTCCAGCACCAGTGGCAGCAGCCGGGCGGACGGCTCGCTGCACAGGATGGGGCCACGGTAGCCGGCAGCCAGCAGTGCCGGGATGCAGCCAACGTGGTCGAGATGCACATGGGTGATGACCAGGGCCTGGATGCCCTGCACGCCGAAACCGAGTGGTGCCGATGCTGCGCCTGGCGCGGCCTCGGCGCCCTGCTCCAGGCCGCAGTCGATCAGCAGACTGGTGGACGGGTCGAGGTGCAGTTGATGGCAGGAACCGGTGACGCCGCGGGTGCCACCATGATGGGAAAGGACGGGATATTCCATGCTGCGCACACTCGCCAGGGCCGAAAATGAAGTGCGTTATTACTCCATGACGGCCGGCGCAGGCATAGGTGACACTTTCCCAAACGGATGTAGGAAATGCCCTTAGTTACCGCTCAATGCTGCCTGGCGGGCAGAAGCCTTGATCTTGCGCTTGCTGCGCTGCACGCCGTAGGCACCCAACAGCGGACCGACTGCCAGGCCAATGACCAGGGCGGCCAGAACCAGCACAGCGACCGGCATGGCCGGGGCAGCCCAACCGAACAGGACCAACGAGACGGTTTGCTGGTTCTCCAGCACGAAGAACAGCACCACAGCCGCCAACAGCAGCACGAACACCGCCGCCAGGGCGCGCTTGAGGTTACGCATCAGATTGCTCCTTGTGGAATCAGGTGTGGGCCTCATGCTCTTCTTCATTGACCCGGTCGCGCAACTCTTTGCCGGGCTTGAAGTGCGGCACGAACTTGCCTTCGAGGCTGACCGACTGGCCGGTCTTCGGGTTACGGCCTACGCGAGGGGCGCGATAGTGCAGCGAGAAGCTGCCAAAACCGCGGATCTCGATGCGATCGCCAGTGGCAAGGCATTGTGACATCTGCTCAAGCATGGTCTTGATGGCCAGCTCCACGTCCTTGGACGAGAGCAGCCCCTGATGGGTGACAATACGTTCGATCAGCTCCGACTTCGTCATATTTTTCCCTTCGTTATCAAGCAGCTAGATCATTGCTTAACCAGTTTGTAGCACGCTGGGAGGGATTTGAACAGGGTAGTTCTTGACTTAATAAAAAAATTCAAGATTGAAGTTTTACAGGAATGGTCTAGCTGGCGGCGCCTGGCAGGCCCGGCCTCATCGCCGGCAAGCCAGCTCCCACAGGGATCGTGCAGGCTTTTGGAAATCGGGCTTGGGTCGCCAGCCCTGCAGAGATGCTGCCTGCTTCGAAGCCAGGTACCGGCCTGTTGAGAGCAGACTTTTCGCGACACAGGGCCGCTTCACAAGGGGATCGTGCAAGTACTGGGAAAATGGGCCAGACCACTGCCCCCCCGCATGGACATCACCTGCCTTGAGGCCAGCACAGCCCATGTGGGAGCGGGCGCGCCCGCGAACACCGGCGTAGCCGGTGCCATCCATCGCGT
>NZ_DKHD01000053.1:0-93953 GCF_002453565.1 Pseudomonas sp. UBA6753 | reverse complement strand
ATGCATTGAAGGCTACACCACCTTCTGGGTGAAAGTGGGCACACCAGCTATTGGAGGCCAGACGCCTATGCCAATTGCTGCCGGGAGCCCGCTCGGGAAAAGCGTTTGCGCATCGCCAAGGCAGGCTTCTCTACCAGCCCCCACGACACATACCCCGCCAACCAGGACGCCGGCACGGCCGCCAACATCAGCCAGTAAGGCCCGGCCCATGGCATTGCCCACGCCAACACTTGCTGGATCGGAAATGCATACAGGTAGATACCGTACGAGTAATCCTCCACAAACGAAGGAAGCTTCAACTGCGGGCAATAAGCTACGTACAACGTGCCGTACATCGTCAGAACGGCAAACGCAAAAACCTCAAGGCGCCCACCCTTGGCCAACACGAACAACGCAACAAAGGCAAACAACAGCCAGCCGGTATACGGGATCACCGCCCGGTACGAATAGAACACCGCCCCTGCCAGGAAGCACACCACCAGCTTGAACGGGTACTCCGCAAAGGCTGGATGCAAGGTGTGCAAGCCCAGCGCAACCACCAACGCGGCAAGCGTCAACCCTGTCATCGGCCACCGGCAAACCTTGGCCACCAGCACCAATAGCCACAGCACCACGTACATGCGCATTTCCAATGGGATGGTCCACAGGCTGCCATTGACCGAAGCCCCATAGGGGCGCGGGGTAAAGCTCACCCCAGGCAACAGGAACTGGGCATCCTTGAAAATCAGCAATGGGCTATAGACGTACCTGTAAACCTGACGCTGGGAAAGATACTCACCAAGCGGCAGCGAGGTAATGACAGGCCCTAGCACAAAGGCCATGAGCAGCAGGCACACAAGCAAGCCAGGCAAGATCCGCAATGCGCGGGCCAGGTAGAAATCCCGGGCGCTATTTTTTTCACCACTGGCCGCGATCAGGAAACCGCTGACCATGAAGAATACTTCCACGCCCAGGCTATGAATGGGCACCGGCATACCCAGCAGCAGCCCAGGGTCGGTGCAACTCAGGCACTCCAGATAGGAGAGCGCAAAGGAATGCCCCACCACGACGGCAGTTGCCGCCAGCAGCCTGATGATCAGGAAATTGTTATCGCGCCCGCGACCTTCCATGACGTCGCCAAACATCAACATCGCACAATCCCCCGACATGGCCTTCTTTCAGCATAAAAAAAGGCGACCCGAAGGTCGCCTTTTTTTACCGATCAAACAGAACTCAGTTCTGCTTGGCCATTGCTTCGCGCAGCAGCGCAGCCATGGTGGTGTCGGCAGCCGCTTCCGGAGCGTTTTTCAGGCTCTGGATGGCTTCGCGCTCTTCAGCATCGTCCTTCGACTTGATGGACAGGCTGATAACGCGGGACTTGCGGTCAACGCTGATGATCTTGGCTTCGATCTCTTCGCCTTCCTTCAGGACGTTACGCGCGTCTTCAACGCGGTCACGGCTGATTTCGGAAGCTTTCAGAGTAGCTTCGATGTCGTCGGCCAGAGTGACGATGGCGCCTTTGGCGTCAACTTCTTTCACGATGCCCTTGACGATAGCGCCCTTGTCATTGACAGCAACGAAGTTGGAGAACGGATCGTCTTCAAGCTGCTTGATGCCCAGGGAGATGCGCTCGCGCTCTGGGTCGACCGACAGGATGACGGTTTCCAGCTCGTCGCCCTTCTTGAAACGACGCACGGCTTCTTCGCCGGTTTCGTTCCAGGAGATGTCGGACAGGTGAACCAGACCGTCGATGCCGCCGTCCAGGCCGATGAAGATACCGAAGTCGGTGATCGACTTGATGGTACCGGTGATCTTGTCACCCTTGTTGAACTGGCCGGAGAAGTCTTCCCATGGGTTGGACTTGCACTGCTTGATGCCCAGGGAGATACGACGACGCTCTTCGTCGATGTCCAGAACCATGACTTCCACTTCGTCGCCAACCTGAACGACTTTCGACGGGTGGATGTTCTTGTTGGTCCAGTCCATTTCGGAAACGTGTACCAGACCTTCAACGCCTTCTTCCAGCTCAGCGAAGCAGCCGTAGTCGGTCAGGTTGGTAACGCGAGCCTGTACGCGAGTACCTTCTGGGTAACGGGCAGTGATAGCTACCCACGGATCTTCGCCCATCTGCTTCAGACCCAGCGAAACGCGGTTGCGCTCACGGTCGAACTTCAGAACGCGTACGTCGACTTCGTCGCCAACGTTAACGATTTCCGATGGGTGCTTGATGCGCTTCCAAGCCATGTCGGTGATGTGCAGCAGGCCGTCGATACCGCCCAGGTCCACGAAGGCGCCGTAGTCGGTGAGGTTCTTGACGATACCCTTGACCTGCTGGCCTTCCTGCAGGGTTTCCAGCAGGGCTTCGCGCTCGGCGCTGTTCTCGGCTTCCAGCACGCTGCGACGGGAAACGACAACGTTGTTGCGCTTCTGGTCCAGCTTGATGACCTTGAATTCCAGCTCTTTGCCTTCCAGGTGGGTGGTGTCGCGCACAGGGCGGACATCAACCAGGGAGCCCGGCAGGAACGCACGGATGCCGTTAACGTCGACAGTGAAGCCGCCCTTAACCTTACCGTTGATAACGCCCTTGACCACTTCTTCGGCGGCGAAAGCTGCTTCCAGAACAATCCAGCACTCGGCGCGCTTGGCTTTTTCACGGGACAGTTTGGTTTCGCCAAAGCCGTCTTCGACCGCGTCCAGCGCAACGTGAACTTCGTCACCGACCTTGATGGTCAGCTCGCCAGCTTCGTTGTAGAACTGCTCGAGCGGGATGACGCCCTCGGACTTCAGGCCAGCGTGTACGGTAACCCAGTCGCCGTCGATGTCGACAACGATACCGGTGATGATGGCACCCGGCTGAAGATTGAGGGTTTTCAGGCTTTCTTCAAAGAGTTCTGCAAAGCTTTCGCTCATTTTAATTCCTGTAGATTCGGGCGAAACAGACGCCCATAGCCACATTCCAGACAATGTGGGTTTGTTTTAAGTAAAGGAAAGCCGGCAGGACGTTGACTGGTGCCCCTGCCTGCTTTCCTGGCTATCAGAGAAGGTCGCGCAGTGCGATCTCGCTCCTGATACGTTGCAACACCTGCTCGATGGACAACTCGGTAGAGTCCAACTGAATGGCATCGACCGCTGGCTTCAGCGGGGCCACTGTACGTTGGGTGTCGCGCTCATCACGCGCACGAATCTCATCCAGCAGACTCGACAGACTAACATCTTCACCCTTGCCCTTCAACTGCAGGTAGCGGCGACGCGCCCGCTCCTCCGCGCTGGCGGTGAGGAAGACTTTCAACGGCGCGTCCGGGAACACCACGGTGCCCATGTCGCGACCGTCGGCGATCAGGCCCGGCGCCTCGCGGAATTCGCGCTGGCGCACCAGCAGTGCATCACGCACGGCCGGCAGCGAAGCAACCATCGAGGCTCCGGCGCCGACGGTCTCGGTGCGGATGACGTTGCTGACGTCCTCGCCCTCGAGGATGATCTGTTGCAGCTTACCGGGCTCGGCGGCGATGAACTGCACATCCAGATGGGCGGCAAGCTTGGTCAGCAACTCTTCGTTGGTCAGGTCGACGCCGTGGTTGCTGGCGTTGAACGCCAGCAGACGGTACAGCGCGCCAGAGTCCAGCAACCTCCAGCCCAGCTCGCGGGCCAGCAGCCCGGCAACCGTACCCTTGCCCGAACCGCTTGGCCCGTCGATGGTGATGACTGGCGCCAGGGCACTCACGACTTGCCCTCTTCCGCTACGCGGATGCCCACCTCGGCGCACAGCGCCAGGAAGTTGGGGAACGAGGTGGCGACGTTGGCGCAATCGTGGATGCGTATCGGCGCGCTGGCGCGCAGCGAGGCAACGCTGAAGGCCATGGCGATACGGTGGTCACCGTGGCCATGCACTTCGCCGCCACCCAACTGGCCGCCGTCGATGATGATGCCGTCCGGGGTCGGCTCGCACTTGATGCCCAGGGTGATCAGGCCGTCGGCCATGACCTGGATACGGTCGGATTCCTTCACCCGCAGCTCTTCGGCACCACGCAGCACGGTACGCCCTTCGGCGCAGGCAGCGGCGACGAACAACACCGGGAACTCGTCGATGGCCAGTGGCACCAGCTCTTCAGGGATGTCGATACCCTTCAGCTTGGCACCGCGCACACGCAGGTCGGCCACCGGCTCGCCGCCAACTTCACGCTGGTTTTCCAGGGTGATGTCACCGCCCATCAGGCGCAGGATGTCGATCACGCCGGTACGGGTCGGGTTGATGCCAACGTGCTCCAGCACCAGTTCGGAGCCTTCGGCGATGGACGCCGCCACCAGGAAGAACGCCGCCGAGGAAATGTCGGCCGGTACTTCGATACGGGTGGCAGTGAGCTTGCCGCCGGACTGCAGCGAGGCCACCGGGCCGTTGCTGTCGACGCTGTAGCCGAAGCCGCGCAGCATGCGTTCGGTGTGGTCACGGGTTGGCGCAGGCTCGGTAACGGTGGTCTTGCCTTCGGCGTACAGGCCGGCCAGCAGCAGGCAGGATTTGACCTGGGCACTGGCCATCGGCAGCGTGTAGGTCAGCGCCTTGAGCTTGTGGCCACCGCGGATGGTCAGCGGCGGGCGGCCTTCAGGGCCGGTCTCGACCACGGCACCCATTTCGCGCAGCGGGTTGGCCACACGGTTCATCGGGCGCTTGGACAGCGAAGCGTCGCCGGTCATGGTCACGTCGAACGGCTGGCCGGCCAGCAGGCCCGACAGCAGGCGCATCGAGGTACCCGAGTTGCCCACGTAAAGCGGCCCGGGTGGCGGCTTGAGGCCGTGCAGGCCGACGCCGTGAATGGTCACGCGACCGTGGTTGGGGCCTTCGATGACCACACCCATGTCACGGAATGCCTGCAGGGTCGCCAGCGCGTCCTCACCCTCGAGGAAGCCTTCGACCTCGGTGGTGCCTTCGGCCAGCGAGCCGAGCATGATCGAGCGGTGGGAAATCGACTTGTCGCCCGGTACGCGGATTCGCCCTGACAGGCGGCCACCCGGTTGGGCCAGGAAAATCAGATCGTTGGCGTTCATAGCGTCCACATAGGCCCGGCGGGCCAGGATTTTACTGAAATGCTCGCGGGCAACGCGTGCGCGGGTGAATACACCCAGCAGCTGGTGCCCGTCCCCTTCAGCGATCGCGTCGCGCAAGGCGTCGAGATCGCTGCGATATGTATCAAGCGTGCGCAGGACAGCGTCGCGGTTGGCGAGAAAGATGTCGTGCCACATGGTCGGGTCGCTGCCGGCGATTCTCGTGAAATCGCGGAAGCCTCCCGCAGCGTACCGGAAGATCTCGAGGTTTTCATTGCGCTTGGCCAGTGAATCGACCAGGCCGAAGGCCAGCAGGTGCGGCAGGTGGCTGGTGGCGGCAAGCACTTCGTCGTGGCGTTCGACCGACATGTGCTCCACATCGGCGCCCAGCTCGCGCCACAGGCGGTCGACCAGGGCCAGGGCGGCCGGGTCGGTTTCGGCCAGCGGCGTGAGGATGACCTTGTGCCGGCGGAACAGGGTGGCGTTGGAGGCCTCTACCCCGCTCTGCTCGGAGCCGGCGATGGGGTGGCCGGGGACGAAGCTCGGCAGGCGTTCCCCAAAGACGGCACGCGCCTCACGCACGACATTGCCCTTGGCGCTGCCGACGTCGGTGATGACGGCATCGCCAAGGTCAAGCCCGGCCAGGCGGGCCAGTACCTTTTCCATGGCCAGGATCGGCACGGCCAACTGGATGACATCGGCACCGACACAGGCGGCAGCAAGGTCTTCCTCGCAGCGATCGACCACGCCCAGGGCCACGGCCTGCTTGCGCGAGGGCGCGTCCAGGTCGACACCGACCACTTCGCGGCACAGGCCGCTTTCACGCAGGCCCTTGGCGAACGAGCCACCGATCAGGCCGAGGCCGACCACGACCAGGCGGTTGATGATTGGTGCGGGTTTGGTTGTTACTGCTTTTACCACTGGTGCGAACCCTGTTCAGAAATCTAGACAGCCTGCGGGGCCCACTGGGGCCGCTGTGCGGCCCTTCGCGGGCACGCCCGCTCCCACAGAGTTCGACATCACGCTGTCACTGTGGGAGCGGGCGTGCCCGCGAAGGGCTGCAAAGCAGCCCCAAAGGCCTTGAATCAAAGCACCGCCTTCGGATACGAACCCAGCACCTTCAGCGCCACAGCCTCCTGGCTGATCTGCTCGAGCACCGCCTTGATCAGCGGGTCGCGGTGGTGGCCGACGAAGTCGATGAAGAACACGTAGGTCCACTTGCCGCTGCGCGATGGGCGGGTCTCGATGCGAGTCAGGTCGATGCCGTTCTGGTGGAACGGTACCAGCAGCTCGTGCAAGGCACCCGGCTTGTTGCTCATCGAAACGATGATCGAGGTCTTGTCGTCGCCGGTCGGCGGCACTTCCTGGCTGCCGATCATCAGGAAGCGCGTGGAGTTGTCCGGGCGGTCTTCGATCTTTTCGGCCAGGCGAGTCAAACCGTACAGGTTGGCCGCCATGTCGCCGGCGATCGCCGCCGAATTCCACTCGCCCTTGACCCGCTTGGCCGCCTCGGCATTGCTCGACACGGCCACGCGCTCCACATTCGGGTAGTGCGCGTCCAGCCACTTGCGGCACTGGGCCAGCGACTGGGCGTGGGAGTAGATGCGGGTGATGCTGTCGGTCTTGGTGTTCTCGCCCACCAGCAGGTGGTGGTGGATGCGCAGCTCGACCTCGCCGCAAATCACCATGTCGTGCTCGAGGAAGCTGTCCAGGGTGTGGCTGACCGCGCCTTCGGTGGAGTTTTCCACCGGCACCACGCCGAAGTTGACGGCACCGGCCGCCACTTCGCGGAACACTTCGTCGATGGCCGCCATCGGCCGGCTGATCACCGCGTGGCCGAAGTGCTTCATGGCCGCGGCCTGGGTGAAGGTGCCCTCAGGGCCGAGGTAGGCGATTTTCAGCGGCTCTTCCAGGGCCAGGCACGACGACATGATTTCGCGGAACAGCCGCGCCATCTCTTCGTTGTCCAACGGGCCCTTGTTGCGCTCCATCACGCGTTTGAGCACGGCGGCTTCACGCTCGGGGCGGTAGAACACCGGCTTTTCGCCTTCCGCCAGCGAGGCGGTCTTGACCTTGGCCACTTCCTGGGCGCAACGGGCGCGCTCGCTGATCAGCTCGAGGATTTTCTCGTCGAGGCTGTCGATGCGAACGCGCAGCGCCTTCAGTTCGTGCTCGGACATCAGCCGTGCTCCTTCTCGAATTCGGTCATGTAGGCCACCAGGGCTTCGACTGCTTCAAGGCCCAGGGCGTTGTAGATGGAGGCACGCATGCCGCCTACCGAACGGTGGCCCTTGAGGTTGAGCAGGCCACGGGCATCGGCGCCGGCGAGGAAGGCCTTGTCCAGGCGCTCGTCAGCCAGACGGAACGGCACGTTCATCCACGAACGGGCATTGTGGCTGATCGGGTTGGTGTAGAACTCGCTGCTGTCGATGAACCCGTACAGGCGGTCTTTCTTGGCGCGGTTGCGCTGCTCCATGGCATCGACGCCACCCTGCTCTTTCAGCCATTCGAACACCAGGCCCGAGAGGTACCAGGAGTAGGTGGCCGGGGTGTTGTACATCGAGCCGTTGTCGGCCGAGACCTTGTAGTCGAGCATGGTCGGACAGCTGCTGCGGGCGCGGCCCAGCAGGTCTTCGCGCACGATCACCACGACCAGGCCGCTCGGGCCGATATTCTTCTGCGCGCCGGCGTAGATCAGGCCGTACTGCGACACATCGATCGGGCGCGAGAGGATGTCGGACGACATGTCGACCACCAGCGGCACGTCACCGGTTTCCGGCACCCAGTCGAACTGCAGGCCACCGATGGTCTCGTTGGACGCATAGTGCACGTAGGCAGCGTTCTTGGTCAGCTTCCACTCGTTCTGGCCCGGGATGGCCAGGTAGTCGTAGGGCTTGGCGCTGGCGGCGACGTTGACGTTGCCGAAGCGGCGCCCTTCCTCGATGGCCTTTTTCGACCAGATGCCGGTTTCGATGTAATCGGCGGTGCCGTTTTCCGGCAGCAGGTTCAGCGGGATTTCAGCGAACTGCTGGCTGGCGCCGCCCTGCAGGAACAGCACCTTGTAGTTGGAGGGGACGGACAGCAGGTCACGCAGGTCCTGCTCGGCCTTTTCGGCGATGGCCACGTAATCGTCGCTGCGATGGCTCATTTCCATCACCGACAAGCCCTTGCCACGCCAATCCAGCATCTCGGCCTGGGCGCGCTGCAGAACAGCGTCAGGAAGCGCGGCAGGGCCTGCGCAGAAGTTAAAGGCTCGTTTGCTCACATCCACTCTCGCTCTGCCAAATGGTACAAAATCGTAATTCGGTGCTGACCAATCAAAACTGTGTCGCCTGTCATGGGCCTGCCTTGCAGGCCATCGCAGGCAAGCCAGCTCCCACAAGGACCGCGCAAACCTCGAAGCTCGCGCTGAACCTGTGGGAGCCCGGCTTGCCGGCGATGGGCCGCACAGCGGCCCCGATGACCTGGCCTGATCAGTCAAACGGGGCGACCTTGGTCGCCCCGTTCGGGTTTTACGCTTGCTTACTCCTGCGGGGCCTCTTCGGCACCAGCAGCTTCTTCGTTGTCTGGCGCTTCAGCCTCGACGCCCTCTTCGTCCGTCTCGATCACATCATCGAGTTCGTCCTCGGAAGGCTCCTGAATACGCTCCAGGCCCACCAGCGTCTCGTCGGTAGCCAGCTTGATCAAGGTCACGCCCTGAGTGTTACGGCCCAGGCTGGACACTTCGCCAACGCGGGTACGCACCAGCGTGCCCTGGTCGGAGATCAGCATGATCTCTTCGCCTTCCTGCACCTGGATGGCGCCGATCAGCAGGCCATTGCGCCCCTTGGTACCCATGGCGATCACGCCCTGGCCACCACGGCCGCGACGCGGGAACTTGGACAGCGGTGTGCGCTTGCCGAAGCCACGCTCGGAGGCGGTGAGGATCTGCGCGCCGGATTCCGGGATCAGCATGGAGATGATCTGCTGGCCCTTGCCCAGCTTCATGCCGCGCACGCCACGGGCATTACGGCCCATCTCGCGCACCACGCTTTCAGCGAAGCGGATCACCTTGCCGGCGTCGGAGAACATCATGACTTCCTTGGCACCGTCGGTGATGGCCGCGGCGATCAGGGTGTCACCTTCCTTCAGCTTCAGGGCAATCAGGCCGTTGGAGCGCGGACGGGCGAACTGCACCAGCGGGGTCTTCTTCACGGTACCCGAAGCGGTGGCCATGAAGATGTAGGCGCCGGTCGGCTCGGCTACCCACTCAGGGGTGTCGCCGTCTTCCTCGTCCACTTCCTCGGCCTCGACCACTTCGCCTTCGAGCACGGTGTCTTCCGCGTCCTCCAGCTCTTCGTCGGCGTCAGCGTTCTGCTGCAGGGCCTCGAGGTCGATCTGCAGCATGGCGGTGATGCGCTCACCTTCCTCCAGCGGCAACAGGTTGACCAGCGGGCGGCCGCGGGCGGCGCGGGACGCTTCAGGGATGTCGTAGGTCTTCAGCCAGTACACCTTGCCCTTGCTGGAGAACAGCAGCAGGGTGGCATGGCTGTTGGCAACCAGCAGGTGCTCGACGTAGTCCTCGTCCTTCACCCCGGTAGCCGACTTGCCTTTGCCGCCACGGCGCTGAGCCTGGTAGGCGGACAGCGGCTGGGTCTTGGCGTAGCCGCCGTGGGAGATGGTCACCACGCGCTCTTCTTCCGGGATCATGTCGCCGTAGTTGAGGTCGTGGCGCGCATCGAGGATTTCGGTACGGCGGGCATCGCCATATTCGGCGCGGATGGCTTCCAGCTCTTCGCGGATCACTTCCATCAGGCGCTCGGCGCTGCTGAGGATGCGGATCAGTTCGCCGATCTGCTCGAGGATTTCCTGGTACTCGGCCAGCAGCTTCTCGTGCTCCAGGCCGGTCAGGCGGTGCAGGCGCAGGTCGAGAATGGCCTGTGCCTGTTCCGGCGACAGGTAGTACTTGCCTTCACGCAGGCCGTACTGCTCCGGCAGGTCCTCGGGGCGGCAGGAATCGGCGCCGGCGCGCTCGACCATGACCTGCACGGCACTGGATTCCCAGGCAGTGGAGACCAGGGCTTCCTTGGCTTCGGACGGGGTCGGCGAGGCTTTGATCAGGGCGATAACCGGGTCGATGTTGGACAGCGCGACCGCCTGGCCTTCGAGGATATGGCCGCGTTCGCGGGCCTTGCGCAGCTCGAACACGGTACGGCGGGTTACCACTTCACGGCGGTGACGCACGAACGCTTCGAGCAGGTCCTTGAGGTTGAGCAGGCGCGGACGGCCGTCGACCAAGGCCACCACGTTGATACCGAATACGCTCTGCAGCTGGGTTTGCTGGTAGAGGTTGTTGAGCACCACCTCTGGCACCTCGCCGCGACGCAGCTCGATGACGATGCGCATGCCGTCCTTGTCGGACTCGTCGCGCAGCTCGGTGATGCCTTCGATCTTCTTCTCTTTGACCAGCTCGGCGATCTTCTCGATCAGGCGAGCCTTGTTCAGCTGGTACGGCAGCTCGGTAACCACGATCTGCTGGCGGCCACCGACCTTGTCGATGTCTTCGACCTCGGAGCGGGCACGCATGTAGATGCGACCACGGCCGGTACGATAGGCCTCGATGATGCCCTGGCGGCCGTTGATCAGGCCGGCAGTCGGGAAGTCCGGGCCAGGGATGTGCTGCATCAGCTCATCAATGGTGACTTCGGGGTTGTCGATGAGTGCCAGGCAGCCATCGATGACCTCGCCGAGGTTGTGCGGCGGGATGTTGGTCGCCATGCCCACGGCGATACCGCTGGAGCCGTTGACCAGCAGGTTGGGAATACGGGTCGGCATGACCGCCGGGATCTGCTCGGTGCCGTCGTAGTTGGGCACCCAGTCGACGGTCTCCTTGTGCAGGTCGGCCAGCAGCTCGTGGGCCAGCTTGGCCATGCGCACTTCGGTGTATCGCATGGCTGCGGCGTTGTCGCCGTCCACCGAACCGAAGTTGCCCTGGCCGTCGACCAGCAGGTAGCGCAGCGAGAACGGCTGGGCCATACGCACGATGGTGTCGTAGACCGCGGTGTCGCCGTGCGGGTGGTACTTACCGATCACATCACCGACCACACGGGCGGATTTCTTGTACGGCTTGTTCCAGTCGTTGCCCAGTTCGCTCATCGCATAGAGAACGCGACGATGCACGGGCTTCAAGCCGTCACGCGCATCGGGCAGCGCTCGCCCGACAATCACGCTCATCGCGTAGTCGAGGTAAGACTGTCTCAGTTCGTCTTCGATATTGACCGGGAGGATTTCTTTGGCCAGTTCGCCCATGAGAAGCCTGATTCCTTTTTCTGGTGAAACTTCGCAGCTCCATCAAGGGCCGAACGAAGCTCGCCGCCGCAGCGCATAAGGGTGCGACGACTTACGACAAATCAATGAGTTGTGCCATGGATCTGCGCAATGAAGGCCGCCGTGATGGGCGGTCTTGGAAACTGCCGGATGTTATCACAAAGGCAGGGGCGGTGTGGAGATGTGGCAGGTGGCCTCACACGAGGTTGAATCTTCGGATTTTCACTGGCTTCTTCGCGGGCACGCCCGCTCCCACAGGGATATCGCAACACTCGAGAGTGGTGGTGTCCCTGTGGGAGCGGGCGCGCCCGCGAAGAGGCCAGCGAGGTTTCCGGTCAGTGCAGGCGCTTGCGGCAGATCAATTGTGCCAGCTTGGCGGCATCCGGCCGCTCGACGATGCCGCGCTCGGTCACGATCACGTCGATCAGGTCGGCCGGGGTCACGTCGAACACCGGGTTGAACACCTCGACATCCGGCGCCACGCGGGTACCGCCAATGTCCAGCAACTCGTCGGCAGCGCGCTCTTCCAGCGGGATGTCCTCGCCCGTGGCCAGGTTCAGGTCGATGCTGGTGCTCGGCGCCACCACCATGAAACGTACGCCGTGATGCATGGCGCTGACCGCCAGCTGATAGGTGCCGATCTTGCTGGCCACATCGCCATTGGCGGCGATGCAGTCCGCGCCCACCACCACCCAGGTGATGCCCTTGCTCTTCATCAGGTGGGCCAGCGCCGAGTCGGCGCACAGGGTCACTGGAATGCCTTCGTTGGCCAGTTCCCAGGCAGTCAGGCGCGAGCCATGCAGCCAGGGGCGGGTCTCGCCGGCGTATACACGCTCGACCATGCCCTCCAGGTAACCGGCGCGGATCACCCCCAGCGCGGTACCGAAACCACCGCAGGCCAGGGCGCCGGCGTTGCCGTAGGTGAGCAGGGCCTGCGCGTTGCCCTGGTGGCGGCGGATCAGCTCGATACCGTGCTGGGCCATGGTCAGGTTGGCTTCCCGGTCGCTTTCGTGGATGGCCACCGCTTCGGCCTCCAGCGCCGCCAGCACGCCTTCATCCGGACGCAGGCGCTGCAGGCGCTCACGCATGCGGTTCAGCGCCCAGAACAGGTTGGCGGCGGTAGGGCGTGCTTCAGCCAGGACAAGGAAGTCTTCTTCCAGGTCCATTTCCCAGTCGCCACCCTCGGCCAGCCGCTCTTCCAGGGCCAGCACCAGGCCATAGGCCGCGGCAATGCCGATGGCCGAGGCGCCTCGCACGGCCATGTCGCGGATCGCCGCTGCCACCTGCGCGACATTGTCGCAGGCCAGCCAGCGCTCTTCCGACGGCAGCAGGCGCTGGTCGAGCAGGTGCAAGACGCCGCCCTGCCAGCGGATCCCGGTCACCTTCTCCGCCGCCAAAAGTCGCTCGCGCATCGCCTCTCCCCGTCGTTCGGATATCAAAAGCCGGCGATTATAGCGACCCTCGGGGCCGAGCGCTCGGGTATACTCCGGCGCAATTTTGCGAAGTTTCAGAGGACTGTTCTAATGAGCAACGTCGACCGCGCCGAAATCGCCAAGTTCGAAGCGCTGGCCCACCGCTGGTGGGACCGCGAAAGCGAGTTCAAGCCGCTGCACGAAATCAACCCGCTGCGCGTCAACTGGATCGACGAGCGCGCCAGCCTCGCCGGCAAGAAAGTGCTGGACGTGGGTTGCGGCGGCGGCATCCTCAGTGAGGCGATGGCCCTGCGCGGCGCCACGGTCACCGGCATCGACATGGGCGAAGCGCCACTGGCCGTGGCCCAGCTGCACCAGCTGGAGTCGGGCGTGCAGGTGGAATACCGGCAGATCACCGCCGAAGCCCTGGCCGAGGAAATGCCTGAACAGTTCGACGTGGTCACTTGCCTGGAAATGCTCGAGCACGTGCCCGACCCGTCTTCGGTCATCCGCGCCTGCTACCGCATGGTCAAGCCTGGCGGCCAGGTGTTCTTCTCCACCATCAACCGCAACCCCAAGGCCTACCTGCTGGCCATCGTCGGCGCCGAGTACATCCTGAAGATGCTGCCGCGCGGCACCCACGACTTCAAGAAGTTCATCCGCCCGTCCGAGCTGGGCGCCTGGAGCCGCGTTGCCGGCCTGCAGGTGAAGGACATCATCGGCCTGACCTACAACCCGCTGACCAAGCACTACAAGCTCAGCAGCGACGTCGACGTCAACTACATGATCCAGACCCTGCGCGAGGAATAAGCATGCGTTTGCAAGCAGTACTCTTCGACATGGACGGCACCTTGCTCGACACGGCGCCGGACTTCATCGCCATCTGCCAGGCCATGCTCGCCGAGCGCGGCCTGCCGGCCGTCGATGACAAGCTGATCCGCGACGTGATCTCCGGCGGCGCCCGGGCGATGGTCGCCGCGACCTTCGCCATGAGCCCGGAGGCCGAAGGCTTCGAGGCCCTGCGCCTGGAGTTCCTCGAGCGCTACCAGCGCGACTGCGCGGTGCACAGCAAGCTGTTCGACGGCATGGCCGAGCTGCTGGCCGACATCGAGAAAGGCAACCTGCTGTGGGGCGTGGTCACCAACAAGCCGGTGCGCTTCGCCGAGCCGATCATGCAGCAACTGGGCCTGGCCGAGCGTTCGGCGCTGCTGATCTGCCCGGACCATGTCAAGAACAGCAAGCCCGACCCCGAGCCGCTGATCCTCGCCTGCAAGACCCTCGGCCTGGACCCGGCCAGCGTGCTGTTCGTCGGCGACGACCTGCGCGACATCGAGTCTGGCCGCGACGCCGGCACCCGCACGGCGGCGGTGCGCTACGGCTATATTCATCCAGAGGACAACCCCAACAACTGGGGCGCCGATGTGGTGGTGGACCACCCGCTGGAACTGCGCAAAGTGATCGATAGCGCACTGTGCGGCTGCTGAGTTGCAACGGCTGACGACGGACCCTGTGGGAGCGGGCACGCCCGCGAAGCAGGCACTGAGGTGGATGGCACCGGCTTTGCCGGTGTTCGCGGGCACGCCCGCTCCCACAAGGGTATGTGTCGCGGCATAAATAGGGAATACAAAATGTTCGACTACACCGCCCGCCCCGACCTGCTGCAAGGCCGGGTCATCCTGGTTACCGGTGCCGGCCGCGGCATCGGCGCCGCTGCCGCCAAGGCCTACGCTGCGCTGGGCGCCACCGTGCTGCTGCTGGGCAAGACCGAGGCCAACCTGAACGAGGTCTACGACCAGATCGAAGCCGCCGGGCACCCGCAACCGGTGGTGATCCCGTTCAACCTGGAAACCGCCCTGCCCCACCAGTACGACGAACTGGCAGTGATGATCGAAGACCAGTTCGGCCGCCTCGACGGCCTGCTGAACAACGCTTCGATCATCGGCCCGCGCACGCCGCTGGAGCAGCTGTCGGGTGACAACTTCATGCGCGTGATGCACATCAACGTCGATGCCACCTTCATGCTCACCAGCACCCTGCTGCCGCTGCTGAAGCTGTCGGAAGACGCTTCGGTGGTGTTCACCAGCAGCAGCGTCGGGCGCAAGGGCCGGGCCTACTGGGGTGCCTATGGCGTGTCCAAGTTCGCCACCGAGGGCCTGATGCAAACCCTGGCCGATGAACTGGAAGGCGTGGCACCGGTGCGCTCCAACAGCATCAACCCGGGTGCCACGCGCACGGCGATGCGGGCACAGGCCTACCCCAGCGAGAACCCGCAGAACAACCCGCTGCCGGAAGAGATCATGCCGGTGTACCTGTACCTGATGGGGCCGGACAGCAAAGGGGTGAATGGGCAGGCGTTCAACGCCCAGTAAGCCTGCACCGGCCTCTTCGCGGGCACGCCCGCTCCCACAGGATCACCACAGCCCTTGAGGACTGCGCCATACCTGTGGGAGCGGGCGAGCCCGCGAAGAGGCCGGGACTGGAGAGCGATCAGCCCGCTGCCAACACCGGGCGCATGCGCCCCTGCTGGCGCCCTTCCAGCTGCATGCACCGTTCCAGGAACAGGTACATGCAGTCATAACTCTTGCAAATCGCCTTGCGCAGTTCATTGCGCAGCCCCTGGGTCGGGTTCTCGCCGGCCAGGGTGCAGATGATCTCCAGCGCCTCCCACGGGTGCGCGTCGTCATACTGGGCATGCATCTTCAGCCACTTCATCGCGCGCTTGCGCTGATCCTCCGGGAAGCCCAGCGCATAGGTGTCGGTGGAGCACACCACCGCCGACCACTCACCGGTCGCACCTTCGATGGCGTAGTTGGTCGCCGCCATGGAAATGGCCAGGTTCTCGGTGGCGCACACGCGCCAGCACCAGTCATTCAGGCCGTTCAGCTCTGGCGGCACTTCCTGGGCCTGCAGCTCGTGCAGGTGCACGCCATGCGCCTGGCACCAGTTCACCCAGTAGTCGGCGTGGTTGAGCTCGACACGGATGTTGCGCATCAGCCAGCGCCGCGCCATGTCTTCGCCCTGATGACGGCCATAGCGGGTCTTGGTCAGGTTGTGAGCCATGTACAGCGAAAACTGCTCCACCACCGGCCAGCCACCGATCAGGTACTGGCGAATGGTCGATTGCTTCAGCTGGCCGTCGCGCAGGCGCGCGTAGAACTCATGCTCGACTACCCGGCGCTTGCTCTCGCGGCAGTCTTCAATCATTTGCTGGGCCCATTGGGGGTAGCTGGCGGGATCCATCAAAGGCCCGATACGAACGAATGCGTCAATCACTTTCAGCTCCTTGATCCTTGTGATTTCTAGCTAGCGAAACGTGCCAGGTGCCCGCTGCAACAGAGGCCGGGCGGCGATCCGTTGGCGCTGCAGACTGTCACAGGTGAACACCTGAGGGCGTTCGATGAGATAGCCCTGGGCGTAATCCACGCCAATTTCCTGCAAGGCCTGCTCGATCAAGGGTGTTTCGACGAATTCGGCAATGGTGCGCTTGCCCATTACGTGACCGATGTGGTTGATGACCTCGACCATGGCCCGGTTGACCGGGTCGTCGAGCATGTCCTTGACGAAACTCCCGTCGATCTTCAGGTAATCCACGGGCAAATGCTTGAGATAGGCGAACGACGACATGCCGGCGCAGAAATCATCGAGCGAGAAGCGACAACCCAGCCCCTTCAACTCGTTGATGAAGCGAATGGCGCTGCCAAGGTTGGCTATGGCGCTGGTTTCGGTGATTTCGAAACAGATCATCCGCGGCGGAATGGCGTATTCGACGAACAGGCGTTGCAGGTATTCGAGGAACTTGTCATCGCCAATGCTCGACCCCGACAGGTTGATCGCACAGATCGACAGCGGCCCCTCGCGCCCTTCGTCCAGGCACTGGCGGATGACCAGGAACACATTGCGCACCACCCAGCGGTCCAGCGCGGTCATCAGGCCGTAGCGCTCGGCCGCCGGGATGAAGCTGCTGGGCAGGATGGTACGCCCGCTTTCGTCGTGCAGGCGTAGCAGGATCTCGATATGGCCGGGGCCTTCGAAGGTTTTCAGCGGGGCGATTTCCTGGGCGTACAGGCAGAAGCGGTTTTCTTCCAGGGCCACGTGCAAGCGCTGGATCCAGGCCATTTCGCCAAAGCGCATGGACAGCTCGCTGTCGTCGGCATGGTACACCTGCACGCGGTTGCGGCCCTTTTCCTTGGCCATGTAGCAGGCCATGTCGGCGGCACGCAGCGAGGTTTCGAGGGTGCCGGGGGACTGGGCCATGTGCACCAGGCCGACACTGACGGTGGTGACGAACGGCCGCCCTTTCCACACGAAATGCAGGCTCTGCACCAGCTGGCGCAGCTGCTCGGCAATGCGCTCGGCCTGATCGGGCGGGCAGTTTTCCAGCAGCACGCCGAATTCGTCACCCCCCAGCCGGGCCAGGGTGTCGCCTTCACGCAGGCCGGACTGCAGCACGGCGCAGATGTGCCGCAGCAGCTCGTCGCCAGCGGCATGCCCGCAGGTATCGTTGACCAGCTTGAACTGGTCGAGGTCGAGGAACATCAGCGAATGCCGCCCGGCCTGGCGGGCCAGGTCATTGAGCGCCTGCTCCAGGCGGTATTCGAACTCGCGGCGGTTGGCCAGCCCGGTCAGGGCGTCGTGGGTCGCCTGCCAGGACAGGTTGGCGATGTACTGGCGCTCCTGGGTCATGTCGTGCAGCACCAGCACGATGCCGCTGACCTGGCCGTCATTGACGATCGGCGAACCGACCAGGTTGACCGACACGGTGCTACCGTCCAGGCGCTGGATCAGCCGGGCATGTTCGGCGCCACCCTTGAGGCTGCCGCTGAGCACCTGTTCGACCAGGCTGCGGCCGTCTTCCTCGGCCTGCTCGTCCACCAGGCTGAACAGCGCCGACAGCGGCAGGCCCTGGGCCTGGCCGGCCTGCCAGTGGGTCAGTTGCTCGGCGGCGGGGTTCATGTAGCCGATACTGCCTTCCACGTCAGCGGTAATCACCGCATCGCCGATGGCCTGCAGGGTGATCTGCGCCCGCTCCTTTTCTTCCTGCAGGGCGCTGGCAAAGGCCTGGCGCTGGGCCAACAGCTTGCTGGAGCGGCGCCAGGCAATGGCAATCAGGAACATCGCGGTCAGCAGGTTGGTGATCAGCAGCACCCGCAGCAACATGCGCGAGCCCTCGCCCAAGGCATCGCTGAACGCCTTGGCGGCCGGGGTTACCCCTTCGTTGATGGTGACGATGCGCGCCTTCCAGTCGCTGACCGTGCGGGCGTCAACCGGGCCAGCGGCGAAGCTGCTGCGCATTTCCATGGCCAGCATGTCCAGCTTGCCCAGGTAGTCGTCGCCGATGTCCCAGTAGTCGATGGCCGTCTGCATGTAGCTGACGTTGCGAAAGTTGCGGTAGAACCAGATGATCCGCTCGACATCGTCGGGGTGGTTGCCGCCTTGCAGCACGGCCTGGCGCGCGGCGTCCAGGTCGGGGCTGGGCTGGTCCAGCACTTCGCGCAGCTGGTGGTCGCCCTGGGGCACGGTGATGGCCTGGCGATAGCGATGGTAGGTGCTGTCGTCGCGGGTTTCGGCGTACAGGTTGAGGTAGTAGATGGCGTCTTTCTGCGCCTTGGACCACAGGCTTTCGCCCGCGACATAGGCACGCACGGCCGAGAGCGTATAAAGGCTGAGGCTGCCCAAGGCTACCTGGAAGACCACAACGGCGATGAAGGGCCAGGTGATGCCGAGCAACTTTGGCGCTTCTAGAGTGCGATGTCCCTTCATGGAGTCCCTGTCACAGAGCAGATAAGGCGCAAATCAACCCAGACAAAGCACAGCGTAGGCCATTTGCCATCCCGGCGGTTGGGTTTTTTATGCCAGGAAAGGGGGTGATTTACATATGGCCTGTACTGGCACTGTGGGAGCGGGCGTGCCCGCGAACACCGGCGAAGCCGGTGCCATATACCGCGTCGTCTGCTTCGCGGGCACGCCCGCTCCCACAAGGGAAGGCGACACACTCTCGAACATTGTTCCCTGTGCGACAGCGCAGCCCAAAGGGCTGGACAATCTCCCACAGGGGCCCGCACAGGCTGCCAAAAATTCAGCTCTGCTGCAGGTGCCCATACAACTTGGCATACAACCCACCCTCGGCAATCAGCTGCTGATGGTCGCCATCCTCGGCCACGTGCCCGCCGTCGAACACCAGCACCCGGTCGGCCTGTTTCACCGCCGACAGGCGGTGGGCGATGATCAGTGTGGTGCGGCCGCTGAGGAAGCGCGCCAGGGCCTGGTGCAGGTTGTATTCGGTGGCGGCATCCAGGGCCGAGGTGGCTTCGTCGAGGATCACCACCTTGGGTTCGGCCAGCACCATGCGGGCAATGGCCAGGCGCTGGCGCTGGCCACCGGACAAGCGCACGCCGGAGCGCCCCACCACACTGTCCAGGCCCTGCGGCAGGGCGGCGATGGTGGCATCCAGCTGGGCAATGCGCAGCGCCTGCCAGCAGGCCTCGTCGCTGCAGTCACGGCCCATGGTCAGGTTGGCGCGCACGGTGTCGTTGAACAACGACGGGTGCTGCAATACCACCGCGACGTTTTCACGCAGGGTTTCCAGGCCGATTTCCTGCAGGCTGGCACCGCCAAAGCGGATGGTGCCGGCCTGGGCGCTGTAGAGGCCCAGCAACAGCTGCACCAGGGTGCTCTTGCCACCACCGCTGGCGCCGACGATCGCCACCTTCTCGCCCGGGGCGATGGACAGGTCGAGGTGCTCGAGCACCGGCTCGTCGGCATAGGCAAAGCGCAGGTCGCGCACTTCGATGCCCACCGTCTCGCGGCCGGCGAACGGGTCGCTGGCAGCCGGGTACTGCGGCTCTTCGTCGCGTGCCAGCAGTTCGTTGAGGCGGCTGAGCGCACCACCGGCGGCGTAGTAGGCGTATTGCAGGTTGAGCAGCTGCTCCACCGGGCCGATCATGAACCACAGGTAGCTGAACACCGCCAGCATCTGGCCGATCGACAGGTCGGAGAACAGCACGGTGAGCATGGCCGCGGCGCGGAAGATATCGATGCCGAACTGGAACAGCAGGCCACTGGCGCGGCCGCTGGCATCGCTCTTCCACTGCGAATCCACGGCGTAGTCACGCACTTCGCGGGCGCGCAGGCCAAGGCGACCGAGGAAGTAGCCCTGACGGTTGCCGGCGCGGATTTCCTGAATGGCGTCGAGGGTTTCCGCCAGCGCCTGGGTAAAGCGTGCGGTGCTGTCGTTCTCGAGCTTTTTCAAGTGCTTGACGCGCTTGCCCAGCTGCACGGTGAAGTAGATCACCAGCGGGTTGAACAGCAAGATCAGCAAGGCCAGCTGCCAGTGCATCCAGATCAGGATGGCCGCCGTGCCGGTCAGGGTCAGCATGGCCACCAGGAAGCGGCTCAGGGTTTCGCCGACGAACTTGTCGAGGGTGTCCAGGTCGGTGACCAGGTGAGTGGTCACCGTGCCGCTGCCCAGGCTTTCGTATTCCTTCAGCGAGATGCGCTTGAGCCGCTCGATCAGCCGAATGCGCAGGCGGTAGACGATGTCCTTGGCCAGGCCGGCGAACAGCTTGGCCTGGATCACGTTGAACGCCAGGGCGGCCAGGCGCAGGCACAGGGTCAGCAGCAACATCAGGCCGATGTAGCCCGCGGCCACCTGCCAGCTGGACGGCAGCAGGTGGTTCATCCACTTCAGCGCGGCATCGCCATGGCCCAGCAGCACTTCGTCCACCAGCAGCGGCAGCAGCAGCGGGATAGGCACGCTGCAGCAGGCCGCCAATACGGCGATGAGGTTGGCGGACCAGAGGTTTTTCTTGTGATGCAGGGCCAGGCGGCGGATCTCCGCCCAGCTCAATCGATCGGCCACAGTGTGAGGTTTGCCCGGTACCGGGTCGGGTGACCCAGGCACATCAAGCACAGGCGGCCTGCTGCAGCCAGCGGCCGAGCAAGGGTTGCAGGCGCTCCAGCGGCTGGTAGCCATTGGTCAGCAGGGCCAGTTGGCCATTGCGTTCGGCAAGCAAGGTCGGGAAACCGGCGATGCCCAGGTCCTGGGCCCAGCTGAAATCGGCTGCAGTGGCGGCGCGGGTATCGGCACGGGCGAAGGCCTCGGCGAACACGGCACGGTCGAAGCCTGCCTGTTCGGCCAGGTCGACCAGATGCGGTGCAACGGTCACGTCCACGCCTTGCTCGTAGAACGAACGCTGGATCAGCGCCAGCAGCGGCCAGACGCGCTCGGCGTCCAGTTCGCGGGCGGTGACCAGGGCACGGCAGGCCGGCTCGGTGTCGTAGACGAAGCCGTCGGGCATGGCCCCCTCGAAGCGGAACGGTTGGCCGGTGGCATCGGCCACCGCCTGCCAGTGTTCGAGGATGTACTTGCGGGTAGAGCTGTCCAGGGCACTGCCGCCGGTACGCAGCCCGCCCGGCACCAGGCGGGTGGGCACGCCTGCGTCACGCGCCTGGGCGATCAGGGCCGCGGCCACGGGTGCGAAACCCCAGCACCAGGAGCACATCGGGTCCATCACATAGATCAGGCGTGCAGACATGCATCAAGCCTCGGCTTTGTAGTTGTAACCGATCGGATGCGGCAGGTTGCGGGCCTTGGCCAGCTCGATCTGCTTCTGCCGGTCGATGGCGCTACGCCGGGTCTTCTCGCTCAGGGTGTCCCAGCAATGCGGGCAGCTGACCCCTGGCGAATAATGCTCGGACGCGCGCTCCTCTGCATTGATCGGGTGGCGGCAGGCGTGGCACTGGTCGTACTCGCCTTCGCTCAGGTCATGGCGCACCGTGACGCGGTTGTCGAAAACGAAGCAGTCGCCGTCCCACAGGCTTTCTTCCTGAGGCACTTCCTCGAAGTATTTCAGGATGCCGCCCTTAAGATGATAGACCGCCTCGAAGCCTTCACCGAGCATGTAGCTGGAGGCTTTTTCGCAACGGATACCGCCGGTGCAGAACATGGCAACCTTCTTGTGCTTGCTGGGGTCGAAGTTGGCCTTGATGTAGTCGGGGAACTCGCGGAAGGTTTCGGTCTTCGGGTCGATGGCGCCCTTGAAGGTACCGATGGCCACTTCGTAGTCGTTGCGGGTGTCGATCAGCAGCACTTCCGGGTCGCTGATCAGCGCGTTCCAGTCCTTGGGCTCGACGTAGGTGCCGACCGCCTGGTTCGGGTCCACGCCCGGCACGCCGAGGGTGACGATCTCTTTCTTGAGCTTGACCTTGGTGCGGTAGAACGGCTGTTCGTCGCAGTACGATTCCTTGTGGTCGACATCGACCAGGCGCGGGTCGTTGCGCAGCCAGGCCAGCAGGCCGTCGATGCCTTCGCGGGTGGCCGACACGGTGCCGTTGATGCCCTCGTGGGCCAGCAGCAGGGTGCCCTTGACGTTGTTGTCGAGCATGGTCTTGAGCAGCGGCTCGCGCAGCTCGACGTAGTCTTCCAGGGTGACGAACTTGTACAGCGCCGCGACGACGATGGGTTGGGACATGAAGCAGGATCTCCAGTGGTTGCCCTCGTAAGGGGCGGACCGGGTTACACAAGAAACAGGGGGCCGCTGCGCGCCCCATCGCCGGCAAGCCAGCTCCCACAGGTATTGCGCCACACTCAAGAAGGGCACTTTACCTGTGGGAGCCGGCTTGCCGGCGATGGGCTGCACAGCAGCCCCCTTTTGGGATGTTGCGGATTCTACCAGAACAACAGCAAGGTTTCAGTGCCCGCCGCCCGCGCACACCGGCGAGGCCGGTGCAACGCCGACCTTGGCCCACTCTTCGGCGGTGTAGGTGTGGATGGCCAGGGCATGGATCTCGCCCATCAGCTCACCCATGGTGGCGTACACCTTCTGGTGGCGCTTGACGCTGTTCAACCCGGCAAACTGCTCGCTGACGATCACTGCCTTGTAGTGGGTCTCCTGACCACGACTGTGCATGTGGCTTTCGTTGAGCACTTGCAGGTGTTGCGGCGCCAGGGCGGCCAGCTGCTGTTCGATACGCTGTTGCATGGTCATCGCGGCGTACTCACTTCTTCGCCGGGGCGGCGGCCTTGCCAGCGTTCGGGTCCAGTTCCTTGGTCATGTCGTCCAGCAGCTTGTTCACCACCGGTACCGCTGGCTCCAGGCTCTGCTGGGTCAGCTGGGCCGACTGCTGGGTGACCTTGGGCATTTCGCGCAGCACTTTCTTGCCCAGCGGCGATTCGTAGAACTTGACCAGGTCCTTGAGCTCCTGCTCGGTGAAGGTCTGGGTGTACAGGTCGACCATCTTCGGCTTCAGCTTGTTCCAGCCGATGGCGTTGTCCAGCGCGGCGTTGGCCTTGGCCTGGTAGCTTTCCAGCACCGCCTGCTTGGTGGTCGGGGCCTTGGTCTGGGCGAAACGCTGGGCGAACATCTGCTGGACCTGCATGTACACCGGGGTGCCCAGCTTGTCGGCGTTGGCCAGGGTCAGGAATTTCTCGGCAGCAGCGTTGTGGCTGGCGGTGGCAGCGAGTACCTGGCCGCTGGCGCAAGCCAGGGCAACGGCGGCACAAAGGACACGGAGACGGGTCATTGCATTTCCTTCAGAAGAGAGGGAGGCGGGTACCTCAGAGTAGAGCATTCTGCGCCGTGGTGGCGATGTGCTCAAGTGGCACGACGAGCGACGGAACCGCTCGGTCGAATCAGGGCCTAAACTGCGATTTCGAACTACACAGGAGTGAGTACAGAATGAGCCGTATCGAGACAGACAGCCTGGGCCCGGTCGAAGTTCCTGAGGACGCCTACTGGGGTGCGCAGACCCAGCGTTCGCTGATCAACTTCGCCATTGGCAAGGAACGCATGCCCATCGCGGTGCTGCACGCCCTGGCGCTGATCAAGAAGGCCGCGGCCCGCGTCAACGACCGTAACGGCGACTTGCCGGCCGACATCGCCCGGCTGATCGAACAGGCCGCCGACGAAGTGCTGGGCGGCCAGCATGACGACCAGTTCCCGCTGGTGGTCTGGCAGACCGGCAGCGGCACCCAGAGCAACATGAACGTCAACGAAGTGATCGCCGGGCGGGCCAACGAACTGGCCGGCAAGGGCCGTGGCGGCAAGGCCCCCGTGCACCCCAACGACCACGTCAACCGCTCGCAGAGTTCCAACGACTGCTTCCCCACCGCCATGCACATCGCTGCGGCGCGGGCGGTGCACGAGAAGCTGCTGCCGGCCATCGCAGAGCTGTCCTCGGGGCTGGCCGAGCTGTCGGCACGCCACCACAAGCTGGTGAAGACCGGCCGCACGCACATGATGGACGCCACGCCGATCACCTTCGGCCAGGAGGTGTCGGCCTTCGTCGCCCAGCTCGACTATGCCCAGCGCGCCATCCGCGCCACCCTGCCGGCGGTGTGCGAACTGGCCCAGGGCGGCACTGCCGTGGGTACCGGGCTCAACGCCCCGCATGGTTTTGCCGAAGCCATCGCCGCCGAGCTGGCGGCGTTGTCCGGCCTGCCGTTCGTCACTGCGCCGAACAAGTTCGCTGCCCTCGCCGGCCACGAGCCGCTGACCAGCCTGGCCGGCGCCCTGAAGACCCTGGCCGTGGCCCTGATGAAAATCGCCAACGACCTGCGCCTGCTGGGTTCCGGCCCGCGCGCCGGGCTGGCCGAGGTACGCCTGCCGGCCAACGAGCCGGGCAGCTCGATCATGCCAGGCAAGGTCAACCCGACCCAGTGCGAAGCGCTGTCGATGCTGGCCTGCCAGGTGCTGGGCAACGACGCGGCGATCGGCTTTGCCGCCAGCCAGGGGCATTTGCAGCTGAACGTGTTCAAGCCGGTGATCATCCACAACCTGCTGCAGTCGATCGAATTGCTGGCTGACGGCTGCCGCAACTTCCAGCAGCACTGCGTGGCGGGCATCGAGCCGGATGCCGAGCAGATGGCGGCGCACCTGGAACGGGGGTTGATGCTGGTGACGGCACTGAACCCGCATATTGGCTATGACAAGGCGGCGGAAATTGCCAAGAAGGCCTATGGCGAAGGCAAGACCTTGCGCGAGGCGGCACTGGAGTTGAAGTACCTGACCAATGAGCAGTTCGACCAGTGGGTGAGGCCGGAGAACATGCTGGCTCCGGGGGGCAAGGGCTAGATCACCTATCGCCTGTAGCAGCCTCTTCGCGGGCTTGCCCGCTCCCACAGGTACTGCACCAATCTACAAGATTGTGGAGACCCTGTAGGAACGGGCAAGCCCGCGAAAGGGCCGTACAGGTAATCACTGAACCTGGGCCAACCGCGCCCTGCGGGCTCGCCACCCGGCCACCAGCGAAGGCCCCAGCGCCACCAGCGCCGAACCCAGCACCACCGTCACTGCCCCCACATAACCCAGGGCATTGATGTCCTCGGCGTGCACATACTCAGGCCACACCAACGCCGCCAACGCCACCGCGACAAAGGTCACCAGCGGGGTCAGCGCCAGCGTGGCACTCACCCGCGACGCCTCCCAGTGCGCCAGCGCCTCGGCGAACGCGCCATAGGCCACCAGGGTATTCAGGCAACAGGCCAGCAACAGCCAGCCTTGCACCGGGGTCAGCTGCAACGCCTCCAACGGGTGGACCCAGGGCGTCAGCAGCGCGGCGCAGCTGAGGTAGATCACCATCATTACCTGCTGCGAATGCCACACAGTCAGCAGCTGCTTCTGGCTAAGCGCATAGAACACCCAGATGCTGGTGGCCAGCAGGATGGTCAGCACGCCGGTGGTATAGGTGCCGAGCGAGGTCAGCAGCTCTTCCAAACGCTGGTTGAAAAACAGCCCGAACCCCGCCAGCAGGATCAGCAGGCCCACGCCCTGCCCCAGGCTGAAACGCTCGCGGAACACGAACACACTGGCCACCAGCAACAGCACCGGGCCGATCTGCACGACCAGTTGCGCGGTGCCCGGGCTGAGCAGGTTGAGGCCGATCAGGTACAGCACGTAGTTGCCCATCAGGCCAAGCACGGCCACTACCACAAGGCCTTTGCCCTTGGGCGCCAGTTTGCGCAAGGAGGGCAACCTGCGCTTGGCGGCCAGCCAGGCAAACAGCAGGCCACCGGAAACCAGCAGGCGGTACCAGGTGACGGTGACCGGGTCGACCACTTGCAGCACCTGCTTGAGCTTGATCGGCAGGATGCCCCAGAGCAATGCAGTCAGAAGTGCCAGGAACAGGCCATAGCCCCAGCGGCCGGTAATGGTGTGCATAAAATCCTCGATCAAGCCCGTGGTGGGGGTGGTTGAATTCTACGGGCTTGGAGGGCGGGGACGGTGGCAAGTGCCGGGAAAAGAATTCATCAGGTCATTCTTCTGCGGCATGGCTTGGCAGGTGTGCTGCCTGTTCTGACCCTTTCGCGGGCACGCCCGCTCCCACAGGAATACCACAGGGCTGAATTTTGTGGGGTCCCTGTGGGAGCGGGCGTGCCCGCGAAGAGGCCAGAACAGGCAACCAACAAGCTTGGCTATTTCTTGTCCCTGGCAAACGCCGCCTCAAGCGCCTGGTTGATGGTGCGCAACACCTTCACCCGCGCCCAGCGCTTGTCGTTGGCCTCCACCAGCGTCCACGGCGCGATCTCGGTGCTGGTGCGGTCGACCATGTCTCCCACCGCCTGAACATAGTCGTCCCACTTGTCGCGATTGCGCCAGTCGTCCTCGGTGATCTTGTAGCGCTTGAACGGGATCTGCTCGCGCTCTTCGAAGCGCTCCAGCTGGGTCTGCTGGTCGATCGCCAGCCAGAACTTGACCACCACCGTGCCGGCATTCACCAGCTGTTCCTCGAAATCGTTGATCTCGCTGTAGGCACGCATCCAGTCGGCCGGGCTGCAGAAGCCTTCCACCCGCTCCACCAGCACCCGGCCATACCAGGAACGGTCGAAGATGGTGAACTTGCCACGCGCCGGAATGTGCCGCCAGAACCGCCACAGGTAAGGCTGCGCGCGTTCTTCTTCAGTGGGCGCGGCAATCGGCACGATGCGGTACTGGCGCGGGTCCAGCGCGGCGGCCACGCGGCGGATGGCACCGCCCTTGCCGGCAGCGTCGTTGCCTTCGAATACCGCCACCAAGGCATGCCGGCGCATGTGCTTGTGCCGCAGCAGGCCGGCCAGGCGGGCCTGCTCGGTGACCAGTTGCTCCTGGTAGTCGGACTTGTCCAGGCGCAGGGTCATGTCCAGCGCGCCAAGCAGGCTGCGCTGGTCGATGCTGCGGCCCAGCGGGGCGACGTTGCCCCGGTGCTTGCCTTTGGGGTTGTTGTCCAGTGCCGCCTGCAGGCTTTCCAGCAGGATGCGACCTACCGCCAGGCTGCGGTAGTTCGGGTCGACGCCCTCGATGACATGCCACGGTGCGTAGTCGCGGCTGGTGCGGCGCAGCACGCGCTCACCAAAGCGCACGAAACGGTCGTAGGTCTCCGACTGCTGCCAGTCCAGCGGGCTGATCTTCCAGCTGTGCAGCGGGTCGTCCTTGAGCGATTTCAGCCGCGCCTTCATCTGTTTCTTGGACAGGTGGAACCAGAACTTGATGATCAGCGCACCTTCGTCGCACAGCATCTCCTCCAGCCGCTCGGCGCCGGTGATGGCCTGGTCGAGCACGGCATCCTTGAACACCCCGTGCACCCGCCCCTGCAGCATCTGGCTGTACCAGTTGCCGAAGAACACGCCCATCCGCCCCTTCGGTGGCAGGGCCCGCCAGTAGCGCCAGGCCGGCGGGCGGGCCAGCTCTTCGTCGGTCTGCTGGTCGAAGGTGAGCACGTCGATCATGCGCGGGTCCATCCACTCGTTGAGCAGTTTGACCGTCTCGCCCTTGCCGGCGCCTTCGATACCGTTGATCAGCACGATCACCGGGAAGCGCGCCTGCTGCTTGAGTTCGTACTGGGCTTCGAGCAGGGCCTCGCGCAAAGCGGGTACCTCGGCGTCGTAAGCCTCCTTGTCGATGCTGTGGCCGATTTCGGCGGATTCGAACATGCACTGGCTTCTTCAATGGATAAGCAAGACTAGCGGATTTGAAGGCTTGTGCAGTACCTGTGGGAACGGGCGTGCCCGCGAAGAGGCCGGCACAGCCTGCGCAAACCTCCCGGATGGCATAAAATCCGCCCATCCGCTGCAACCGAGCCAACCATGTCCACCCTCCTCCAGCACGCCCAGATCGACTGGGACGACCAGGGCCGCCCCCATTCGCGGCAATACGACGACGTCTATTTCGCAGTCAACGAAGGCATCGAAGAAACCAAGCACGTGTTTCTTGGGCAAACCCGCCTGGCCGAGCGCTTTGCCAACCTCGCCCCGCACACCTGCCTGGTGATCGGCGAAACCGGGTTCGGCACCGGCATGAACTTCTACTGCGCCTGGCAACTGTTCGAGCAGCACGCCCATGCCGAGGCCCGCCTGCATTTCGTCAGCGTCGAAAAGTACCCCCTCGATCGCGACGACCTGGCCCGCGCCATACGCCTGTGGCCTGAACTTGCCGCCTATGCCGAGCCCCTGCTGGAGCAGTACGTGGCAGTGCACCCTGGCTTCCAGCAGTTCACCTTCGACAACGGCCGGGTCACCCTCACCCTGTTGATAGGCGACGTACTGGAACAGCTGCCGCAACTCGATGCGCAGATCGATGTGTGGTTCCTCGACGGCTTCGCCCCGGCCAAGAACCCCGACATGTGGACCCCGGAGCTGTTCGCGCAGCTGGCACGGCTGTCACACCCGGGCACGGTGCTAGGCACCTTCACCACCACCGGCTGGGTACGCCGCAGCCTGGTCGACGCCGGCTTCGCCATGAAGAAGGTGCCGGGCATCGGCAAGAAATGGGAAGTGATGAGCGGCGCCTATGTCGGCCCTGTGCCCAGCCCCGGCGCGCCATGGTACGCGCGCCCGGCTGCCATAGCGGGGCCGCGTGAAGCGCTGGTGATAGGCGCCGGGCTCGCCGGTAGCACGACCGCCGCCAGCCTGGCCCGGCGTGGCTGGCAGGTTACCGTGCTGGAACGCCACGACACCCCGGCACGGGAAGCTTCGGGTAACCCGCAAGGGGTGCTGTACCTCAAGCTGTCCGCCCACGGCACGGCGTTGTCGCAGATGATCCTGGCCGGTTTCGGTTACACCCGGCGCCAGCTGCAGCGCCTGCAACGTGGCCGCGACTGGGATGCCTGCGGCGTGCTGCAACTGGCCTTCGACAGCAAGGAAGCCGAACGCCAGGGCAAACTGGCTGGCGCCTTCGAACCTGGCCTGCTGCACTCGCTGGAACGTGCAGAGGCCGAAGCCATCGCCGGGGTGGCCTTGCCGGCTGGTGGGCTGTTCTATCCCGAAGGTGGCTGGGTACACCCGCCGGCGCTGTGTCAGCAGCAGTTGCAGCACCCGGGGATTCGCCTGCTGACGCACCAGGAGGTGCTCGAACTGCGCAAGGTCGACGGGCAGTGGCAAGCCTGGGCTGGCGAACACCTGCTGGCCAGCGCGCCGGTGGTGGTCCTGGCCGGTGCCGCCGACGTACTGCGCTTCGAGCCATGCGCGCACCTTCCGCTCAAGCGCATCCGCGGGCAGATCACCCGCCTGCCGGCCACCGCCAGCAGCCGCGCACTGCGCACCGTGGTGTGTGCGGAAGGCTATGTGGCGCCGCCACGCGGGGATGAACACACCTTGGGCGCGAGCTTCGACTTCCACAGCACAGACCTGGCGCCGACGATGGCCGAGCACCAGGGCAACCTGGCATTGCTGGACGAGATTTCGGTCGACCTGGCCCAGCGCCTGGGTACGGCCGAGCTGGACCCCGGGCAATTGCAGGGGCGTGCGGCGTTCCGTTGCACCAGCCCGGATTACCTGCCGATCGTCGGGCCGGTGGCGGATGCGCAGGCGTTCGCCCAGGCCTACGCAGTGCTGGGCCGGGATGCGCGGCAGGTGCCGGATGTGGCCTGCCCCTGGCTGGATGGGTTGTATGTGAACAGCGGGCATGGCTCGCGCGGGTTGATCACGGCGCCGTTGAGCGGTGAACTGGTGGCGGCGTGGGTGTGCGGGGAGCCGCTGCCGTTGCCACGGGCGGTGGCGGAGGCGTGCCACCCGAACCGGTTTGCCTTGCGTAGGTTGATTCGCGGGAAATAGGGAATTGGGGCCGCTGTGCGGCCCTTCGCGGGCTCGCCCGCTCCCACAGGTGCACCACAGAAACTGAAAATTGTGATGAACCTGTGGGAGCGGGCGAGCCCGCGAAGGGCTGAGCAGCAGCCCCATATAACAGATCGATCTAAAACTCTCACAAACCACATGGGTCAGTTCCTTAAGGTGCCCTAATCCGGGGCACCCCCTCCCCAACGGAAAAACCGGTAAGGACCTATGTGCGGATTAGCAGGAGAGTTGCGTTTCACCCCCATCGACCAAGCCCCTCGCCCAGCCGACCTGGCTGCGGTAGAGCGCATAACCCACCACCTGGCGCCCCGCGGCCCGGATGCCTGGGGCTTCCATAGCCAAGGCCCGATCGCCCTCGGCCACCGGCGCCTGAAAATCATGGACCTGTCCGACGGCTCTGCCCAGCCGATGGTCGACAACACCCTGGGCCTGTCGCTGGCTTTCAACGGCGCCATCTACAACTTCCCCGAACTGCGCCTGGAGCTGCAGGCCCTGGGCTACAGCTTCTGGTCCGACGGCGACACCGAGGTGCTGCTCAAGGGCTACCACGCCTGGGGCGCGGCCTTGCTGCCCAAGCTCAATGGCATGTTCGCCCTGGCCATCTGGGAGCGCGACAACCAGCGCCTGTTCCTCGCCCGCGACCGCCTGGGCGTCAAACCCTTGTACCTGTCGCGCAACGGCGAGCGCCTGCGCTTCGCCTCGACCCTGCCGGCACTGCTCAAGGGTGGTGACATCGACCCGATGCTCGACCCGGTGGCACTCAACCACTACCTGAATTTCCACGCCGTGGTACCGGCGCCGCGCACCCTGCTGGCCAACGTGCAAAAGCTGGAACCCGGTACCTGGATGCGCATCGACCGCCATGGCGAAGTGGAACGCCAGACTTGGTGGCAGCTGCACTACGGCGCCAACCCCGATGAACGTGAGCTGGACCTGGAAGGCTGGACCACCCGCGTGCTCGACGCCACCCGCGACGCCGTGGCCATTCGCCAACGGGCAGCGGTGGACGTGGGTGTGCTGCTGTCCGGTGGGGTCGATTCCAGCCTGCTGGTCGGCCTGCTGCGCGAAGTGGGCGTGGACGACCTGTCGACCTTCTCCATCGGTTTCGAGGATGCCGGCGGCGAACGCGGCGACGAGTTCCAGTATTCCGACCTGATCGCCAAGCACTACGGCACCCGTCACCACCAGCTGCGCATTGCCGAGCACGAAATCATCGACCAGTTGCCAGCCGCCTTCCGCGCCATGAGCGAACCCATGGTCAGCCATGACTGCATCGCCTTCTACCTGCTGTCGCGGGAAGTGGCCAAGCACTGCAAGGGGGTGCAAAGCGGCCAGGGCGCCGACGAGCTGTTCGCCGGCTACCACTGGTACCCGCAGGTGGACGGCGCCGAAGATGCCTTTACCGCCTACCGCGAGGCCTTCTTCGATCGCAGCCACGCCGAGTACCGCGACACCGTGCAGGCACCCTGGCTGCTGGAAACCGACGCGGCCGGCGACTTCGTCCGTGAACACTTCGCCCGCCCCGGTGCCCCCGATGCGGTAGACAAGGCGCTGCGCCTGGACAGCACGGTGATGCTGGTCGACGACCCGGTCAAACGGGTCGACAACATGACCATGGCCTGGGGCCTGGAGGCGCGCACGCCGTTCCTCGACTACCGCCTGGTGGAGCTGTCGGCGCGCATTCCGGCACGCTTCAAGCTGCCCGACGGCGGCAAGCAGGTGCTCAAGCAGGCGGCGCGGCGGGTGATCCCGCACGAGGTGATCGACCGCAAGAAGGGCTACTTCCCGGTGCCGGGCCTGAAGCATCTGGAAGGCGCCACCCTTGGCTGGGTTCGTGAACTGCTGACCGACCCCAGCCAGGACCGCGGGCTGTTCAACCCGGCCATGCTCGACCGCCTGCTGAGCAACCCGCACGGCCAGCTGACACCGCTACGCGGCTCCAAGCTGTGGCAGCTGGCGGCGCTGAACCTGTGGCTGAGCGAACAAGGAATCTGACCGATGAAAGCCCATGAAATCGCTTACGGTCAGCGCCTGCTGCGCGGCCAGGCGCCGTCCTACGAGCGCCTGCAGGCGCGCCTCGCCGGCGATGGCAGCCAGCCACACGACCAGCCGCGCGCCGTGCATTGCGGCTGGGGCCGGCTGCTGATCGGCCACACCTACCCCAACCCGGCCGACCTCGCCGCCGACCTGCTGGAAGAACGCCCCGGCGAGCGCGACATCGCACTGTACGTGGCCGCGCCCCAGCAGCTGCTGGCCCAGGCCCCGCAGCAACTGTTTCTCGACCCGTCCGACACCCTGCGCCTGTGGTTCACCGACTACCGCCCGGCGCAGCGAGTGTTCCGCGGCTTCCGCGTGCGCCGGGCGCAGAATCCGGGCGACTGGCAGGCGATAAACACCCTGTACCAGGCGCGCGGCATGCTGCCGGTCGACGCCGAGCTGCTCACCCCTCTGCACCTGGGCGGCCCGGTGTACTGGCTGGCCGAGGACGAAGACAGTGGCGCGGTGATCGGCAGCGTCATGGGCCTGAACCACGCCAAGGCGTTCGACGACCCCGAGCACGGCAGCAGCCTGTGGTGCCTGGCGGTAGACCCGCACTGCACCCGCCCCGGCGTGGGTGAAGTGCTGGTGCGCCACCTGATCGAACACTTCATGAGCCGTGGGCTGGCCTACCTGGACCTGTCGGTGCTGCACGACAACCGCCAGGCCAAGCGCCTGTATCAGAAGCTGGGTTTTCGCAACCTGCCGACCTTCGCGGTCAAGCGCAAGAACGGCATCAACGAACAACTGTTTCTGGGGCCAGGGCCTCAAGCCGACCTCAACCCGTACGCACGCATCATCGTCGACGAGGCGCTGCGCCGGGGCATCGAGGTACAAGTGGACGATGCCGCCGGCGGCCTGTTCACCCTCAGCCTGGGCGGGCGCCGCATTCGCTGCCGTGAGTCGCTCAGCGACCTGACCAGCGCCGTGACCATGACCCTGTGCCAGGACAAGCGCCTGACCCAGCATGCCCTGCACAATGCCGGGCTGCAGGTGCCGGCGCAGCAACTGGCCGGCAATGCCGACGAAAACCTGGCGTTTCTCGACGAGCATGGCGCGGTGGTGGTCAAGCCGGTCGATGGCGAGCAAGGCCAGGGCGTGGCGGTGAACCTCACCTGCATCGACGACATCACCCACGCCGTGGCGCAGGCCCGCCAGTTCGACAGCCGCGTGTTGCTGGAAAGCTTCCATGCCGGGCATGACCTGCGCATCGTGGTGATCGGCTACGAAGTGGTCGCCGCAGCCATCCGTCACCCGGCGCAGGTGCTGGGCGATGGCAAGCACAGCATCCGCCAGCTGATCGATGCCCAGAGCCGTCGGCGCCAGGCCGCAACCGGTGGCGAAAGCCGCATTCCGCTGGACGACGAAACCGAGCGCACCCTGCGCGCGGCGGGCTTTGGCTACGACGACGTGTTGCCCGCCGGCCAGCGCCTGGCCGTACGACGCACTGCCAACCTGCACACCGGCGGCACCCTGGAAGACGTGACCGAACGCCTGCACCCGGTGCTGGCCGACGCCGCCGTGCGCGCTGCACGGGCGCTGGAGATCCCGGTGGTGGGGCTGGACTTCATGGTGCGTGATGCCGGGCAACCGGAGTACGTGATCATCGAGGCCAACGAGCGTGCCGGGTTGGCCAACCATGAACCGCAACCGACCGCCGAGCGTTTTATCGACCTGCTGTTTCCGCATAGCCGGCCTTTGGCGTAAAGGCTGATGGCCTCTTCGCGGGCTCGCCCGCTCCCACAGGTCCAGCACAGCCCTCGAGACTTGTGGGGTTCCTGTGGGAGCGGGCGTGCCCGCGAAGAGGCCGGCACAGGAGTAAAGGAGTCCCCAACCATGTCCGACCGACATCCCGAACCCGATCTCGACTACCTCAAGCGCGTGCTGCTGGAGATGCTCGCCATCCCCAGCCCCACCGGTTTCACCGACACCATCGTGCGCTACGTGGCCGAACGCCTGGACGAACTGGGCATCCCTTTCGAGCTGACCCGCCGCGGCACCATCCGCGCCACCCTCAAGGGCCGGCAAACCTCACCTGACCGCGCCGTGTCCGCTCACCTGGACACCATCGGCGCCAGCGTGCGCCAGTTGCAGGACAATGGCCGCCTGGCCCTGGCGCCGGTCGGTTGCTGGTCCAGCCGCTTCGCCGAAGGCAGCCGGGTCAGCGTGTTCACCGATACCGGCGTATACCGGGGCAGCGTGCTGCCGCTGATGGCCAGCGGGCATGCCTTCAACACCGCCATCGACCAGATGCCGATCAGCTGGGAGCACGTTGAGGTGCGCCTGGACGCCTACTGCGCCACCCGCGCCGACTGCGAGGCGCTGGGTGTAAGCATCGGTGATTTCGTTGCCTTCGACCCGCTGCCCGAATTCACCGAAAGCGGCCACATCAGCGCCCGCCACCTGGACGACAAGGCCGGCGTGGCAGCACTACTGGCGGCGCTGAAAGCCGTGGTGGAAAGCGGCCGCCAACCGTTGATCGACTGCCACCCGCTGTTCACCATCACCGAAGAGACCGGCTCGGGAGCGGCTGGCGCCCTGCCCTGGGATGTCAGCGAGTTCGTCGGCATCGACATTGCCCCGGTGGCGCCCGGGCAGGCCTCCAGCGAGCATGCGGTGAGCGTGGCCATGCAGGACTCGTCGGGGCCTTACGACTACCACCTGTCCCGGCACCTGCTGAAACTGGCCGGCGACCACGACCTGCCGGTACGGCGTGATCTGTTCCGCTATTACTTCAGCGATGCCCATTCGGCAGTGACGGCGGGGCACGATATTCGTACCGCGCTGGTGGCCTTTGGTTGCGATGCCACCCATGGGTACGAGCGCACACACATCGACAGCCTGGCGGCATTGAGCCGCTTGTTGTCGGCGTACCTGTTGAGCCCGCCGGTGTTTGCCAGTGATTCGCAGCCGGCCAATGCGTCGTTGGAGCGCTTCAGCCATCAGCTGGAACATGATGCGCAGATGGAGAGCGACACGCGGGTGCCGGCGGTGGATAGCCTGGTTGGCAACAAGGGCTGAGGGCCCTGGGGCTGCTTTGCAGCCCAATCGCCGGCAAGCCAGCTCCCACAGGATCACCACAGGCCCAGGCTTTGTGCTGTCCCTGTGGGAGCTGGCTTGCCGGCGATTGGGCCGCAACGCGGCCCCAAAATCCCGAATGTTTCGCGTAGCATGCCCCCACCAACACCCTAGGCAACGCCCACCATGCTGATCCCCTACGACCAACTGCAAGCCGAAACCCTGACCCGCCTGATCGAGGACTTCGTCACCCGTGACGGTACCGACAACGGCGACGACACCCCGCTGGAAACCCGCGTGCTGCGGGTGCGCCAGGCATTGGCCAAGGGCCAGGCGTTCATCCTGTTCGACCTGGAAAGCCAGCAGTGCCAGTTGCTGGCCAAGCATGATGTGCCCCGGGAGCTGCTCGACTAGCAGGCCTGGCCCCTTCGCGGGCTCGCCCGCTCCCACAGGAATTTCACAAGTCTTGAGAGCGGTGCAGTACCTGTGGGAGCGGGCGTGCCCGCGAAGAGGCCGGTACAGGCAGCATCAAACCCTGCGAGCTTTGGCCTGCTGCCCTTCCTTGATGCGCTTGTACACCTCGGCCCGATGCACCGGCACCTGCCGTGGTGCATCCACGCCAAAGCGCACCACCCCGTCCCGCGTTTCCACGACCATGATCCGAATGTCATCACCAATCACGATGATCTCTCCCACTTCGCGCCCTATTACCAGCATGCTCCGATCCTCCAGCGAAAGGGAAAACCGGAGCCTGCCTTGACGGCATAGGGCTACTCAATAGTTCTGCCGTGATTCAGAAGCGCCCTACATTTCCAGGTAATTTTCCTTACAGACGAATCATCGCGACTGAGCCTTGCCCCGCATTTTCACCGCCATCTCAGCCATTTCGTCGTACAGCCGCTCAGGGGCCTGGCGCTTCAGTTGCCAGGCCTGGCGCCCGGCCTCATGGGGCAGGATCAGGAACTCGCCAGCGGCAACCTGCCGGTGGATGTACTCGGCGATGTCCGCCGCATTGATCGGCGAGCCTTCCAGCAGCTTGCCAACCTGGGCTTTCATCGCCGGGTTCGGCCCACGGAACGAGTCCAGCAGGTTGGTCTGGAAGAACGACGGGCACACCACGTGCACCGCCACCTCCAGTTGGCGTAGCTCGACCAGCAGGCTTTCTGACAGGGCCAGCACGCCGGCCTTGGCCACGTTGTAGTTGCTCATGCCCGGGCCCTGCATCAGCGCGGCCATCGAGGCGATGTTGATGATCCGCCCCTTGCTGCGCTCCAGCAGCGGCAGGAAGGCCTTGCAGCCCTTGACCACGCCCATCAGGTTGACCGCGATCTGCCAATCCCAGTCTTCCAGCGACAGTTCGGCGAAGAACCCGCCCGAAGCGACGCCGGCGTTGTTGACGATCACGTCGATACCACCGAACTGTTCGGTGCAAGCCTGGGCCAGGGCGGTGAGCTGGCTGTAGTCGCGCACGTCGCAACGCTGGACAAAGCCTTCGCCGCCAGCTGCGCGGGCCAGCTCCAGGGTTTCGCGCAGGCCGGCTTCGTTGACATCGGCCAGCGCCAGGCGCCAGCCCTCACGCGCCCAGCGCAGGGCGATCTCGCGACCGAGGCCGGATCCGGCGCCGGTGATCATGATGCGGTCTTGCATGGTGGCTGGCCTTGTTCTGCTGACTGGTGAAAGGAGTCTAAACAAGGGGCCGGGTAGCAGCAGGGTTTATCAGGGTAGTGAATAGAGGGGGCATGACTGTGTGGATAGCTTGTCAGGCCTGCGATGATCCTGTGGGAGCGGGCAAGCCCGCGAAGGGGCCGGTACAGGCAGCACACAAATGGAATCTTTGACACTCACCACCAGTCCTTACTTACAAGAGGCCAGCAGTCCGAGGCCCTTGACCCTCAACCACGCAAGGACTCCGTCATGACCACGATTCTCATCATCATCCTGATCCTTCTGCTGATTGGTGGCTTACCGGTCTTCCCGCACTCGCGCAGCTGGGGCTATGGCCCGTCCGGCATCATCGGCGTGGTGCTGGTAGTTCTGCTGGTTTTGTTGCTACTAGGCATGATCTAGCAACGAAAACACAAAAAAACCGCGCCGAAGCGCGGTTTTTTTATTGCCGGAAGGGATCAGTGCGAAACAGCACCCGAAGCGCCCAGGCCAGTCTGCGAACGCACGAACTGCGGGAAGAACAGCGCACGTTCGTCTTCGGCAGCCTTGGACTTGTCGGTGACCGAGAAGAACCAGATACCGACGAAGGCGATCAGCATCGAGAACAGCGCCGGGTACTCGTACGGGTAGATCGGCTTCTCGTGGCCGAGGATCTGCACCCAGATGGTCGGGCCGAGGATCATCAGCGTCACCGCACTTACCAGGCCCAGCCAGCCGCCGATCATGGCACCGCGGGTGGTCAGCTTCTTCCAGTACATCGAGAGCAGCAGTACCGGGAAGTTGCAGCTGGCCGCGATGGAGAACGCCAGGCCGACCATGAAGGCGATGTTCTGCTTCTCGAACAGGATGCCCAGACCGATCGCCAGTACGCCCAGGGCGACGGTGGTGATCTTCGACACGCGGATCTCGTCCTTGTCGTTGGCCTTGCCCTTGCGCCATACACTGGCGTACAGGTCGTGGGACACCGCCGAGGCACCGGCCAGGGTCAGGCCGGCTACCACTGCCAGGATGGTGGCAAAGGCAACAGCCGAGATGAAGCCGAGGAACACGCTGCCACCCACGGCATTGGCCAGGTGCACCGCTGCCATGTTGTTGCCACCCAGCAGGGCGCCAGCGGCGTCCTTGAAATCCGGGTTGGTGCTGACCAGCAGGATGGCGCCAAAGCCGATGATGAAGGTGAGGATGTAGAAGTAGCCGATGAAGCCGGTGGCGTACAGCACGCTCTTGCGCGCTTCCTTGGCGTCACTGACGGTGAAGAAGCGCATTAGGATGTGCGGCAGGCCGGCGGTACCGAACATCAACGCCAGGCCCAGCGAGAACGCCGAGATCGGGTCCTTGACCAGGCCGCCCGGGCTCATGATCGCCTCGCCCTTGGCGTGCACCTTGATCGCTTCGGAGAACAGGGTGTTGAAGTCGAAGCCCACGTGCTTCATCACCATCAGCGCCATGAAGCTGGCACCGGACAGCAGCAGCACGGCCTTGATGATCTGTACCCAGGTGGTGGCCAGCATGCCGCCGAACAGTACGTACAGGCACATCAGGATACCCACCAGGATCACCGCCACGTGGTAGTCCAGGCCGAACAGCAGCTCGATCAGCTTGCCGGCACCGACCATCTGCGCGATCAGGTAGAACGCCACCACCACCAGCGAACCGGAGGCCGACAGGGTGCGGATCTCCTTCTGCCCGAGGCGGTACGAGGCCACGTCGGCGAAGGTGTACTTGCCCAGGTTGCGCAGGCGTTCGGCGATCAGGAAGAGGATGATCGGCCAGCCGACCAGGAAGCCGATCGAGTAGATCAGGCCGTCGTAGCCAGAGGTGAACACGAGTGCGGAAATACCCAGGAACGAGGCGGCCGACATGTAGTCACCGGCAATCGCCAGGCCGTTCTGGAAGCCGGTGATCTTGCCACCGGCGGCGTAGTAGTCCGACGCCGACTTGTTGCGCTTGGAGGCCCAGTAGGTGATGCCGAGGGTGAAGGCGACGAAGGCCACGAACATGGCGATCGCGGAGACGTTCAGCGGTTGCTTCTGCACCTCGCCGGTCAGGGCATCGGCGGCCCACACGGCGGGTGCGAAGGCTCCGCAGGCCAGTACGGCCAGGGCTTTGGCGTGGCGAATCATTGTTGCGCCTCCTTCAGGATGGCCTTGTTCAGCTCATCGAATTCGCCGTTGGCGCGGCGTACGTAGATGGCGGTCAGGACGAATGCCGAGACGATCAGGCCGACGCCCAGGGGAATACCCCAGGTAATCGACGACTCAGGGCTGAGCTTGGTGCCCAGGATCTGAGGACCGTAGGCGATCAGGAGGATGAAGGCGCAGTACAGGCCGAGCATGATCGCCGAGAGAATCCAGGCGAACCGTTCGCGTTTGGTGACCAGCTCCTTGAAGCGGGGGCTGTTTTGTATCGAGAGGTAAATGCTGTCGTTCATTGTTTTTGTCCTAGCAGCACAGATAGGGGTGGAACCCACGACCCTTACTTTATGCGGCTATCGGACGCCAACCAGACGACCTTAGTCTTAGATGCAACGGTGTTTTACCGGTTGCGTAACAAAGTGATGGCCCATTCGCGGGCACGCCCGCTCCCACAGGAACTGCACCCGCTTCAAGGGCAGCGAAAATCCTGTGGGAGCGGGCGTGCCCGCGAAACAGCAAAACTGGCCCTGACGGGTTGTTACTTGCCAGTCCACTCCTTCACGCGATCAGGGTGCTTGGCCACCCAGTCCTTGGCCGCCGCTTCAGGCTTGGCGCCTTCCTGGATAGCCAGCATCACTTCGCCAATCTCGTCCTTCGACTGCCAGTTGAACTTCTTCAGGAACTCCGCCACTTCCGGGGCCTTGGTGGCCAGTTCCTTGCTGCCGATGCTGTTCACGGTTTCCGCGGCGCCATACACGCCTTTCGGGTCTTCGAGGAACTTCAGTTTCCACTTGGCGAACATCCAGTGCGGTACCCAGCCGGTCACCGCAATCGACTGCTGCTTGGCATAGGCACGGCCCAGTTCCGCAGTCATCGCCGCGCCAGAGCTGGCCTGCAGCTTGTAACCGGTCAGGTCGTAGTCCTTGATGGCCTGGTCGGTCTTGAGCATTACGCCGGAGCCGGCGTCGATGCCGACGATCTTCTGCTTGAAGGTGTCGTCGGTCTTGAGGTCGGCGATGCTCACCGCCTTGACGTACTCAGGGACGATCAGGCCAATCTTGGCGTCCTTGAAGTTCGGCCCGTAGTCGACCACGTTGTCCTTGTTCTTGGCCCAGTACTCGCCATGGGTCACCGGCAACCAGGCCGACAACATGGCATCGAGCTTGCCGGTTGCCACGCCCTGCCACATGATCCCGGTGGCCACGGCCTGCAACTTCACGTCGTAGCCGAGCTTCTGCTTGATCACTTCGGCGGCCACGTTGGTGGTCGCCACGCTGTCAGCCCAACCATCCACGTAACCAATGCTGACTTCTTTGGCCATTGCCTGTGCCGCACTCATGGCCAGTACCATGGCGGTGCCCACACCCAGGAAACGTCGCATTCTTGTAATAGCAGCCATCAAAGCATCCCCTCGTCAGGTCTCGGAATTTGCATCATCGTCCTGCAACAATAGTCGACCTGCTCCAGCTACGACCTGTAGCCGCCCCATATGCGACAGCACTATGCCATTAGCGCCATCGGCCTGCGCCGACCTGCGCGATCCTTGCATGCCAAAGGTTTGGCGCCGGGCTACTATCTACCCTTTTGCGCCTGACGATGGACCGCCCGATGCCCAGTTCTACCCGCCTGCTGCTGCCGTTGTACCTGCTTGCCTGCCTGCTCGCCCTGCTCGGGCTCGGAGGGCTCTGGTACGGGCTTGGCAAGCCGGTGCAACTGCCCGACGCGGCCAGCCCGACGCACAAGCTGCAATGCGCCTCGTACACCCCGTTCGACAAGGACCAGTCGCCCTACGACCAGCCGTTTCGCCTGCGCCCGGCGCGCATGGATGCCGACCTGGCGTTGCTGGCCGAGCGTTTTCAGTGCATCCGCACCTATTCCCAGACCGGTCTTGAGGCAATCCCGGCGCTGGCACGCAAGCATGGCCTGAAGGTGATGCTAGGTGCCTGGGTCAACGCCCACCCGGCCGACACCGAGAAAGAAATCGAGCTGCTGATCGCCGCCGCCAATGCCAACCCCGACGTAGTCAGCGCGGTGATCGTCGGCAACGAGACGCTGCTGCGCAAGGAAGTGACCGGTGCGCACCTGGCCACGCTGATCGCCCGGGTGAAAAGCCAGGTCAAGGTGCCGGTGACCTACGCCGATGTGTGGGAGTTCTGGTTGCAGCACCCGCAGGTGGCGCCTGCGGTGGACTTCCTGACTATCCACCTGCTGCCTTACTGGGAAGACGACCCACGTGGCATCGACGAAGCCCTGGCCCATGTCGCCGATGTACGCCGGGTGTTCGGCACGCGCTTCGCGCCGAAGGACGTCCTGATCGGCGAAACCGGCTGGCCCAGCGAAGGCCGCCAGCGCGAAACCGCGGAGCCCAGCAGGGTCAACGAGGCGCGTTTCATTCGCGGGTTCGTGGCCATGGCCGAAAGCAACGGCTGGCACTACAACCTGATCGAGGCGTTCGACCAGCCATGGAAGCGCGCCAATGAAGGGGCGGTCGGCGGTTACTGGGGGCTTTACGATGCCGACCGGCAGGACAAGGGCGTACTCGAAGGGCCAGTGAGCAACCTGCCTTACTGGCCGCAGTGGTTGCTGGCCAGTGCCCTGCTGATGGTGCTGATGCTGATGCTTGCCGGGCGCCCGGCCACTCCGGTGGCGGCCATGCTGCTGCCGTTGCTGGCGGCGTTTGGGGCAGGCTGCCTGGGGCTTTGGGGCGAGCTGATGCGCACCCATGCGCGCTTTGCCGGGGAGTGGCTGTGGGCGGTGCTGCTGGCGGGGCTGAACCTGCTGGTGCTGGCCCATGCCGTGCTGGCCCTGGCGCGGCGCACGGGCTGGCGCGAGCGCCTGTACGCCTGGCTGCAGGCGCGGGCCGGCTGGCTGTTGCTGGCAGCGGGTTTTGCCGCTGCGGTGAGCATGCTGGCGATGGTGTTCGACCCACGCTATCGCAGCTTCCCCAGCGCAGCGTTGGCGTTGCCGGCGCTGGTGTTTGCACTGTGGCCGGTGCCGGCGCGGCGGGCGGAGGTGGCGTTGCTGGCCTTCATCGTCGGTGCCGGGGTGGCGCCGCAGTTGTTTGTGGAAGGGTTGGAGAACCAACAGGCCTGGGGGTGGGCCGGGGTGAGTGTGCTGATGACCGCAGCCTTGTGGCGGAGCTTGCGCCTGCGCCCGGCCTGATATCCTTGGGACCGCTTCGCGCTCCATCGCAGGCAAGCCAGCTCCCACAGGAGTTATGCTGCCTACGAAATCGGCGCGGTCCCTGTGGGAGCTGGCTTGCCTGCGATGGGCCGCAAAGCGGCCCCTTTCAGCCTTACTCCGGCGACCTGACCAGCCGCAACCCCGCCAGCACCAGCGCGAACACGGCAATGCTGGCGGTATACAGCACCAGTGCCGGCACCGCGAACACCAACGCCACCACTGCCAGCCACCAGCCGCCACGCCCGGCAACCAACTGCGCCAGCAGCGCCAGCCCCAGCCCGCCCCAGGCCATCACCTGATGATGAATGCCCAGCCCCAGCAACGACCGTACCTCACACTGCCAGTACGCCGCCGGCGCCGTGCACAGTCCCACCCACTGCCCGTCCTCCATCAGCTCGTAGCGCACGCCATAACTGGCAGCAAGCCAAAGCCCCAGAAACAGCACAAGCAACGCAGCCGGCAGCGAACGAGACATCCAGCTCTCCAATAGCGGAAATCGAAAGCATCCATGATCGCTTATGCCCAGTTGTAAGGCAAAATCACGTCCCTGCAGCTATGTTGCAGATAACAAGCACACCAAAGACCACCGCGCCTGGCAACTTTGCCCGCCCCGTTGTGGTCCTAGCCTGCACACTGCTCGACCTTGCGTTCTTTTGGGGGATTACATGCTTCGATCTTTGCGCCTCGCTGCCTTGCTCGGCGGCCTGCTCATGGCTGTGGCCGCTTCGGCGCGGGATATCGACGCCGCAAGCTATGGCTACCCCTTGACCAACCCGTTCGAGGCAACCATCGCCACCACGCCGCCGGACCAGCGACCCACCCTGCCCGGCGACGACGAAATCAGCCAGTCCGACTACAGCCTCAACCTGCGCCCGGACCGTGAGTTCACCCTGCCCGACAACTTCTGGGCAGTGAAGAAGCTCAAGTACCGCCTGGCCCGCCAGGACCACGAGGCGCCGCTGATCTTCATCATCGCCGGCACCGGTGCGCCCTACACCAGCAGCATCAACGAATACCTGAAAAAGCTGTTCTACCAGGCCGGCTTCCACGTGGTGCAGCTGTCCTCGCCCACCAGCTACGACTTCATGAGCGCCGCCTCGCGCTTCGCCACCCCAGGCGTCAGCCAGGATGATGCCGAAGACATGTACCGGGTGATGCAGGCCGTGCGCGCCCAGCACCCGCGCCTGCCGATCAGCGAGTTCTACCTCACCGGCTACAGCCTGGGCGCACTCGATGCTGCCTTCGTCAGCCACCTGGACGAAACCCGCCGCAGCTTCAACTTCAAGCGCGTGCTGCTGCTGAACCCGCCGGTCAACCTGTACACCTCGATCAACAACCTGGACAAGCTGGTGCAGACCCAGGTCAAGGGCATCGACCGCAGCACCACCTTCTACGAGCTGATGCTGGCCAAGCTGACCCGCTACTTCCAGGAAAAGGGCTACATCGACCTCAATGAAGCCCTGCTGTACGACTTCCAGCAGTCACGCCAGCACCTGTCCAACGAGCAGATGGCCATGCTGATCGGCACCTCGTTCCGCTTCTCGGCGGCCGACATTGCCTTCACCTCCGACCTGATCAACCGCCGCGGCCTGATCATTCCGCCGAAGTTCCCGATCACCGAGGGCAGCAGCCTCACGCCGTTCTTCAAGCGTGCCCTGCAGTGCGACTTCGACTGCTACATGACCGAGCAGGTCATCCCCATGTGGCGCGCCCGCACCGACGGCAACAGCATCCTGCAACTGGTCAACCAGGTCAGCCTGTATGCGCTGGAAGATTACCTGAGCAGCAGCGACAAGATCGCCGTGATGCACAACGCCGACGACGTCATCCTCGGCCCTGGCGACATCGGCTTCCTGCGCAAGGTGTTCGGTGAGCGCCTGACCCTTTACCCCCATGGCGGCCATTGCGGCAACCTCAATTACCGCGTCAACAGTGACGCCATGCTGGAGTTCTTCCGTGGTTAACAAACTCCTCTTCGCCACTGCCCTGTTCGCCGCCGGCCAGGCCCTGGCCGCCGAAACCGCCCCCCGTGCCAGCGTGATCGAGGCCGACCCGCAAGTCACCGAAGCACCACTGGCGCCCGAGGCCGATGGTTTCGTCGACCCGCTGCGCGAGCTGAAATTCAACCCGGGGCTGGACCAGCGCGAGTTCGAGCGCTCCACCCTGCAAGCACTGAACGTGTACGACCCGCTGGAGTCGATCAACCGGCGCGTCTATCACTTCAACTACCGCCTGGACCAATGGGTGCTGCTGCCGATGGTAAGCGGCTACCAGTACGTCACCCCGCGCTTCGTGCGCACCGGGGTGACCAACTTCTTCAACAACCTGGGCGACGTGCCGAACCTGTTCAACAGTGTGTTGCAGTTGAAGGCCAAGCGCTCGGCGGAGATCACCGCGCGGCTGATGTTCAACACCATCATCGGCGTGGGTGGGCTGTGGGACCCGGCGACCAAGATGGGCCTGCCACGGCAAAGTGAAGACTTTGGCCAGACCTTGGGCTTCTATGGCGTACCGGACGGGCCGTACCTGATGCTGCCGGTGCTGGGGCCGTCGAACCTGCGCGATACCACCGGGCTGGTGGTGGACTATGCAGGCGAACAGGCGATCAACTACCTGAACGTGGCCGAAGCCAGCAGCGACCACCCGGAAATCTCCGTGCTGCGCGTGGTGGACAAGCGCTACAGCACCAAATTCCGCTATGGCCAGCTCAACTCGCCGTTCGAGTACGAGAAGGTGCGGTATGTGTATACCCAGGCGCGCAAGTTGCAGATAGCCGAGTAAGCCGATCCGGCCCTATCGCCGGCAAGCCAGCTCCCACAGGCCCTCACAATGCCCGGGCCTTCGGTGGTCCTGTGGGAGCTGGCTTGCCGGCGATAGGGCCATGACAGGCAACCTCAAATCCCCAGGAACTGGCAAAGCTCCCGCTTCTTGGCCAAGGCATCCTTTCGCCCCAGCTCTATCAGCTCGCTGCAGTAACTGGCCTCGAACAGCAAATAGCTCAACACCCCCGCCCCGCTGGTGCGTGTCGCCCCCGGCCCGCGCAGGAACATGCGCAACGCCGCCGGCAACTCGCGCCGATGCCGCGCGGCAATTTCGTCCAGCGGCTGGCTGGGCGCCACCACCAGCACGTCGATTGGCGCCAGGCCCAGGCGCCGGGCGTCCAGGTGCGCCGGCAACAGGTGGCTCAGGTGGTTGAGGCGCTGCAGCAGCTCGATGTCGTCTTCCAGGCTGTCAATGAACGTGCTGTTGAGCATGTGCCCGCCGATCTGCGCCAGGCTCGGCTGCTGGCCGCTGAACACCCGCTGGGTCGGCAATGGTGGCGCCGGCCGCTGCGGGTTGCCGCTGACCCCGACTACCAGTACCCGGCTGGCGCCCAGGTGCAGGGCCGGGCTGATCGGCGCCGACTGGCGTACCGCGCCATCACCGAAATATTCGTCGCCCAGCCGCACCGGGGCGAACAGTAGCGGGATGGCCGCGCTGGCCAGCAGGTGGTCGATGGTCAACGGCGTGGGCATGCCGATGCGGCGGTGGCGCAACCAGGCTTCGATGGTGCCGCGCCCTTGGTAGAAGGTCACCGCCTGGCCGGACTCGTAGCCAAAGGCGGTCACCGCGACGGCGCGCAGTTGCTCGGCGGCCAGGGAGTGGGCGATACCGTCCAGGTTCAGGTGCGCCTGCAGCAAGCCGCGCAATGGGCTGCTGTCCAGTAGCGCCACTGGCGCCGGGCCGCCCACGCCCAGCAGGTTGTGGGCGACGAAGCGGCTGGCCTGGCGGACCACACCGGGCCAGTCGCTGCGGATGACCAGGTGGCTGCGGAAGTTCTGCCAGAAGGCGGTGAGCCGTTGTACGGCGTCGCTGAAATGGGTGGCGCCGCTGGCCAGGGTGACGGCGTTGATGGCGCCGGCGGAGGTGCCGACGATGACCGGGAACGGGTTGCGCGCGCCAGCGGGCAGCAGCTCGGCGATGCCGGCCAGCACGCCGACCTGGTAGGCAGCGCGGGCGCCGCCGCCAGAAAGGATAAGACCGGTTACCGGGGGTGGGGCCATAGGAGTCCTTCCTGGGGTTGGTGTGCTTTCAGGCCCGGCCTATTCGCGGGCTTGCCCGCTCCCACAGGACCGCACAATGCCCGGCCCTGTGAGGAACCTGTGGGAGCGGGTTCACCCGCGAATAGGCCGGCACAGGCAAAACAAAATTCAGCGCTTCTTCTTGTCATACAGCCGCGGCTCCCCTTCGGGCCGCGACTTGAACCGGCGGTGCGCCCACAGGTACTGCTCGGGGCATTCGCGCAACACGCTTTCCACCCACTGGTTGATGCGCAGGCAGTCAGCCTCTTCGCTCTCCCCGGGGAAGTCCGCCAGCGGCGGGTGGATCACCAGGCGATAGCCGCTGCCATCCTCCAGGCGCTTCTGGGTGAACGGAATTACCTGCGCCTTGCCCAACCGGGCAAACTTGGTGGTGGCGGTCACCGTCGCCGCCGGGATGCCGAACAGCGGCACGAACAGGCTCTGCTTGGCGCCGTAGTCCTGATCCGGCGCGTACCAGATCGCCCGGCCCGAACGTAGCAGCTTGAGCATGCCGCGCACGTCCTCACGCTCCACCGCCAGCGAGTCGAGGTTATGCCGCTCGCGGCCGCTGCGCTGGATGAAGTCGAACAGCGGGTTGCCGTGCTCGCGGTACATGCCGTCGATGGTGTGCTGCTGGCCCAGTAGCGCGGCGCCGATTTCCAGGGTGGTGAAGTGCACCGCCATCAGGATGGCCCCCTGCCCCGCCTGCTGGGCGGCCTGCAGGTGCTCCAGCCCCTCGACATGGGCCAGGCGCGCCAGCCGGGCCTTGGGCCACCACCAGCTCATGGCCATTTCGAAGAAGGCGATACCGGTGGAGGCGAAGTTGGCCTTGAGCAGGCGCTGCCGTTCGTCGACCGACAGCTCCGGGAAGCACAGCTCCAGGTTGCGCGCGGCAATGCGCCGCCGCTCACCGGCAAAGCGGTACATCACCGCTCCCAGCGCGGCACCGACTTTCAACAGGACCCGGTACGGCAACTGGACCACCAGCCACAGCAGGCCCAGGCCCAGCCACAGGCCCCAGAAACGTGGGTGAAGGAAATAGGGACGAAAACGCGGGCGTTCCATTGAAGCTTCCGGAAAGACAAAGGCCGCGCATTCTACAACGGATCAGCGCATGTTGCGGGCAACCGGTCTTATCGTTATAAGTCAGGGCACTTTTTTCGCAACAAGCCGTCTATGCAGACCATGAGCCCAAACCACACACCCGACACCGCCTCCGTGTTCCAGCTCAAGGGCAGCATGCTCGCCATTACAGTGCTGGAACTGGCGCGCAATGACCTTGAAGCCCTTGACCGCCAACTGGCGGCCAAAGTCGCCCAGGCACCGAACTTCTTCAGCAACACGCCGCTGGTGCTGGCGCTGGACAAGCTGCCGGCCGACGAGGGGGCAATCGACCTGCCCGGCTTGATGCGGATCTGCCGCCACCACGGCCTGCGTACCTTGGCCATCCGCGCCAACCGCATCGAGGACATCGCCGCCGCCATCGCCATCGACCTGCCGGTGCTGCCGCCATCCGGCGCCCGCGAACGGCCGCTGGAGCCCGAACCCGAGGTGAAGAAGCCCGAGCCGGCCCCTGTCCCGCCGCCAATCCTCGAACCCGAGGTGCGCCCAACCCGCATCATCACTTCGCCAGTACGTGGCGGCCAGCAGATCTACGCCCAGGGCGGCGACCTGGTGGTGACCGGTTCGGTCAGCCCGGGGGCGGAACTTCTGGCCGATGGCAACATCCATGTGTACGGCGCCATGCGCGGCCGCGCCCTGGCCGGCATCAAAGGCAATACCAAGGCACGTATCTTCTGCCAGCAGATGACCGCCGAAATGGTTTCCATCGCCGGCCAGTACAAGGTATGCGAAGACCTGCGCCGCGACCCGCTGTGGGGCACTGGCGTGCAAGTCAGCCTGTCTGGCGACGTGTTGAACATCACCCGTCTTTAACGGATACTTGCCAGCATTTTTAGTGCAACTTTTCTTACCGTTGCCGTTTATTTGTATTTTTGCAGGGACTTGTGTCCCGATTATTTTAGGGGTGAAACACCTTGGCCAAGATTATCGTGGTTACTTCCGGCAAGGGGGGTGTGGGCAAGACCACCACCAGCGCCGCCATTGGTACCGGCCTCGCACTGCGTGGCCACAAGACCGTCATCGTCGACTTCGACGTGGGCCTGCGTAACCTCGACCTGATCATGGGCTGCGAACGCCGCGTGGTTTACGACTTCGTCAACGTGGTCAACGGCGAAGCCAACCTGCAACAGGCCCTGATCAAGGACAAGCGCCTCGAGAACCTGTACGTGCTGGCCGCCAGCCAGACCCGTGACAAGGACGCGCTGACCCAGGAAGGCGTGGAAAAGGTCCTGATGGAGCTGAAGAAAGACTTCGACTTCGTCATCTGCGACTCGCCGGCCGGTATCGAGAAAGGCGCACACCTGGCCATGTACTTTGCCGACGAAGCCGTCGTGGTCACCAACCCCGAGGTGTCCTCGGTACGTGACTCCGACCGCATGCTGGGCATCCTGTCGAGCAAGTCGCGCCGCTCCGAGAACGGCGAAGAGCCGATCAAGGAACACCTGCTGATCACCCGCTACCACCCGGAGCGCGTGGAAAAGGGCGAAATGCTGAGCATCGCCGACGTCGAAGAGATCCTGGCGATCAAGCTCAAGGGTGTGATCCCCGAGAGCCAGGCAGTGCTCAAGGCTTCCAACCAGGGTATCCCGGTCATCCTCGACGACCAGAGCGATGCCGGCCAGGCCTATAGCGATACCGTCGACCGTCTGCTGGGCAAAGAAAAGCCCCTGCGGTTCATCGAAGTGCCGAAGCAAGGATTCTTCGCGCGCCTGTTTGGAGGCAAGTAAACCATGAACCTTTTTGACTTCTTTCGTGGCAGACAGAAAACTACCAGCGCGTCGGTAGCGAAAGAGCGTCTACAGATCATCGTGGCGCACGAGCGCGGCCAACGCAGCGAACCGGACTACCTGCCAGCGCTGCAGAAAGAACTGCTGGAAGTGATCCGCAAATATGTGAACATCGGCAACGATGATGTGCATATCGAGCTGGAAAACCAGGGTAGCTGCTCGATTCTGGAGCTGAACATCACCTTGCCGGATCGCTGATTTCGCGACCAGGCCTGGATCATTGGGGCTGCTTTGCAGCCCATCGCCGGCAAGCCAGCTCCCACAGGGTTCGCGCTGTACCTGTGGGAGCTGGCTTGCCGGCGATGGGCCGCAAAGCGGCCCCAGTGTTTTCACCGATATAACCGAGACCAAGCAATGCCGCTGTCCAACATCCAGATCCTGCACGAAGACGCCGCCATCCTGGTGATCAACAAACCGACTCTGCTGCTGTCGGTACCCGGCCGCGCCGAGGACAACAAGGACTGCCTGATCACCCGCCTGCAGGAAAACGGCTACCCCGACGCGTTGATCGTGCACCGCCTGGACTGGGAAACTTCCGGCATCATCCTGCTGGCCCGGGATGCCGACAGCCACCGTGAGCTGTCGCGCCAGTTCCACGACCGCGAAACCGAAAAGGCCTACACCGCGCTGTGCTGGGGCCAGCCGGCGCTGGACAGCGGCAGCATCGACCTGCCGCTGCGCTACGACCCGCCGACCAAGCCACGGCATGTGGTGGACCACGAGCAGGGCAAGCATGCGCTGACCTTCTGGCGCATCGTCGAGCGCTGCGGTGATTACTGCCGGGTAGAGCTGACACCGATTACCGGGCGTTCGCACCAGTTGCGCGTGCACATGCTGTCGATCGGGCACCCGTTGCTGGGCGACCGGCTGTATGCCAACCCCGAGGCACTGGCTGCCCACGAGCGGCTGTGCCTGCATGCCTCGATGCTGAGCTTTACCCACCCGGTGTCCGGGGAGCGGTTGAAGTTCGAGTGCCCTGCGCCTTTCTGAATTTGTACAGCCTGTACCGGCCTCTTCGCGGGCTTGCCCGCTCCCACAGGGATAACACTGCATTCGAAATCTGTGCAGTACCTGTGGGAGCGGGCGAGCCCGCGAAGAGGCAGACACAATTTGTCGACCTAATACGCTAAACTCGCGCCACTGCTGTCTGGAGTGAGCTATGCGCGACGCACTGAATTCTGGCCTTATCGACTTCCTCAAGGCCTCCCCCACGCCCTTCCACGCCACCGCCAGCCTGGCCCAGCGCCTGGAAGCTGCCGGCTACCAGCGCCTGGACGAGCGCGACAGCTGGGCCACAGTGCCTGGCGGTCGCTACTACGTCACCCGCAACGACTCGTCGATCATCGCCATCAAGCTGGGCAAGCAGGCACCGTTGCTGAACGGTATCCGCATGGTCGGCGCCCACACCGACAGCCCGTGCCTGCGGGTCAAGCCACAGCCCGAGCTGCAGCGCCAGGGCTTCCTGCAGCTGGGCGTCGAAGTGTATGGCGGTGCCCTGCTGGCGCCATGGTTCGACCGCGACCTGTCGCTGGCCGGCCGGGTCACCTACCGCCGTGACGGCAAGGTCGAAAGCCAGCTGATCGACTTCAAGCTGCCGATCGCGGTCATCCCCAACCTGGCAATCCATCTGAACCGCACCGCCAACGAAGGCTGGGCGATCAACCCGCAGAACGAGCTGCCGCCGATCCTGGCCCAGGTAGCAGGTGACGAACGCATCGACTTCCGCGCCCTGCTCACCGAGCAACTGGCCCGCGAGCACGAGCTGATCGCCGACGTGGTGCTGGATTACGAGCTGAGCTTCTACGACACCCAGGACGCCGCGCTGGTCGGCCTGAACGGCGACTTCATCGCCGGTGCGCGCCTGGACAACCTGTTGTCGTGCTACGCCGGCCTGCAGGCCCTGCTGGCCGCCGACAGCGACGAAACCTGCGTACTGGTGTGCAACGACCATGAAGAAGTCGGCAGCTGCTCGGCCTGTGGCGCCGACGGGCCGATGCTGGAGCAGACCCTGCAACGCCTGCTGCCGGATGGCGACGCCTACGTGCGCACCATCCAGCGCTCGCTGATGGTGTCGGCCGACAACGCCCACGGCGTGCACCCCAACTACGCCGACAAGCACGACGGCAACCACGGGCCCAAGCTCAACGCCGGGCCGGTAATCAAGGTGAACAACAACCAGCGCTACGCTACCAACAGTGAGACCGCCGGGTTCTTCCGCCACCTGTGCATGGCCGAGGAAGTGCCGGTGCAGAGCTTCGTGGTACGCAGCGACATGGGCTGTGGCTCGACCATCGGGCCGATTGCGGCCAGCCACCTGGGGGTGCGTACGGTGGATATCGGCTTGCCGACCTTTGCCATGCATTCGATTCGCGAGCTGTGCGGTAGCCATGACCTGGCGCACCTGGTGAAGGTGCTGAGTGCCTTCTACCGTTGCCGCGAGTTGCCTTGATGCTTTGATGTAGCCAGGCCCGGCCTCTTCGCGGGCTCGCCCGCTCCCACAGGATCATCACAGCATTCAAGGTCTGTGCAGTACCTGTGGGAGCGGGCATGCCCGCGAAGAGGCCGGGCCTGCTCAAGGTCAATCCCGCTCCGCCTGCTACCCGCTATGCTTGTTACATGGCCCCACTGCAAAAGGATTGCTGTCCATGTCCCCGTTCCTGTCCCTGTTCGTGCCGGTGTTTCTGTTCCTGATGTTGCTGACCATCGGTTTCAGCCTGCGCGAGCGCAACATCGGCGTACTGATGATGTGGATCGGTACCTTGGGCATCTTCGGCCTCACCTGCTGGAAAATCCTGGAGCAACTGCCGTCGTGAACCTCTACACTCGGCCAATCGTTTGACCTGAGGTAGTTTTGCCAGTGCCTGCCCTCCTGCGTTGCCTGTTCCTGCTGCTGTTCCTGTTTGTCACCCCGCTACAGGCTGCGGGCCTGCCAGGCCTGCTGGGTGGCAGCGCGCCCGCGCAGCCAGAAGCCAGCGAACCGCTGGGCAAGTCGCTGGACGAGGTGATCAAGAACCTGGAAAACGACCAGCAGCGGGCCAAGCTGCTGGCCGACCTGAAAAAGCTGCGCGACGCCACCAGGCAATCGCAACCCACCGTCGAACAGGGCGTGCTCGGCCTGATCGGCGGCGCCCTGCATGACTTCGAAAAGCAGTTCAGCGGCGATGCCAGCCCGTTCCATCGCTGGGCCGCGGAAATCGAGCAGGCCCAGGCCGAACTGACCGAGTTGATGGTGCCGGTGCACCAGTGGCCGGCCATCCTGTTCGGCTTTGCCGCCGTCATTGCCGTCTGGAGCGTGCTGGCCTACGCCTTCAACTGGGTCGGGCATCGGGTACGCCTGCGTTTTGGCCTGAGCGAGGAACTGCCACAGCACCCGCGCACCTGGGACCTGGTGCGCTTTGCCCTGCGCAAGCTGGGCCCGTGGCTGGTTGCGCTGTTGTTCACCGTGTACCTGAGCTTCGTGCTGCCGCCGTCGCTGGGCAAGTCGCTGGCCATGGTGCTGGCCTACGCACTGGTGGTCGGCACCTGCTTCTCGGCCATCTGCGTGATCGCCTTCTCGCTGCTCGACGGCCCCCACCGCCACCGCGCCCTGCACATCCTGCGCCACCAGGCGTTCCGCCCGCTGTGGCTGATCGGCAGCTTCGCCGCGTTTGGCGAAGCGATGAGCGACCCGCGCCTGATGGTCGCCCTCGGTACCCACCTGGCCCACGCCCTGGCCACCCTGGCCAACGTGATTGCGGCGCTGTGCACCGGGCTGTTCATCCTGCGCTTCCGCCGCCCGATCGCCCACCTGATCCGCAACCAGCCACTGTCACGGCGCCTGACCCGGCGCACCCTCAGCGACACCATCGAGATCCTCGGCAGCTTCTGGTTCGTGCCGGCACTGATCCTGGTGGCGATTTCGCTGTTCGCTACCTTCATCTCGGCCGGCGACACCAGCACCGCCCTGCGCCAGTCGCTGATGTGCACGGTGCTGGTGGTGGTGTGCATGGTGCTCAACGGCCTGGTGCGCCGCCAGGCCGCCAACCCCAAGCGCGCCAACAAGCGCCAGGCGGTGTACGCCGAGCGCCTGCGCAACTTCGGTTACCTGCTGGTGCACCTGTTCATCTGGCTGGTGTTCATCGAGCTGGGGCTGCGCGTGTGGGGCCTGTCGATGATCAGCTTCGCCGAGGGCGAGGGCCACGACATAAGCGTGCGCCTGCTGGGCCTGACCGGCACGCTGATCGTCGCCTGGCTGGTGTGGATCCTTGCCGACACCGCCGTGCACCACGCCCTGGTGCGTTCGCGCCGAGGCCTGGCCAACGCCCGCGCGCAAACCATGATGCCGTTGATCCGCAACGTGATGTTCGTGGTCATCTTCATCATCGCGGTGATCGTCGCCCTGGCCAACATGGGCATGAACGTCACCCCGCTGCTGGCCGGTGCCGGTGTGATCGGCCTGGCCATCGGCTTTGGTGCGCAGTCACTGGTGGCCGACCTGATCACCGGGCTGTTCATCATCATCGAGGACTCGCTGGCCATCGACGACTACGTCGATGTGGGTGGGCACCTGGGCACGGTGGAGGGGCTGACCATCCGTACCGTGCGCCTACGTGACATCGACGGCATCGTGCATACCATCCCGTTCAGCGAGATCAAGAGCATAAAGAACTACTCCCGCGAGTTCGGCTACGCGATCTTCCGCGTGGCGATCCCGCACAGCATGAACATCGACCAGGCGATCACGCTGATTCGCGAAGTGGGGCAGAAGCTGCGCAACGACCCGCTGATGCGCCGCAACATCTGGTCGCCGCTGGAGCTGCAGGGGGTGGAGAGCTTCGAGTCGGGGTCGGCGATCTTGCGGGCGCGGTTCAAGACTGCGCCGATCAAGCAGTGGGAGGTTTCGCGGGCGTTCAACCTGGCGTTGAAGCGGCAGTTGGATGAGGCGGGGCTGGATTTGGCAACGCCAAGGTTGTCAGTGCAGGTAGTGACTGCCGGTTCCTCCAGTTAGGGCCTCTTCGCGGGTGAACCCGCTCCCACAAGTACTGTGCAAAGGCTGAAACCTGTGCGGTCCCTGTGGGAGCGGGCGAGCCCGCGAAGAAGCCAACACCTCAACCCGCCTGGGCGCGGATGCGGATGGCATCATGCCGCCAATACTCCAGGTCACAGTCGATCAGGTGCCCATGCTGGTCACTGTTGACCCGTGTGATATGCAACCCTGGGCTTCCCGCCGACACCTTCAAGGCACTGGCCGCCTCCACCGGCAACGCCGTCGGCAAGATCTCGAAGCACACCTGCCCATACTGGATGCCATACACCCGCCCATAAATCTCGGTCAGCGACTGGGCCAGGTCCTGTTCGAGAATCTCCGGGAAGTACCGGGGGTTGAGGTAGTGCTCGGCATACAGCACCGCCCGCCCATCGATCCGCCGTAACCGGCAGATACGCACCACACTGGACAACGCCGGCAGCTGCAAGCGCGCACAGATGGCCGCCGACGCCGGCTGCAGCCGAGCTGACAAGAGTTCGGTACTGGGCACCCGCCCCTGGTCGCGGACCATGGCATGGAAGTGGCTGCGCTCGATCAGGTCGTAGGTCAGCCGTTCGGGCGCGACGAACCAGCCGCGGCGCTCTTCGCGGTAGATCAGCCCCTGGGCTTCCAGCTGCACCAGCGCCTCACGCAGGGTAATGCGCGTGGTATCGAACACCTCGCTGAGCTTGCGCTCGGCCGGCAGCTTGCCGCCCGGCGCCAGCAGGCCGTGCTCGATCTGCTCCTGCAGAGCGTGACAGATGGCTGTTACCGCACGCGGTGGCATCGACTGCATCAAAGGTTACCTATCTGGACTAGTCCAGCCCCAGAACAGGGCATTTGGAGAATAGTGCAAGCCTAGGCAGGGCTGATGAACATCCTGTGACAAAGGCTTTGGCCAGACACTGCCAGAAACGCGCCAACCCAGCAGAACCGGGGCGGTTCCGTGGTCTACGCTGTAGCTTCAGGGCCTTCACCGGCCCTTCCCTACATCAAACTGTCATGCAAGCAGCCTACCTTGGCTCAAGGTTTGCTGACCTAGACCAACGGTCACCAGACAACGGCTTCACTCATAACAACCATCGCTAAAGGCACCCACCCAAGGAGCTTCGGATGAAAAAGTTGTTCATGGCGTCACTGCTCGGTTCGGCCATCGCCCTGTGTACCACGGCCATGGCCGCCGATACCGACCTCAAGGCCCTGGAAGACGCCGCCCGCAAGGAAGGCAACGTCAACAGCGTGGGCATGCCCGATGCCTGGGCCAACTGGAAAGGCACCTGGGAAGACCTGGCCAGCAAGTACGGCCTCAAGCACAGCGACACCGACATGAGCTCGGCCCAGGAAATCGCCAAGTTCGAAGCCGAGAAGGACAACGCCAGCGCCGACATCGGCGACGTGGGTGCCGCCTTCGGCCCGATCGCCGTGAGCAAGGGCGTGAGCCAGGCGTACAAGCCGAGCACCTGGGACCAGGTGCCGACTTGGGCCAAGGACAAGGACGGCCACTGGGCGTTGGCCTATACCGGCACCATCGCCTTCATCATCAACAAGGACCTGGTCAAGGAAGGCGAGCGGCCAACGACCTGGCACGACCTGGAAAAAGGCAAATACAAGGTTGCCATCGGTGACGTCGGCACCGCAGCCCAGGCCGCCAACGGCGTGCTGGCAGCGGCTATCGCCTACAAGGGTGACGAGACCAACCTGGCACCGGGCCTGCAGCTGTTCACCAAGCTGGCCCAGCAGAAGCGCCTGTCGCTGGCCAACCCGACCATCCAGACCCTGGAGAAGGGCGAAGTGGAAGTGGGCGTGGTGTGGGACTTCAACGGCCTGAGCTACCGTGAACAGATCGACCCCAAGCGTTTCGAAGTGCTGATCCCGTCGGATGGCTCGGTGATCTCCGGCTATACCACCATCATCAACAAGTACGCCAAGCACCCGAACGCGGCCAAGCTGACGCGTGAATACATCTTCAGCGACGCCGGGCAGATCAACCTGGCCAAGGGGCATGCGCGGCCGATCCGTGCCGAGCACCTGAAGCTGCCGGACGATGTGCAGGCCAAGCTGCTGCCCAACGAACAGTACAAGGCCGCACAGCCGATCAAGAATGCCGAGGCCTGGGAAGCGACCTCGAAGAAACTGCCGCAGATGTGGCAGGAGCAGGTGATCATCGAGATGGAGTAAGGGGCTATCTTCTGTAGCGCCTGAACTGGCCTCATCGCCGGCAAGCCAGCTCCCACAGGATCGCCACAGGACTCAAGCCTTGTGGAGTCCCTGTGGGAGCGGGCGAGCCCGCGAAGAAGCCAACGCTGTTCATGACTGGAGCCACCATGCAACACAACGTCATCCTGGTCCTGCTCGACGGCCTCAATTATCAGGTCGCCCATCACGCCATGGGCCACCTACACGCCTACGTCGAGGCCGACCGTGCCGCGCTGTACCGCGTGGAATGCGAACTGCCGTCGCTTTCGCGGCCACTGTACGAGTGCATCCTCACCGGTGTGCCGCCGATCGACAGCGGCATCGTGCACAACAACGTCAACCGCCTGTCCAACCAGCGCAGCGTGTTCCACTACGCCCGCGAGGCCAACCTGGGCACTGCGGCGGCGGCCTATCACTGGATGAGCGAGCTGTACAACCGCTCGCCCTTCGACCCGCAGCGCGACCGCCATACCCACGCACCGAAACTGCCGATCCAGCACGGGCTGTTCTACTGGGACGACCGTTACCCCGATTCGCACCTGCTGGCCGATGGCGAATACCTGCGCCGTCGCCACGCCCCCAACTTCCTGCTGGTACACCCGATGAGCATCGACGATGTCGGCCACCACCACGGCCTGGACAGCAGCCAGTACCGCAACGCCGCGCGCAGCGCCGACATCCTGCTGGCCGACTACCTGCCAGGCTGGCTCGAAGAGGGCTACCAGGTACTGGTCACCGCCGACCACGGCATGAACAACGACCGCTCGCACAATGGCCTGCTGACCGAGGAGCGCGAAGTGCCACTGTTCGTCTTCGGCGATGCCTTCAGCCTTGACCCTGCGGCCAAACCGCTGCAGACCGAGCTGTGCGGGACCATCTGCGAGCTGCTCGGCGCACCGCATGACAAGAGCGTCTGCCGGGAGCTGCTGAAGTGACCACACCCAAGAGCAGCAGCGCCCGTGGCCGCTACCTGGCCCTGCTCTGCCTGCTACCGTTCGCCGTGTTCTTCGTCATCTTCCAGATCGCCCCGCTGGCCTGGGTGGCGATCAACAGCCTGCAATCGGAAGCGGGTTGGGGCGTGGACAACTTCAGCAAGGTATTCGCCTCGAAGTTCTACCTGCAGGCCCTGCAACGCAGCCTGGAGATCAGCTTCTGGTCGAGCCTGTTCGGCATCGTCATCGCCACCCTCGGCGCCTATTCGCTGCGCCAGGTGGACTCGAAGCTGCGCGACTTCGTCAGCGCCTTCGCCAACATGACCAGCAACTTCGCCGGGGTGCCGCTGGCCTTCGCCTTCATCATCCTGCTCGGTTTCAACGGCGCGCTGACCCTGCTGCTGAAGCAGGTCGGCCTGCTGGAGGACTTCAGCATCTATTCCAAGAGCGGGCTGATCCTGGTGTACACCTACTTCCAGATCCCGCTTGGCGTGTTGTTGCTATACCCCGCGTTCGACGCCCTGCGTGAAGACTGGCGCGAGTCGGCCGCGCTGCTGGGCGCCAACCACTGGCAATTCTGGCGGCACATCGGCCTGCCGGTGCTGACCCCGGCACTGCTGGGCACCTTCGTCATCCTGTTGGCCAACGCGCTCGGTGCCTATGCCACCGTGTACGCGCTGACCACCGGCAACTTCAACGTACTGCCGATCCGCATCGCCGGCCTGGTGGCCGGTGACATCAGCCTCGATCCCAACCTGGCCAGCGCCCTGGCGATGGTCCTGGTGGGGCTGATGACGCTGGTCACGGTGGTGCATCAATGGCTGCTGAAAAGGAGCTACCATGCGCGCTGACGCCCGTTCCGGCGGCTGGTACCACCGCGCCGTGGTCTACCTGCTGTTCCTCATCCTGCTGCTGCCGCTGGCCGGCACCCTGCTCTACTCGCTGGCCACCAGCTGGTCGGCCAGCCTGCTGCCCAGCGGCCTGACCTTCAAGTGGTACATCGCGCTGTGGAGCGAGCCGCGCTTCCTGGCTGCCTTCGGCCAGTCGCTGCTGGTGTGCGTGGGCGCACTGCTGCTGTCGGTGGTGCTGATCCTGCCGCTGCTGTTCGTGGTGCACTACCACTTCCCCAGGCTCGACGCGCTGATGAACATCCTCATCCTGCTGCCGTTCGCGGTGCCGCCGGTGGTGTCGTCGGTGGGGCTGCTGCAGCTGTATGGCAGCGGGCCCATGGCCATGGTCGGTACACCGTGGATCCTGATCGGCTGCTACTTCACCATTGCCCTGCCGTTCATGTACCGGGCCATCACCAACAACCTGCAGGCGATCAACCTGCGCGACCTGATGGACGCCGCCCAGCTGCTGGGCGCCAGCACCTGGCAGGCGGCGCTGCTGGTGGTGCTGCCGAACCTGCGCAAGGGCCTGATGGTGGCACTGCTGCTGTCGTTCTCGTTCCTGTTCGGCGAGTTCGTGTTCGCCAACCTGCTGGTCGGCACCCGCTACGAGACCCTGCAGGTATACCTGAACAACATGCGCAACAGCAGCGGCCACTTCAACAGCGCGCTGGTCATCTCGTACTTCGCCTTCGTGCTGGTACTGACCTGGGTCGCCAACCGCCTGAACAAGGACAAGACCTGACATGAGCTTCGTCAGCGTACAGAAACTGCAAAAAAGCTACGCCGGCAGCCCGGTGTTCGAGAACATCGACTGCCGTATCGAGCGCGGCGAGTTCGTTACCCTGCTTGGCCCGTCCGGTTGCGGCAAGTCCACGCTGCTGCGCTGCATCGCCGGGCTCACCCCGGTGGACAGCGGGCAGATCCTGCTCGACGGCCAGGACATCGTGCCGCTGAGCCCGCAAAAGCGTGGCATTGGCATGGTGTTCCAGAGCTATGCGCTGTTCCCCAACATGACCGTGGAGCAGAACGTCGCCTTCGGCCTGCGCATGCAGAAGGTCAAGGCCGACGAAAGCCAGGCCCGGGTACGCGAGGCGCTGGAGCTGGTGGAGCTGGGCAACTTCGCCGGGCGCTACCCGCACCAGTTGTCCGGCGGCCAGTGCCAGCGCGTGGCCCTGGCCCGTTCGCTGGTCACCCGCCCGCGCCTGCTGCTGCTCGACGAGCCGCTGTCGGCGCTGGATGCGCGCATCCGCAAGCACCTGCGCGAGCAGATCCGCGCCATCCAGCGCGAGCTGGGGCTGACCACCATCTTCGTCACCCACGACCAGGAAGAAGCGCTGACCATGTCCGACCGCATCTTCCTGATGAACCAGGGCCGCATCGTCCAGAGCGGCGATGCCGAAACCCTCTACACCGCGCCGGTGGACCTGTTTGCCGCCGGCTTCATCGGCAACTACAACCTGCTCGACGCCGACAGCGCCAGCCGCCTGCTGCAGCGCCCGGTGGCCAGCCGCCTGGCGATCCGCCCCGAGTCGATCACCCTGGGCATCAACGGCGAACTGGATGCCGAAGTGCGCAGCCACAGCCTGCTGGGCAACGTGATCCGCTACCGGGTGCGGGTACGCGAGGTGGAACTGGTGGTCGACGTGCTCAACCGCTCACCGTCCGACCTGCACGCGGACGGGCAACGGGTAAGCTTGTCGATCGACCCCACGGCGCTACGAGAAGTGGCCTAAGGAGAATCAACACCATGGCACTGGCAATTTTCGATCTGGACGAAACCCTGATCCACGGCGACTGCGCGTCGCTGTGGAGCGAGCAGATGGCCCGGCTGGGCTGGGTCGACGGCAAGGACTTCCTGCGCCGCGACCATGAGTTGATGGAGGCCTATGGCAGGGGCCATCTGCGGATGGAGGAGTACATGGCCTTCAGCCTGGAGCCGATTGCCGGGCGCACCCTGGAAGAGGTCGAGCACCTGGTGGCGCCGTGGGTCGAAGAGGTGATCGAGCCGATCATCTACGGCGACGCCTGCCGCTGCATTGCCGAGCACCGCAAGCGCGGTGATCGCATCCTGATCATTTCCGCGTCGGGTACGCACCTGGTCGGGCCGATTGCGGCGCGGCTTGGGGTGGACGAATACCTGGCGATCGAACTGGAGGCGGTGAACGGGGTTTATACCGGCAAGACCCATGGGGTGCTGACCTATCGCGAAGGGAAGATCACGCGGTTGCTGGAGTGGCTGGACCAGGAGCAGGAGAACCTGGAGGGGGCGAGTTTCTATTCCGACTCGCGGAACGATTTGCCGTTGTTGTTGAAGGTGGATCATCCGCATGTGGTGAACCCGGATGCGGTGTTGCGGGAGCATGCCGAGGTCAATGGCTGGCCGGTACTGAGCTGGAGCTGAAGATTTGTGTGGGCCTCTTCGCGGGCACGCCCGCTCCCACAGGAATCACCACAAACTTGAATGTTGTGCGGTCCCTGTGGGAGCGGGCGTGCCCGCGAAAGGGCCAGGCCTGCTTACACCAGGCTAGAGTCGATCACCATCACCAGCTTGCCCGACACCTGGTTGGTCTCAAGCTCGGCATACGCCGCCTGGGCAAACTCCACCGGGTAGGTATCCACCAGCTGCGGCGACAGGCGCCCTTCGGCAAACAGCGGCCAAACCTGCTGCTGCAAATCGCGCAGCAACTCGGCCTTGAAGCCGTCGTCGCGATTGCGCAGCGTGGAGCCGGTAATCTCCAGGCGCTTGCCCAGTACCTGTGCCAGGTCCAGCTCGAACTTGCGCCCGCCCATCAGGCCGATGATCACCCAGCGCCCGTCACGCGCCAGCAGCTTGAGGTTGAGCTCGCCGTAGCTGGCGCCCACCGGGTCGAGAATCACATCGAACGGGCCGAAACCTTCCAGCGCCTCCAGGTTCTCGTTGCGTACCACACCGCCGGCGGCGCCCAGCGCCTCGCAGTAGGCCAGGCGGTCCTGCGAACCGACGCTGACCCACACCGGGCTGCCGAATGCCTTGCACAGCTGGATGGCGGCCGAGCCAACGCCGCTGGCGCCAGCGTGCACCAGCACTTTCTCGCCAGCTTTGACGCCACCCAGCTGGAAGATGTTCAGCCAGGCAGTGGCATACACCTCCGGCAACGCCGCCGCCTCGTGCAGGCTAAGGCCTTCGGGTACAGGCAGCACGTGGCGGGCATCCACCACCACTTCCTCGGCCATGGCGCCGCTGGCCAGCAGCGCGCACACCCGGTCACCCACCCGCCAGTCGGCACCGGCACCCACTTCCTCGATCACCCCGGCGCACTCCAGGCCCATGTAAGGGCTGGCGCCTGGCGGTGGTGGATACAAACCTTTCATCTGCAGCAGATCGGCGCGGTTCAGCCCCGCTGCGGCCACGCGAATACGCACCTGGCCAGCGTCACAGGTCGGGCGCTGCGCCTCGACCCAAGCCACATGTCCGTCAACGCCTTGCAATGCCTTCACAGTGCCTCCATAGTTGAATCATATGACCGAGCCTGGGTGAGCATGTCCCAGGCTTTTTGCAGTATGCGCCCGGCTCCCATGGAACCGGCGAACGGATAAGACGGCCTACTATGCGTGATCAATTGCCTCCACGTCGAATCAGCATGAAGCATTTCCTCCCAAGCACCGCCCTGGCGCTGATGATCGGCCTGGGCAGCCTCACGCTCGGCGGCAATGCGGCGGCCGCCAACAAGTGGGACAGCCTGCAGCCGGACCGCGACGAGATCGTCGCCAGCCTCAACGTGGTGGAATTGCTCAAGCGCCACCATTACAGCAAGCCGCCACTGGACGACGCCCGTTCGGTCATCATCTATGACAGCTACATCAAGCTGCTGGACCCGGCGCGCAGCTACTTCACCGCCGCCGACATCGCCGAATTCGACAAATGGAAAACGCAATTCGACGATTTCCTCAAGAGCGGTAACCTGGACCCGGGCTTCACCATCTACAAACGCTACCTGGACCGCGTCAAGCAACGCCTGGACTTCGCCCTGGCCGAGCTGAACAAGGGCGTGGACAAGATCGACTTCAACGCCAAGGAAACCTTGCTGATCGACCGCAAGGACGCCCCGTGGATGAAGGACCAAGCCGAGCTCGACGACCTGTGGCGCAAACGCGTCAAGGACGAAGTGCTGCGCCAGAAGATCGCCGGCAAGGAACCCAAGCAAATCCAGGAAACCCTGACCAAGCGCTACAAGAACCAGCTGTCGCGCCTGGACCAGACCCGTGCCGAGGACATCTTCCAGGCCTACATCAACACCTTCGCCCAGTCCTACGACCCGCACACCAACTACCTGTCGCCGGACAACGCGGAAAACTTCGACATCAACATGAGCCTGTCGCTGGAAGGCATCGGCGCAGTGCTGCAAAGCGACAACGACCAGGTCAAGATCGTGCGCCTGGTACCGGCTGGCCCGGCGGCCAAGACCAAGCAGGTGGCACCGGCCGACAAGATCATCGGCGTGGCCCAGGGCAACAAGGAAATGGTCGACGTGGTCGGCTGGCGCCTGGACGAAGTTGTCAAGCTGATCCGCGGCCCGAAAGGCTCGGTGGTGCGCCTGGAGATCATCCCGGCCAGCAACGCGCCTAGCGACCAGACCAGCAAGATCGTGTCGATCACCCGCGAGGCGGTGAAGCTCGAAGAGCAGGCAGCGAAGAAGTCGGTGCTCAAGCTCAAGCAGGACGGGCGTGACTACAAGCTGGGCATCATCGAGATCCCGGCCTTCTACCTCGACTTCAAGGCCTACCGCGCCGGTGACCCGGAGTACAAGAGCACCACGCGGGACGTGAAGAAGCTGCTCACCGAACTGCAGAAAGAAAAAGTCGACGGCGTGGTCATCGACCTGCGCAACAACGGCGGCGGCTCGCTGCAGGAAGCCACCGAGCTGACCAGCCTGTTCATCGAGAAAGGCCCGACCGTGCTGGTGCGCAACAGCGACGGCCGTGTCGACGTGCTGGAAGACGAAAACCCCGGTGCCTTCTACAAGGGCCCGCTGGCGCTGCTGGTCAACCGCCTGTCGGCCTCGGCTTCGGAGATCTTCGCCGGTGCCATGCAGGACTACCACCGTGCGCTGATCATCGGTGGCCAGACCTTCGGCAAGGGCACCGTGCAGACCATCCAGCCACTCAACCATGGCGAGCTGAAGCTTACCTTGGCCAAGTTCTACCGTGTTTCCGGGCAGAGCACCCAGCACCAGGGCGTGCTGCCGGACATCGACTACCCGTCGATCATCGACACCAAGGAAATCGGCGAGAGCGCCCTGCCCGAGGCCATGCCATGGGATACCATTCGCCCGGTGGTCAAGCCGGCGGCCGACCCGTTCAAGCCGTTCCTGGCCCAGCTCAAGGCGCAGCATGAAGCGCGCAGCGACAAGGACGCGGAGTTCACCTACATCCGCGACCGCCTGGCCCTGACCCAGAAGCTGATGAACGAGAAGACCGTCAGCCTCAACGAGCAGGACCGCCGTGCACGCCACGACGAAATCGAGGCCAAGCAGCTGGCGCTGGAGAACATCCGCCGCAAGGCCAAGGGTGAAGAGCCGCTGAAGGAGCTGAAGAAAGAGGACGAGGACGCGCTGCCGACCGAGGATGAAAACACCAAGCCGGAAGACGATGCCTATCTGTCGGAAACCGGTCGCATCCTGATCGACTACCTGAGTGCGAGCACCAAGGTGGCCAAGAAGTAAGGCACTGCGGCAATGATGGCAAATTAGTTTCACTTGTCATCAAACAGTCATCGCGCTGTCGTGAAATAGAGGGGCCGGGCGTGGAAACGCCCGGCCCTTTCATTTTCAGGAATACGTCATGACCGTCGCCGAACAGCTCAGTGCCTTGAGTGCCATCCTGGCTCAACGCAGCATCCACAGTCTGTTCCAGCCGATCATGTGCCTGAGCGAGCAACGGGTTTTCGGCCATGAAGCATTGAGCCGAGGGCCGTCCAACAGCCCACTGCACGCACCGCTGAACCTGTTTACCATCGCCCGCCAGGCCGGCCGCCTGACCGAGCTGGAGGCTGCCTGCCGGGAAAGCGCCTGCCGACGTTTCAGCGAACAGCAGCTGCAGGGCAAGCTGTTTCTCAACATCTCGCCGGAATCGCTGCTGGAGCCGCACTACCCCTCCGGCCAGACCCTGAAACTGCTCGAACAGGTCGGCCTGCCGCCCAGCCGGGTGGTGATCGAGCTGACCGAACATACCCCGACCGACGACTTCCAGCTGCTGTCCAATGCCCTGCACCACTACCGGGACATGGGCTTCTCGATTGCCATCGACGATCTGGGGGCGGGTTATTCGAGCCTGCGCCTGTGGTCGGAGCTGCGCCCCGAATACGTGAAGATTGACCGCCATTTCATCGACGGCATCCACCGCGACCCGCTCAAGCGTGAATTCGTAGGTTCGATTTTGCAGATTGCTCGGGCGTCGAAGGCGCAGGTAATTGCCGAAGGCATCGAGCTGGCGGAAGAGCTGGCGGTGCTGGTGGAGATGGGCGTGGACCTGGTGCAGGGCTACCTGCTGGGGCGGCCGCAAGAGCTGGGGGTGCGCGAAAGCCGGCCGCTACCGGCACTGATGAACGTTCCGCAGGCCGAACAGCCGACGGTGCGGCTCAATGCGACGATTGGGCAGTTGCTGGAGTTGTTTGGCCGGCACCGGCACCTGGAGGCATTGGAAGTGGTGGATGCCGATGGCCGGGCTTGTGGATTGATCCACAGGGATGCGCTGCCTGTTATGGCCTCTTCGCGGGCATGCCCGCTCCCACAGGTTCACCACACATCTTGAGCCTTGTGCTGTACCTGTGGGAGCGGGCGTGCCCGCGAAGAGGCCGGAACAGGTAACGCTTCAAGCCGTTTCGGGGTAGCTGTACTCGAACACCCTGACCACCTCGGAGGCATGCCATGAGGCCGCTTCCATGCCGTCGACCGGCCCGGAAAATCGGCCCAACCGTTCAACGCACTCGAAAAAACCAGTACGCGGCAAACGGCTGGCACCCTGGCTGATCACCAGCGAGCTGCGCAATGGCTGCTCGGCGCGGGCATCCAGCACCGCCAGGTACTCCAGCGCGGCTGTCAGCGTTTGCATGGCCGGGCTGGGCAACTGCAAGCGCTCGATGAGCGCTCGATACGTCAGCAGGTGACGTTGACGACGGGCCAGGTCAAGCTCGCCCAGCAGGTTATCCCAGTGCTGACGGCTGATCCTGACCTGGCTCATGATGGCTCGCTCCAGCCAGCCACCCCCAGATGCCAGGCCAGGGCTCGGCGGATGGCAGCATCCGGCTGGCGTTCGCCCGATTCGATCATGGCCAGGTAAGCCGGGCTTACCCCGACATTGCGCGCCAGTTGCTCAGGGGCAATGCCCTTGGCCTGGCGAATCTGTGCCACTTCGCTGAAGGCCGGCAATGGCGCACTGGCTGCATCGCCCTGCGCTTCACTGGCAACCACCTCGGCAGGTGCCTGCCCTGCGGCCTTGAGCAGTGCCTGGTACTGTTCCCAGGGAACGACGGCGTACTCGGGTTGACCGTCCCGGCTGATGACCTGAATACCCATTACAAACCCCTTTAAAAAGGATTACAGCATGTAATCCGTAGGCATAACCCTTATGCCAATTATATTACCAACTCTGGGGTCTGTGCAGTTGCGCTGCGGTTGCGGCCAGTTTCACTGCGTGTTGCGTTCCAACCGCAGCGCTTCGGGGGTGGCCGGCAGGCGCTCGACCACGCGCAGCCGTTCGGGCGCCTGGCTGTCGCGCCAGGCCTTGAAGCGCGCCAGTTCGTCAGCCACGGTTTTAAGCACCCAACCCAGTACCGCGATGTCGTCGAGGAAACCCACGCCCAGCAGCCAGTCGGGGATGGCGTCGATGGGGCTGACGAAATACAGCAGCCCGGCGACGATGGTGACCAGCGCCTTGGGGCTGATGGCGCGATACTCGCCGCGCCACCAGGCCAGGCACAGCGACTGCAGCAGCTTCACGTCTTCACGCAACTGGCCGATGCGCGGGCCTTTGCGGGCTACCGCAAACAGCAAGGCCGGCAACCGGCCACGGCTGAGCAGGCGCTCGGCCAAGGGCAGGAAACGGGCGAAATTCCAGGGTGCGCTCATGGAGCCTCCAAGAGGAAAAGGTTATCCACATTTATTGTGGATAACCTTGTGAACAGGGCGACGTTTCCGACCCCAGGTGCCTGCCAGGCAAGGGCCCCGGTCAGATCGGGCGTTTTTTACACAGTCGTTTCACACCTTGGGTGCGTACGCCGCAAACGGTTTGCGTCAGAAGCATTCTGCTTCTTCACGCTGCATTTCCTCGGACAGTATCAGCAGTTGCAGGTTCGTCCAACTACTCGGCACAAACGAAAACGCCCCGTCAGGACGGGGCGTTTTGCGTGGGCCAGCCAGTGTTACTTGGCAGGCGCTTCGGCCGGGGCCTCGGCAGGAGCTTGCGCTTCCGGCTCGGCGCCTTGCAGCTGGGCCGGGTCCTTGATGGCGATCAGTTCCAGGTCGAATACCAGTACCGAGTTGGCCGGGATCAGCGGGCTTGGGCTCTGCGCACCGTAGGCCAGTTCAGCCGGGATGAACAGTTTGTACTTCTCGCCGACGTGCATCAGCTGCAGGCCTTCGACCCAACCCGGGATCACGCCGCTGACCGGCAGGTCGATCGGGCTGCCGCGCTCGACGGAGCTGTCGAACACCTTGCCATCGATCAGCTTGCCTTCGTAGTGGACGGTGACCACGTCGGTCGCCTTGGGCTGCGGGCCGTCGGCCTTCTTGACCACTTCGTACTGCAGGCCCGAGGCAGTGGTGACCACGCCTGGTTTCTTGGCGTTTTCCTCGAGGAATTTCTTGCCGGCGGAGGCGGCTTCTTCGCTGGCCTTGGCCAGGCGCTCTTCGGCACGCTTCTGCAGCGCGGTGAAGGCCTCTACCAGCTCTTCGTCTTTGATGCGCTGTTCCTTCTTGCCAACGGCGTCTTCGATGCCGAGGGCGACTGCTTTCGAATCAAGGTCTTCCATGCCTTCCTGAGCCAGGCTCTTGCCCATGTTCAGGCCGATACCGTAGGAGGCTTTCTGTGCCGGAGTCTTCAGCTCGGGGCTGCTGGTCTGTTGATCACAGCCAGCCAGTACCAGGCCTACCAGGGCAACCGCAGCCGCCAAACGATGCTGTTTCATGCTATTTCCTTGTTCATGCGCCAAAAGGGCAATAAGGGTAAAGCCGCGAGCTTAGCAGGCGGCCATGACCAATGGCTACCGGCATAGGAGCGGGTTTTGGTAAGGAAGTTCAGTAGTTAAACGCTTATTCATCAAAGGATGTGCAGCCACTGGCCAGTATTGATCGGTTGCGGCGCCTTTGCCCGGTTTTGCGGGGGATTTATTTAGCTGAATGCTGAGAAGCCTGCACTGGCCCTATCGCCGGCAAGCCAGCTCCCACAGGTTGGCCACAGGCCCCGAAGCAGGTGCTATCCCTGTGGGAGCTGGCTTGCCGGCGAAAGGGCCAAACCTGCGTTCAGGGGTAGCTGCCCTCTCGGTACTGCCCCGCTACCTCGCGCAACACCTCGCATACCCACTGCCCAGGCAGGCTCTGCGGCAAGGCGGCATTGCGACAGATGCCGACCGAGCCGCCTGGCTCGCGCACACCCAGGTCGAGCTCGACCAGCTCGCCCCGGCGCAGGTCGAGCAACACCGCGTCGCGCGGCGCCACCCACACGGCATCGCTGCCCAGCAGGTAGCGCCGGCTCAGCGCCAGCGACAGGGTTTCCAGGCGCTGGGCCGGCATCTGGATGCCACATTGCACGAACAGGCTGTCGGCATGCTGGCGGATGGTGGTGCCTGCGGGCGGCAATACCAACGGGTAACGGCCCACCTGCGCCCGCTCCACCGGCGTGCCGGCCAGCAACGGGTGGCCGGGCCGCACCACCAGGCTCATCGATTCGCTGTACAGGTGCTCGAACGACAGGCCCTGGATCTGCGGGCTGTCGGTCATGCGCCCGACCACCAGTTCCAGTTCGCCCAGGCGCAACTGGCCGAGCAGCTGCGCGCTGACCCCGGTGACCACACTGATCACCAGCGCCTCATGCCGCTGGTGCAGGCGGCACAGCACTTCGGGCATGAGCAGGCCTTCGACCGTGGACAACACGCCGATGCGCACTTGCGACGGCGCCCGCGCCTCGCCACGCAGGCTGCTGACGCCATCGCGCAGGGCCTGCACGCTGGGCCCGGCGTAGCGCATGAAACGCGTACCGGCCGGGGTCAGCTCGACGCCCTGGCGGCTGCGCGCGAACAGGCGCGTTTCCAGCAGGTCTTCGAGTTCCTTGAGGGTCTTGGAGATGGCTGGCTGGCTGATTGCCAGGATGTCGGCAGCCCTGGCCAGGCTGCCCTGCCGGGCAATCTCCAGGAAGCACAGCAGGTGGCGGTACTTGATGCGGGTGTCGAGGTTCATGGGCTCAAGCTTACCGCATTGCTGGGGCTGGTTATGTAAATTGCCTGTCCCGGCCTCTTCGCGGGCACGCCCGCTCCCACGGGGATCTCCACAGCTCTCCAGACCTGTGCAGTACCTGTGGGAGCGGGCGCGCCCGCGAAAGGGCCGGTGCAGGCGGCAGATGAATATCAGGCCACAGCCAACTCCACCGCCTCCCCATTCAAGCGCACCGGCCACACCCGCAGACGCTGCCCGCCATCTTCCAGGCATTCCCCGCTCTCCAGGCTGAAGTGCTGCTTGTACAACGGCGCGGCCACCACCAGCTCGCCCTGCACACTGCCCACCAGCCCGCGGCCGATGATGTTGGCGCCGGACCGCGGGTCGCGGTTGTCCACCGCGTACAGCGGCTGCGCCTGCCCCGGCAGGTAGAACAGCGCCACCTGGGCCCCGTCGAGCCAGACCACCACCCCGGAATCGGCCACCAGGTCATCCGCCTGGCACACCGCCTGCCAGTTCTCGTGGGTTTTCACAGCAGCATTGGACAGGTTCATCAGACAGCCTCCTCGACGGTTGGGATCAGGTGCAGTGGCGCAGCAGGCCGGCGCTGTTCGCGTTCGCGCACGAAGTGCACGTCCGGGTCGGCGCGGCGGTCGTTGACGAAAGTACGGAAGCGCTTGAGCTTCTCGGGGTCGTTGAGGGCGTTGGCCCACTCGCATTCATACTGGTCGACCACATGCTGCATCTGCGCCTCCAGCTCGCTGGCCAGGCCCAGACTGTCGTCGATGATCACCTGCTTCAGGTAGTCCAGCCCACCTTCCAGGTTCTCGCGCCACACCGAGGTGCGCTGCAGTTTGTCGGCGGTGCGGATGTAGAACATCAGCACGCGGTCGATCAGGCGCACCAGGGTTTCGTCGTCGAGGTCGGTGGCAAACAGTTCGGCATGCCGCGGGCGCATGCCGCCATTGCCGCACACGTACAGGTTCCAGCCCTTGTCGGTGGCGATCACGCCGATGTCCTTGCTCTGTGCCTCGGCGCATTCGCGAGTGCAGCCGGACACCGCGAACTTGAGCTTGTGCGGGCTGCGCAGGCCTTTGTAGCGGTCTTCCAGGCGCAGGGCCATGCCGACGCTGTCCTGCACGCCGTAACGGCACCAGGTGCTGCCGACGCACGATTTCACCGTGCGGGTCGACTTGCCGTAGGCATGGCCGGTTTCGAAGCCGGCCTCGATCAGCTCGCCCCAGATCAGCGGCAGCTCGTGCAACTGGGCGCCGAACAGGTCGATGCGCTGGCCGCCGGTGATCTTGGTGTACAGGTCGTACTTTTTCGCCACCTGGCCGATCACGATGAGCTTGTCGGGGGTGATCTCACCACCGGGGATGCGCGGTACCACCGAGTAGGTGCCGTTCTTCTGCATGTTGGCCATGAAGGTGTCGTTGGTGTCCTGCAGCGGCACCAGCGCCGGGTCCATGATCGGCTGGTTCCAGCACGAGGCGAGGATACTGCCCACCGCCGGCTTGCAGATGTCGCAGCCAACGTGGCCCTTGCCGTGGCGTTCGAGCAGTTCGTTGAAGGTGCGGATACCCTCTACCCGCACCAGCCCGTACAGCTCCTGACGGGTGTAGGCGAAGTGCTCGCACAGGCTCTTGTCCACCGCCACGCCACGGGCGGTCAGCTCATGCTCGAACACCTGCTTGAGCAGTGCCGCGCAACCACCACAACCGGTGGCGGCCTTGGTGCAGCCCTTGACTGCGGCAAGGTCGCCGCAGCCGCTGTCGATGGCGGCGCAGACCGCGCCCTTGCTGACGTTGTGGCACGAGCAGATGGTCGCGCTGTCGGGCAGCGCATCAGCACCCAGGGCCGGCGCGCCGCCGCCTTGCGGCAGGATCAGTGCCGCAGGATCGGCTGGCAGGGCGATGCCGTTCTGGGCGTACTGCAGCAGGGTGTCGTAGTAGCTGTTGTCGCCCACCAGCACCGCACCGAGCACGTGCTTGCCGCTGGCATCCACCACCAGCCGGCGGTAGGCGCTGTTGGCTTCGTCGATGAATCGGTAGCTGCGTGCGCCCGGGGTGGCGCCATGGGCATCGCCGATGGAGCCGACATCCACGCCCAGCAACTTGAGCTTGGTCGACATGTCGGCACCGGTGAATTCGCCAGCGGCTTCACCCATCAGCAATGCCGCCAGGTTGCGCGCCATGCTGTAGCCCGGAGCGACCAGGCCGAACACGCTGCCGTTCCACGAGGCGCACTCGCCGATGGCAAAGATGCGTGGGTCGCTGCTGCGGCAATGGTTGTCGATCACCACGCCGCCACGCGCGGCAATGTCCAGGCCACAGGCACGGCCCAGGGCATCCTGCGGGCGGATACCCGCAGAGAACACGATCAGGTCGGTTTCCAGGTGCTCGCCGCCATCGAAGTTCATGCGGTAGCGGTAGTCTTCACCCGCACTGATCGACTGGGTGGCGCGCGACAGATGCACGCCAACGCCCAGCGCTTCGATCTGTGCCTTGAGCGCGGCACCGCCCTCGCCGTCCAGCTGCACCGGCATCAGCCGCGGGGCGAATTCCACCACGTGGGCTTCCAGGCCCAGCGACTTGAGGGCGTTGGCTGCTTCCAGGCCAAGCAGGCCACCACCCACTACCACGCCACGGCGGGCACTGGCTGCGGCAGCGCGGATGCCGTCGAGGTCGTCAAGGGTGCGGTAGACCAGGCGGGCATTGCCGCTGGAACCTTCGATCGGCGGCACGAAGGGGTAGGAACCTGTGGCCAGCACCAGCTGGTCGTAGCCATAGCGGCCCTCGGCGGTGACCACTTCGCCGCGCTCACGGTCGATTTCCAGCACCGCTTCACCGAGGTGCAGGTGCACACCGTTGGTGCCGTAGAAGTCCTGCTCGCACAGGGCCAGGGTTTCGGCACAGCTGCCGCCGAAGTACTCGGACAGGTGCACGCGGTCGTAGGCGCGTTGGCGCTCTTCGCCGAACACATGCACTTCGAAGCGCAGCAGGGCGCCGCGGCTGACCAGTTGTTCGACGCAATGGTGGCCGACCATGCCGTTGCCGACGATGACCAGTCGCTCTCGTTGCCCGCTGCTCGCTGTTGCCTTCATAAGCCGATCCTCGATCAAAAAAAAAGCGCCTGGAGCCGAAGCTCCAGTCGCCTTTGCCTGTATTCATCACGGTAGGGGGCCCGGGTTGATCGCCGTTGATCAGTGGGCTTTGTTGTAACTGGGATAAAGCAGGGAGTGTGCCAACCCTGTTTCCTGTACCGGCCTCTTCGCGGGCACGCCCGCTCCCACAGGGTTCTCCACGTTTATTCAGACCTGTGCCGTACCTGTGGGAGCGGGCGTGCCCGCGAAGAGGCCAGTACAGCAAATGCACATTCCAAGTGCATCGCTCCCCATCTTGGAGCACATCAATACACATCCCGCCGATACCGCTTGGCCCTGCCCAGCGCTTCGACATAAGCCGCAGCCGCCGCTGCATCCATGCCGCCATGCTCGGCGACGATCGCCCGCAACGCCGCATCCACATCCTTGGCCATGCGCTGCGCATCGCCACACACATAGAAGTACGCCCCCGCCTCCAGCCACTGCCACAACTGCGCGCCCTGTTCGAGCATGCGTTGCTGCACGTAGACCTTCTCGGCCTGGTCGCGTGAAAACGCTGTGTCCAGGCGCAAGTGCCCTGCAGCCTGCCAGGCCTGCAACTGCTCCTGGTAATAGAAATCGGTGGCCGCGTACTGCTCGCCGAAGAACAGCCAGTTGGCCCCTTTTGCCCCACGTGCCTCTCGTTCTTCGAGAAAGGCCCTGAACGGCGCAATGCCAGTGCCGGGGCCGACCATGATCACCGGCACGCTGTCGTCCTCGGGCAGGCGAAAGTGCTTCGACACTTGCGGGAAGATGGCTACCTTCAGCGCCTGCGCACGGTCGGCAAGGAAGCTTGAACACACCCCTTTGCGCGCGCCATAGCGCACCGTGGAAACGGTCAGGTGCACCTGCTGCGGGTGCGCCAGCGGGCTGGAGCTGATCGAATACAGGCGCGGCTGCAACGGCTTGAGCAGCTCCAGCCAGCTGGCCAGCGGCAGCTGCTGGGGGAAGGTACGCAGCACATCGACCAGTTGCCGCCCCCACAACCAGTCCTGCAGCTCGGCCTTGCACTCGGGCTGCAGCAGGCGCTGCAGGTCCGGGGCATTGCCGGCGAAGGCCTGCAGCTGCTGCGTGGTGACCTTGGCGATCTCCAGGTGCGCTTGCAGGGCTTCGGTCAGCGGCATGGCGGGCTGGCCTTTCAGCTGAACCATGGTCTGGCCATCGAGCTGCATCAGCACCAGCAGCTCGTCGACCAGGGCCGGACAGTTGCGCGGCCACACGCCCAAGGCATCACCGGCGGCATAGGTGAAGCCGCTGCCGCTCAGGTCGAACACCAGTTGACGGGTTTCCTTGCTGGCACCCGGGCCGTTGAGCAGGCGGTTTTCCAGCAAGGTGGCAGCCCAGGATTGCTGCTTGCCATAGGCCGCCACGGGTGCAGGCTCGGTGACCGGTTGCGGTGCAGCAGCGCTGCCAAGCGTAGCCAGCAGCGCATCCAGCCAGGCGGCGAAGGCGTCGTCGAAGTCCGGCTCGCAGTCCACCCGCTGCAGCAGGCGCCGCCCACCCAGCTCGGCCAGGCGTTGGTCGAGCTTGCGGCCAAAGCCGCAGAACTGGTCGTAACTGGAGTCGCCTAGGGCCAACACGGCAAAAGGCAGTTCGGCGCAGTGGGCGCCCTCCTCGCCTTGCAAGGCTTGCCAGAATGCCGCTGCACTGTCGGGTGCGTCACCATCGCCAAAGGTGCTGGCGATCAGCACCACGCTGGCGGCGCCCTGCAGCTGGCGCGGGCTGACCGCTTCCATGCAACTGAGCTGCACGTCGAGGCCGGCACCGCGCAGGCGCTCGGCACAGCGTTCGGCCAACAGCTCGCCGTTGCCGGTTTGCGAAGCCCACAGCACCTGGTGCCGTGGTGCTATCAACGCTGCATCGGGCAGCACCGCCGGCTGGGCGAACAGCCCGGCCAGCAAGCCATCGACGAACAACCGGCGGTTGGCGGCCAGCGGCGCACTGGCCGGCAGGCAGGGCACGCCCTCGGCGCGGGCCTGGTCCAGGCCCAGCAGGAAGCCTTGCAGGTAATGGCGCTCTTCCTCGGCCAGCACCGGGGCTGGCAGGGTGTCCAGGCCAAGCAGACGGGACAGGGTGGCGGTCGGCATGCGGGCAGGCTCCGGATTGGTAGTGTTCAGATCAAGGGCTTCGATGCGCTCACCGGCAACCCGCTCCAGGGTCACGGCACAATGCTTGAACGCCGGCTGCAGCGACAGCGGGTCGACCGCATCGCAGGTCACGGCGTTGATCGCCAGTTGCTCGCCGATCAGGTCATTCCAATGGAACGGGGCAAAGCAGTTGCCAGGCATGACCCGGTCGCTGATTCGCGCGGGCAGCACGGCCTGCCCGCGGCGCGAGCGAATGGCCACCTGGTCCTTTTCGGCGATGCCCAGCCGGGCAGCATCGTCGCGGTGGATTTCCACGAAGGGGCCGGGCTCCAGCTTGTTCAGCGCCGGTACCTTGCCGGTCTTGGTCAGGGTGTGCCACTGGTGCTGCACGCGGCCGGTATTCAGCACCATGGGGTAATCGGCATCCGGCAGCTCCGCCGCCGGCAACCAGGGCCGGGCGAAGAAGCGGGCCTTGCCGCTGGCGGTCGGGAAGGCCAACACCGGGCACTCGCCCTGGGCATCGCGCAACAGCGTCTGGCTGCTGCCGTCGTTGCGATAGCGCAGCGGGCTGCGCGGGTTGTCGCGGCCCGGGGCGCAGGGCCACTGGTGCGGCTGCTCGCGCAGTTCGGCATAGCCGATGCCCCGCAGGTCGTAGCCGGTGGTTGGGTTGTGAAAGCGGCGGATCTCCTCGTACACCGCCTCGGCATCGGGGTAGTCGAAGGCGTCGGCATAGCCCATGGCGCAGGCGACCCGGGCGATGATCTGCCAGTCTGGCAGGCTCTGCCCGGGCGGTTCGACGGCACGTGGCATGAGGGTGAGGTTGCGCTCGCTGTTGATCATCACGCCCTCGCCTTCGGCCCACAGCGCAGCCGGTAGCAGGATGTCGGCGTAGCGGTTGGTCTCGGTGTCGAGGAAGGCATCCTGGGTAATCACCAGTTCGGCCTGGCGCAGGCCGTCGATCACCTGCTGGCGGTTGGCGACACTGGCCACCGGGTTGCTGCAGATGATCCAGCAGGCTTTTACCACGCCGCTTTTCATCTGCTCGAACAGCGCCACCGTGCCCTCGCCGCCTTCGCTGCGCAGGCTGCCCGGGGCCAGTTGCCACTGCTGCTCGACGAAGGCGCGGTCTTGCGCTAGCAGCGCCGAGCGTTGGCCTGGCAGGCCGGGGCCCATGTAGCCCATCTCGCGGCCGCCCATGGCATTGGGTTGGCCGGTCAGCGAGAACGGCCCGCTGCCGGGGCGGCAGATAGCGCCCGTGGCCAGGTGCAGGTTGCAGATCGCATTGGTGTGCCAGGTGCCGTGGATGCTCTGGTTCAGGCCCATGGTCCAGCAGCTCATCCAGTTGCTGGCGCCGCCGATCCATTCGGCGGCCTTGACGATGTCGGCCTCGGCCAGCCCGGTGATGGCGGCCACCCGGTCAGGGGTGTAGTCATCGAGAAAGGCCGGCAGTTCGTCCCAGCCTTCGGTGTGGCGGGCGATGAAGCCGGGGTCGGTGTGGCCGTTACGCAGCAGCAGGTGCAGCAGGCCATTGAGCAAGGCCATGTCGCTGCCGGGGCGCACCTGCAGGAACAGGTCGGCCTTGTCGGCGGTGGCGCTGCGCCGCGGGTCGACGACGATCAGCTTGGCCCCCGCCTTGACCCGGTCGAGCAGGCGCAGGAACAGGATCGGGTGACAGTCGGCCATGTTGGCGCCGATCACCAGGAATACGTCGGCGTGCTCGAAGTCCTGGTAGCTGCCGGGCGGGCCATCGGCACCGAGCGACAGCTTGTAGCCGCTGCCGGCGCTGGCCATGCACAGGCGCGAGTTGGACTCGATGTGACGGGTGCGGATAAAACCCTTGGCCAGCTTGTTGGCCAGGTACTGGGCCTCCAGCGACATCTGCCCGGACACGTATAGCGCCACGGCGTCGGGGCCGTGCTGGTCGATGATGCGGCGCAGGCGCGTAGCGGCGGCGGCGATGGCCTGGTCGATGCCGGTACGCGCTGGCTGCTGGCTGCGCTGCTGGCGCACATAGGCATCCTCCATGCGCCCGGCGGCGGTCAGCGGCAGGTGTGCGGTGAGGCCTTTGGTGCACAGGCGGCCGAAGTTGCTGGGGTGCTGCTTGTCGCCGCTGATCTTGCCGACCTTGCCATCGGCGACGCTCATGACGATGCCGCAACCGACGCCGCAGTAGGGGCAGACGCTGCGCACTTCGCTGTTGGCCATGGGCGGGCTCCTGTAGGTAACGCAAAAAGGCGCCGGCTGCCCCTGCTTGCTGGGCAAGCGGGGCAACACGGCGCCTTTGTCGTGAAGTTTTGTGGGCTGTCGACGTTGATAGCCCTGGATGGAGGTGAAACAGCAATTTATGGGCCAGCTGTGCCGCCCCTTTCGCGGGCATGCCCGCTCCCACAGGGATATCACAAGGCCTGAGGGCGGTGCTGTACCTGTGGGAGCGGGCGTGCCCGCGAAGGGGCCGGTACAGGCTGTGCACCATGCGATAGCAACCCCACACCCCATGGCGCTATGCTGGGGCACATCTCCAGCACGAGCCACTGCACTCCTCCATGTCCCAGGTGATTATCAAGACCCCCGCCCAACTCGACCTGATGCGCCGCGCCGGCCAACTGCTTGCCCAGGTGTTCGCCGACCTCGACAGCTTCATCCGCCCCGGCGTGACCACCATGCAGATCAACGACCGCGCCGAGGCGTTCATCGTCGGCACGCTCAAGGCCCGCCCGGCGAGCAAAGGCCAGTATGGTTTCCCCTATTCGCTCAACACCTCGGTGGACCATGTGGTGTGCCATGGCATGCCCAAGGTCGATGAAGTGCTGAAGGAAGGTTCGATCATCAACGTCGACATCACTCTGGAACAAGGCGGCTATATCGCCGACTCGTCAAAGATGTACAGCATCGGGCCGATCAGCGATGAGGCGCAGCGCCTGGTCGACACCACCTATGACGCGCTATGGAAAGGCATCGAACAGGTACGCCCCGGGGCTACGTTGGGTGATATCGGCCATGCCATCCAGACCCATGCCGAAGCGGCGGGTTATAGCGTTGTACGTGAATATTGCGGGCATGGCATTGGCCAGCAGATGCATGAAGGGCCGGAGGTGCTGCACATTGGCCAGCGCGGGATGGGCCTGAAGTTGAAGCCGGGGATGGTGTTTACCATCGAACCGATGATCAACCAGGGCGGACGCGGGACGCGCACGCTGAAGGATGGCTGGACGGTGATTACCCGCGACCACAGCTTGTCGGCGCAGTGGGAGCATACCGTGGCGGTGACCGAGGATGGGGTTGAGGTGCTCACCTTACGGGAAGAAGAGCGTCGCCGCTGAGATTGCCGGGGCTGCGTCGCAGCCCATTCGCCGGCAAGCCAGCTCCCACAGGTATAGCGTAAGGCTTGAGATCAATGCGGTCGAGGTGGGAGCTGGCTTGCCGGCGATGAGGCCCTGACAGGCAATACAAGATAGTTTTTTGCCAAAGGCAGAAACAAAAAAAGCGACCCTAAGGTCGCTTTCTCTGTAACTTCCGGGTGTTCAGTAGGCCCTGGAAGTGGAATATGGCGCAGCGGACGGGACTCGAACCCGCGACCCCCGGCGTGACAGGCCGGTATTCTAACCGACTGAACTACCGCTGCGCTAAACATCGAGTGGTGGGTGATGACGGGATCGAACCGCCGACCCTCTGCTTGTAAGGCAGATGCTCTCCCGGCTGAGCTAATCACCCTTCGTCTCGGTGTGGCGCGCATTCTACGGACGGCCCCGTACCCTGGCAAGCACTTTTTTAACTTTTTTCAAAAAAAACCTCAGGCCTTTCAAAGACCTAGCGTTGCCACGTGCATCTTTACATTCAGCTACAGCTACTGGCACTCCGACAGGGTTGGCCTGAGAGCACCGCTCGGAGAATAATGCCCGCCTTATGCATTAAGGAGAGATTGCCCCTCATGTGGTTCAAGAACCTGCTGACCTACCGCCTGACCCAGGAAGTCCCGTTCGAGCCTGAAGCGCTGGAAGCGGCCCTGGCCAGCAAGCCGGCCCGCCCCTGCGCCAGCCAGGAGCTGACCACCTATGGTTTCGTCGCGCCATTCGGCAAGGGCGAAGACGCTCCCCTGGTGCATGTCAGCGGCGAGTACCTGCTGATTGCCGCGCGCAAGGAAGAACGCATCCTGCCCAGCAGCGTGGTCAACGACGCGGTGAAGGAAAAGGTCGAAGAGATCGAGACCGAGCAGATGCGCAAGGTCTATAAAAAGGAACGCGACCAGATCAAGGACGAGATCATCCAGGCCTTCCTGCCGCGCGCGTTCATCCGCCGCTCGATGATCTTCGCTGCCATTGCCCCGCGCCTGGGCGTGATCCTGGTCAACTCGGCCAGCGCCAAGCGTGCCGAAGACCTGCTGTCGACCCTGCGTGAAGTGATGGGCTCGCTGCCGGTACGCCCGGCCACCGTGAAAATCGCACCGGTTGCCACCATGACCGAGTGGGTCAAGTCGCAGGAAGCTGCCGAAGGCTTCTATGTGCTGGACGAGTGCGAACTGCGCGACACCGCCGAAGATGGCGGTATCGTGCGCTGCAAGCGCCAGGACCTGACCGGCGAGGAAATCCAGCTGCACCTGAGCACTGGCAAGGTGGTGACCCAGCTGGCCCTGGCCTGGCAGGACAAGCTGTCGTTCATTCTGGATGACAAGATGGTGATCAAGCGCCTGAAGTTCGAAGAGCTGCTGCAGGAGCAGGCCGAACAGGATGGTGGCGATGAGGCTGCGCAGCAGTTCGATGCCAGCTTCCAGCTGATGATGATGACCTTTGCCGAATTCCTGCCGGTGCTGTTCGAGGCGCTGGGTGGGGAAGAGATTCCGCAAGGGGTCTGACTGGTTTTGAAATGCCGGTACTGGCCTGGGAGATATCCTCAGACAGTACTGGCCTCTTCGCGGGCTTGCCCGCTCCCACAGGTACACCACAGTTTCTGAGTACTGTGGTGTACCTGTGGGAGCGGGCAAGCCCGCGAAAGGGCCAGTGAAATTCTTGAAGCCATAAAACAGAAAAGGAATTGCCCCCATGCGTGCCCTCGCCACCCTCAGCCGCTTCGTCGGCAATACCTTCGCCCTGTGGGTGCTGGTGTTCGCCGTACTGGCCTTCCTGCAACCGCAATGGTTCATCGCCCTGAAGGTGGCCATCGTGCCGCTGCTGGGCCTGGTGATGTTCGGCATGGGCCTCACCCTCAAGCTCGATGACTTCGCCGCCCTCGCCCGCCAGCCCTGGCGGGTGATGCTGGGTGTGGTCGCGCACTTCGTGATCATGCCGGGCATGGCCTGGCTGCTGTGCCAGCTGTTCCACCTGCCGCCGGAAATCGCCGTGGGCGTGATCCTGGTTGGCTGCTGCCCGAGCGGCACGGCGTCGAACGTGATGGTCTGGCTGTCCCGCGGCGACCTGGCGCTGGCGGTGGCGATCGCTGCGGTGACCACCCTGCTCGCCCCGCTACTGACCCCGGCGCTGATCTGGTTCCTGGCCTCGGCCTGGCTGCCGGTGTCCTTCATGGACATGTTCTGGTCGATCCTGCAGCTGGTGATGCTGCCGATCGTGCTCGGCGTACTGGCCCAGCGGCTGCTTGGCGCGCGGGTGCAGGCGGCGGTGCAGGTGCTGCCGCTGGTGTCGGTGGTGAGTATCGTGATGATCGTGTGCGCGGTGGTGGCGGCCAGCCAGGCGAAGATCGCCGAGTCGGGGCTGCTGATCATGGCGGTGGTGATATTGCACAACAGCTTCGGCTACTTGCTGGGGTACCTGACCGGTAGGCTGTGCAAGCTGCCACTGGCACAGCGCAAGTCGCTGGCGCTGGAGGTGGGCATGCAGAACTCCGGGCTGGGCGCGGCACTGGCAGCGGCGCATTTTTCGCCGCTGGCTGCGGTGCCGAGTGCGTTGTTCAGCGTTTGGCACAATATTTCCGGGGCGCTGCTGTCGACCTGGTTCCGGCGCATGGGGGAGCCTGTGGCAGAGGCTGAAGGTGGGGAGCCGGCCAGGCATTGATGTTGCCTGCACTGGCCCTTTCGCGGGCACGCCCGCTCCCACAGAGATCTCCACAATCTTCAGACCTGTGCAGTACCTGTGGGAGCGGGCGTGCCCGCGAAATGGCCGGTACAGGCTTGCCCCTGGGGCTGCAGGTGTGCACCATGTATCCACTGTGAGGACGACCTCACGACGCACCGCGTGACCATTCCGGGGACGGCCCCATCATTCACAACGATGGAGACGCACCATGTCCTGGATCATCCTGTTCTTCGCCGGCCTGTTCGAGGTCGGCTGGGCCGTCGGCCTGAAATACACCGACGGCTTCAGCAAGCCTCTGCCCACCGTCCTCACCGTCGCCGCCATGGCCATCAGCCTGGGCCTGCTGGGCCTGGCCATGAAAGAGTTGCCGCTGGGTACCGCCTATGCCATCTGGACCGGCGTCGGCGCCGTCGGCACGGTGATCGCCGGCATCATCCTGTTCGGCGAGTCCATGGCCCTGGTACGCCTGGTCAGCGTGGCGCTGATCATTACCGGCCTGGTCGGCCTGAAAGTCAGCGCCAGCTGACGCCCTCCCCTAGCGCAGGTTGCCGCGCAAGCGGCTGACCTGCTCACGCAAGGCTTCTGGCTGCGCCGCCTCCACCGGGATGGCGGCGCCTGCCACGATGGTCACCCGCGACCACAGGCGCTTGAAAAAGCCCTTGGCCGGGTCACGGCTGAAGAAGCTGCCCCACAGCCCCTGCAAGGCCAACGGAATGACCGGCACCGGGGTTTCTTCGAGGATGCGGTTGACGCCGCCCTTGAACACATCGATCTCGCCATCCCCGGTCAGCTTGCCTTCAGGGAAGATGCATACCAGCTCGCCATCGGCCAGGTATTCGGCAATGCGCGCGAAAGCACGTTCGTAGATGGCCAAGTCTTCGTTCCGCCCGGCAATCGGGATGGCGCCTGCGGTGCGGAACACGAAGTTGAGTACCGGCAGGTTGTAGATCTTGTAGTACATGACGAAGCGGATCGGCCGGCGGATCGCCCCGCCCAGCAGCAGCGCATCGACGAACGACACGTGGTTGCATACCAGCAGCGCTGCGCCTTCGTCGGGAATGCGCTCGAGGTCGCGGTGCTGCACGCGGTACATCGAATGGCTGAGCAGCCAGATCAGGAAGCGCATGGTGAACTCGGGCACGATCCTGAAGATATAGGCGTTGACCGCAATGTTGAGCAGCGACACCACCAGGAACAGTTGCGGGATGGTCAGCTCGGCCAGGCCCAGCAGGATGATGGTGAGCACTGCCGACACCACCATGAACAGGGCATTGAGGATGTTGTTGGCAGCGATCACCCGGGCGCGCTGGTCTTCGGCGGTGCGGGCCTGGATCAGTGCATACAGCGGTACGATGTAGAAGCCGCCGAACACCCCAAGGCCGACGATCGACAGCAGGATCCACCAGGCCTGGCCCATGCCCAACAGCGCCAGCCAGTCGTGCGGTGCCGCCGCAGCCGGTACATCGCCGGAGTGCCACCACCAAAGCAGGCCGAACAGGCTCAGCCCGAACGAGCCGAACGGCACCAGGCCGATTTCCACCTTGCGCCCGCTCAGCCGCTCGCACAGCAGCGAACCCAGGGCGATCCCCACCGAGAACAGTGTCAGTACCAGTGTCACCACCGTGCCATCACCGTGCAGCCAGTCCTTGGCGTAGGCCGGAATCTGCGTGAGGTAGATGGCACCGACGAACCAGAACCACGAGTTGCCGACGATCGAGCGCGACACCGCCGGCGGCTGCCCCAGGCCCATGCGCAGGATCGCCCACGACTGCCTGAAGATGTTCCAGTCCAGCGGCATTTGCGGCGAAGCGGCAGCGGCCCGCGGGATCCAGCGGCTGGCCAGGTAGCCGAGCACGGCGGTGCCGACCACGCCACCAGCCACCACGGTGGCATAGCTGTCGGCCGACATCATCACCCCGGCGCCGATGGTGCCGGCGAGGATGGCCAGGAAGGTACCGGTTTCCACCAGCCCGTTGCCGCCGACCAGTTCTTCTTCGCGCAGGGCCTGCGGCAGGATCGAGTACTTCACCGGGCCGAACAGCGCCGAGTGGGTCCCCATGCCGAACAGCGCCACCAACATCAGCGCCAGGTGGTTGGTGATGAAGCCGAGCGCGCCTACCGCCATGATCGCGATCTCGGCCAGCTTGATGGCCCGGATCAGCGCATCCTTGGCGAACTTCTCGCCAAACTGCCCGCCCAGCGCAGAGAACAGGAAGAACGGCAGGATGAACAGCAGGGCGCACAGGTTGACCCAGATCGAACGGTCACCGTCGCCCAGGCTGAGCTTGAACAGGATCGCCAGGATCAGCGACTGCTTGAACAGGTTGTCGTTGAAGGCACCCAGCGACTGGGTGATGAAAAACGGCAGGAAACGCCGCTTGCCGAGCAAGGTGAATTGCGAGGAGTGACTCATCGTCCTTGGTCCTGAGGGCTTTTCAATTGGAGGCGCGCCGGGCGCGACAAGCCACAAATCTGCATGGGAAATGCACTGACTGGCAAGCGCTCGTGGATTTCGCAGGGCTGTACCGCCCCTGTGGGAGCGGGCGTGCCCGCGAAAGGCCTGCGCAGCAGGCCTCTGTTGGCATATTCTGGCCCCCGGCAAAACAGAACAACAAGGATGTGTAATGCTCGCCGCCATCAAACGCTACCCGCACACTGTGCGCCTGCTGCTCGGCACCACCTTCACCCTCACCGTCGCCCGCGCCCTTACCCTGCCCTACCTGGTGGTGTACCTGGCCGACAACTTCCAGCTGCCGATCAGCCAGATCGGCCTGCTGATCGGTGGCGCGCTGATCATTGCCTCGCTGCTGAGCCTGTATGGCGGCCACCTGGTGGATACCTTGCGCAACCACACACTGGTCAGCGCCAGCACCCTGCTGTTTGCCCTGGCCTTCGTCGGCGCGGTCGCCAGCAATTCGGCGCTGCTGTTCTTTCTCTGCCTGGTAATGATCAACCTGGCCCTGGCAGTGGTCGACATCGCCGCCAAGGCGGGCTTCTGCGCTTTGTTGCCGGTGGAGGAACGGGCCGAAGTGTTCGCCATCAAGTACACCCTCAGCAACGTCGGCTACGCCGCCGGCCCGCTGCTGGGCGTGGCCATGCTGGAGCTGAACGACCATATGCCGTTCATCGCCTCTGCCCTGCTCGGCCTGGCCATGTGCCTGGCCTACTGGCGCCTGGGTGACCGCAGCCTGCAGGCCAGTGTGCCGGACAAGCCCGGGGCCGGCTTTGGCCAGGTGGCGCTGGGGCTGGCCCGTGACCGGCGGCTGGTATGCTTCACCCTGGGCGGGGTGCTGAGCGCGGTAGTGTTCGGCCAGTTCACCGCCTACCTGTCGCAGTACCTGGTGGTGACCAGCAGCCCGGCCGAGGCGGCGCGCCTGATCGGTTACCTGGTGACCACCAACGCGGTGACAGTGATTGCCCTGCAGTACATGATCGGCCGCCGCATCAGCCGCCAGCGCCTGATGCCCTGGCTGCTGGCCGGCATGGGCCTGTTCATCGCAGGGCTGCTGGGCTTTGCCCTGGCCGGTTCGGCGCTGGCGTGGTGCCTGGCGATGCTGGTGTTCACCCTGGGCGAGATCATCGTGATCCCGGCCGAGTACATGTTCATCGACCTGATCGCGCCGGAGCACTTGCGTGGGGTGTATTACGGTGCGCAGAACCTGTCCAACCTCGGTGCGGCGCTGGGGCCGGTGATGGTGGGGTTTGCCCTGGTGCATCTGTGGCCGGGGGCGATCTTCTACCTGCTGGTGTTGTCGGTGATACTGGCGGGGGTGTTTTATTGGCTGGGTACCCGCAGTAATTGATGTTGGCTGTACTGGCCTCTTCGCGGGCTTGCCCGCTCCCACAGGGATATAACATGCCTTGAGGGCAGCGCCGTACCTGTGGGAGCGGGCAAGCCCGCGAAGAGGCCAGTACAGGATGCCCCCTGCGACCACCTGCCACTGCGACCATCGTCTGCGCTGACGAAGCGGCACCTGCGTGCCAGACTGATTGATCGGGACCGCGTTATCTTTTTGCTTCGGAGTCTTCATGTCGTTGTCCAGCGGGCTGATCGCCGTGGTCGCCCTGGCCTATATGGCCATCATGTTCGCCATCGCCTTCTACGGCGACCGCCGCAGCACGCCGTTGCCGCCGAAGCTGCGTGCCTGGGTGTACAGCCTGTCGCTGGCCGTGTACTGCACCAGCTGGACCTTCTTCGGCGCGGTCGGCCAGGCCGCCGAACAGCTCTGGGCATTCCTGCCGATCTACCTGGGCCCGGTGCTGCTGCTGATCTTCGCGCCCTGGGTGCTGCAGAAGATGGTGCTGATCAGCAAGCAACAGAACATCACCTCGATCGCCGACTTCATCGCCGCGCGCTACGGCAAGTCGCAGTCCCTGGCGGTGGTCGTGGCGCTGATCTGCCTGGTCGGCGTGCTGCCGTACATCGCCTTGCAGCTCAAGGGCATCGTGCTGGGCGTGAACCTGCTGATCGGCGCCAATGCCGACGCCACCGGCACCCGCGTGCAGGACACCGCGCTGGTGGTGTCGCTGGTACTGGCGCTGTTCGCCATCGTCTTCGGTACCCGCAGCCTGGACGTGACCGAACACCACCGTGGCATGGTCCTGGCGATTGCCTTCGAATCGCTGATCAAGCTGCTGGCCTTCCTCGCCGTGGGCATCTTCATCGTCTTCAACCTGTATGACGGCTTCGACGACCTGTTCAGCCAGGCCCGCCAGTCGATCCACCTGCAGGATTATTGGCAGGAAACCATCAACTGGCCGTCGATGGTGGTGCAGACCGCCGTGGCGATGATGGCGATCATCTGCCTGCCACGGCAGTTCCACGTCACCGTGGTGGAGAACATCGAACCCCAGGACATGCGCCTGGCGCGCTGGGTGTTCCCGATGTACCTGGCGCTGGCCGCGCTGTTCGTGGTGCCGATCGCCCTGGCCGGGCAGATGCTGCTGCCGGGCACGGTGATCTCCGATTCGTTCGTCATCAGCCTGCCGCTGGCCGAGGCACACCCGAGCCTGGCCCTGCTGGCATTCATCGGTGGTGCCTCGGCGGCCACCGGCATGGTCATCGTCGAGGCCGTGGCGCTGTCGACCATGGTCTCCAACGACATGCTGCTGCCCTGGCTGCTGCGCCGTACCAATGCCGAGCGGCCGTTCGAGGCGTTCCGCCACTGGATGCTCTCGGTACGCCGGGTGACCATCGTGGTGATCCTGCTGCTGGCGTATGTCAGCTACCGCCTGCTGGGCTCCACCGCCAGCCTGGCGACCATCGGCCAGATCGCCTTCGCCGCCGTGACCCAGCTGACCCCGGCCATGCTCGGTGCGCTGTACTGGAAGCAGGCCAACCGCCGCGGCGTGTTCGCTGGCCTGGCCGCAGGTATTTTCCTGTGGTTCTACACCTTGGTGCTGCCGATTGCCGCGCACAGCGTGGGCTGGTCGCTGCAGCTGTTCCCAGGGTTGGCGTGGCTGCACGGCAACCCGCTTAACCTGCCGATCAGCCCACTGACCCAGGGCGTGGTGCTGTCGCTGGCGGGCAACTTCACCCTGTTCGCCTGGGTCTCGGTGCTGTCGCGCACGCGGGTTTCCGAGCATTGGCAGGCCGGCCGTTTCATCGGCCAGCAGACCAGCGCCAGGCCCAGCAGCAAGCCGCTGCTGGCGGTGCAGATCGACGACCTGCTGACCCTGGCCTCGCGCTTTGTCGGCGAAGAACGCGCCCGGCAGAGCTTCATCCGCTTCGCCTACCGCCAGGGCAAGGGCTTCAACCCCAACCAGAACGCCGACGGCGACTGGATCGAACACACCGAACGCCTGCTGGCCGGCGTGCTCGGTACCTCGTCGACCCGCGCCGTGGTCAAGGCCGCCATCGAAGGCCGCGACATGCAGCTGGAAGATGTGGTGCGTATTGCCGACGAAGCCAGCGAGGTGCTGCAGTTCAACCGCGCCCTGCTGCAAGGGGCCATCGAGAACATCAACCAGGGCATCAGCGTGGTCGACCAGAACCTGCACCTGGTGGCCTGGAACCGCCGTTACCTGGAACTGTTCAACTACCCCGACGGGCTGATCAGCGTGGGCCGGCCGATCGCCGACATCATCCGCTACAACGCCGAGCGTGGCCTGTGCGGCCCGGGCGAGGCGCAGGTGCACGTGGCGCGGCGCCTGCACTGGATGCGCCAGGGCCGTGCGCACTCTTCCGAGCGCTTGTTCCCCAATGGCCGGGTGATCGAACTGATCGGCAACCCGATGCCGGGCGGCGGTTTCGTCATGAGCTTCACCGACATCACCCCGTTCCGCGAGGCCGAGCAGGCCCTGCGCGATGCCAACGAAGGCCTGGAACAACGGGTGGCGGAACGCACCCAAGAGCTGTCGCAACTGAACCAGGCGTTGTCCGAAGCCAAGAGCCGTGCCGAAGCGGTGAGCCAGTCCAAGACCCGTTTCCTGGCTGCAGTCAGCCATGACCTGATGCAGCCGCTGAACGCCGCCCGGCTGTTCTCCGCCGCCTTGTCGCAGCAGGCCGAGGGCATGAACGAAGAGGCCCGGCAACTGGTGCAGCACATGGACAGCTCGCTGCGCTCGGCCGAAGAGCTGATCAGCGACCTGCTGGACATCTCACGCCTGGAAAACGGCAAGATCACTCCGGATGCCAAGCCCTTTGCCCTCAACGAGCTGTTCGACACCCTGGGCGCCGAATTCAAGGTACTGGCCGCCGAGAAGGGCCTGGAGTTCCGCCTGCGCGGCAGCCGCCTGCGGGTGGACAGCGACATGAAGCTGCTGCGCCGGGTGCTGCAAAACTTCCTGACCAATGCCCTGCGCTATGGCAAGAGCCCGATCCTGCTGGGCGCACGGCGCCAGGGTGAACAGTTGTGGCTTGAGGTGTGGGACCGCGGCCCGGGCATCGCCGACGACAAGCTGCAGGTGATCTTCCAGGAGTTCAAGCGCCTGGACAGCCACCAGACCCGCGCCGAGAAGGGCCTGGGCCTGGGCCTGGCGATCGCCGACGGCCTGTGCCGGGTGCTGGGGCACAAGCTGGAAGTGCGCTCGTGGCCGGGCAAGGGCACGGTGTTCCGCGTCAGCGTACCGATTGCTCGCCAGGCCGCCCCGGCGCCCACCGCACCGGTGGAACAGGGCGGCCAGCCATTGGCCGGGCTGCAGGTACTGTGCGTGGACAACGAAGACAGCATCCTGATCGGCATGAACAGCCTGCTCAGCCGCTGGGGTTGCCAGGTGTGGACCGCGCGCAACCGCGCCGAATGCGAAGCCCTGCTGGCCAAAGGCATGCGCCCGCACCTGGCGCTGGTGGACTACCACCTGGACGACGGCGAGACCGGTACCGGGCTGATGGGCTGGCTACGCGCGCGCCTGGGCGAGCCGGTGCCGGGCGTGGTGATCAGTGCCGACGGCAGCAAGGAAACCATCGCCATGGTGCATGCCTCTGGCCTGGACTACCTGGCCAAGCCGGTCAAGCCGGCGGCCCTGCGTGCCATGCTCAATCGCCATCTGAGCCTGGTTCAGTAAGCGCTTCGTCCGGCAACGCCTCGTCGGACAGCGCCCGCTCCAGCAGGTCGGCAGGCAAGCTCTTGCTGGCGCGGGCGCCCAGCAGCTTCAGCTGTTCGCTGCGGCTGACCAGGTTGCCGCGCCCTTCACACAGCTTGTTGCGCGCGGCGGCATAGGCCTTGTCCACCTGCTGCAGGCGGCTGCCCAACTCGTCCAGGTCCTGGATGAACAGCACGAACTTGTCGTACAGCCAGCCGGCGCGCTCGGCGATCTCGCGGGCGTTCTGGCCCTGGCGTTCCTGCTTCCACAGGCTGTCGATCACCCGCAAGGTTGCCAGCAAGGTGGTCGGGCTGACGATCACGATCTGCCGGTCGAAGGCTTCCTGGAACAGGTTCGGCTCCGCCTGCAGGGCTGCCGAGAAGGCGGCCTCGATCGGCACGAACAGCAGCACGAAATCCAGGCTGTGCAGGCCTTCGAGGCGGTTGTAGTCCTTGCTCGACAGGCCTTTGACGTGGCTGCGCAGCGACTGCACATGCTGCTTGAGCGCGGCCTCGTCGTTGCCAGCGACGAACTGCTGGTAGGCAGTGAGGCTGACCTTGGCATCCACCACTACCTGCTTGTCGCCGGGCAGCATGATCAGCACATCAGGCTGGAAGCGCTCGCCGTCGGCGCTCTTGAGGCTGACCTGGGTCTGGTATTCGCGGCCCTTTTCCAGGCCGGCATGCTCCAGTACCCGTTCGAGGATCAGCTCACCCCAGTTGCCCTGGGTTTTCTGGCCCTTCAGCGCCTGGGTCAGGTTGGTGGCTTCGTCGGACAGGCGCAGGTTGAGTTGCTGCAGGCGCTCCAGCTCCTTGCCCAGCGAGAAGCGCTCGCGGGCTTCCTGCTGATAGCTCTCCTCCACGCGTTTTTCGAAAGCCTGGATGCGTTCCTTGAGCGGGTCGAGCAACTGGCCGAGATGCTGCTGGCTGGTCTGGGCGAAGCGCTGCTCGCGCTCGTCGAAGATCTTGGTAGCCATGTCGGCGAACTGGGCGCGCAGGGTGTCGCGGGCTTCCTGCAGGTCTTCCAGGCGCTGCTGGTGGCTTTCCTGCTGCTCGCGCAGTTCGGCGTCCAGGCGTGCGGTCTGGGCCTCCAGGCGGCGCAGTTCGGCTTCGCGGTTGGCACGCTCGAGGTTCCAGGCGTGGGCGGCGTCACGGGCGTTGTCGCGGTCGATCTGCAGCAGTTCCAGCTCGCGGCCCTGGGCGGCCAGCTGGGTCTGCTTGACGGTGTTGGCTTCGCTGAGGTCGCTGACCTCGTCGCGACTGGCGTCCAGTTGCGCCTGCAGGCCGGCCAGGGCCAGCTGGGCAGCATTGAGGCGCTCTTCGAGCAAGGCCTGCTCGCCTTGCCGCGCACCCTGGCGGCGCTGCACCTGCATGACCCAACCCAGGCAAGGTAATGCACCTGCCACCAAGCCCAGCAGAATGCTGGCCAGATCCACTGTCATGCTTACCCCGAATGATCCTGGACGAATGCATCGCAGCTTATCAGCCTGAGCGGTGTGTTGCCTGTTCCGGCCTCTTCGCGGGTAAACCCGCTCCCACAGGGATTGCACAGTATCCGAGGTATAGCTATTCCTGTGGGAGCGGGTTTACCCGCGAAGAGGCCAGTGCTGACAACACACCTCAGGCATGGAACCACTGCCTCAAAAGCCGCCGCGCTTCCTGCGACCCCTGCCCCGCCGCCAGCTCCAGCCAGTACCGCGCCTGCTCCGGCTCGCTGTGCTGGCACAGCCGCGCATACTCCAGCTGCGCCCGCCGATCACCGGCGCGGGCTGCCTGGCGCAGCAGTTCATGGCCAATACGACGGTCACGGGCATTGCCGCAATCGCGGCACAACATCTGCCCCAGGCGGCTTTGCGCCACGACCACGCCCTGGCGTGCCGGCTGTTTCAACAGGCGCCCGGCCAGGTGCTTGACCTGCGGCTTGTCACCCAGGCGCGGGTTGTCGAGCAGCCACAAGGCCACTTTGAGAGAAAAACGTTTGGGGGGAGGCGCAGGCGTCGATGCAGCGGGGCTGGCGAGGGGTTTACCGCGAAACTTCATGAGCAACAGGTTTGGCAACTCGAAAGGCGCGCCACTCTACCCTTTTTCTTGCGCCTTGGCCTTTCGATTTCCGGAGGATTGAAAAAAATTTTCAATGATCTTTTCTTGACGTTTTCAAGTGGATGACCAACAGGTCTCCCGGAGCATGTCGATTGTCGGACAGTTCAATGTATTGCTGGCACGCCCGTCCTAGAGCAAGCGCTAGGGACAATCCACAGTTCCTGTGGATAACTCGGTGGACAACCCCCTCCCATCCCCCGCAAACCCCCATGAATTGGGGCTTTCGCTCAAACTGACGATTTTTTCACCAGCTAAAAATAGTGTTTTTTTTCATTGACTTAACCGCCCAGTCAAGGCATTGGCGAGGCTGTCGTGGCGTGTTGCCAGGCAGTTGCAAGCGCTGCTCCGAATGTGAACAAGTGCACCATAAACCTTCATTTGAGTGCACGAAATCGGTACATCAGGCCGGATGCGGGCCTTTTGCCCCCTCTTCCCAGCAGGGCAAATACGCGCCATACTGCTCGGCTCACCTGAACAAACATGAAATGCTTGCCAAGCGCCTGTATTTCCGCTAAGGTGCGCCTCGTTAGTACCAAGCTGAAAGTCAATTCTGGCCTCAAGCGTCCTTGCAGACCCGCCCCTCCCAAGGGTGGCGCTGCTGAAACCAGGACCGGCCCATTCGATGATTCACTCGCCAGCCACGCGCTGCTCAAGCACGAATCACGTGACAGATTGATCAGGATCTCACACCGACGGCCTAGAACCTTGGCCCCGGCGTGCTGCCTGCCTTCTGAAGTACCTACCAGTCAGCCCATGCGCCCACCTTTGATTGCGCTCCCTCTGGCTGCCCTGTTCCAGTCAGGTTCGTTCGTCCCTTAATAAAGGCGTCACTGGAACGTTTCTATCATGCACGGATCATAACCCCGTGTTTAAAGCAGGAACCTCCAACAATATGCAAACTCATCATCAGATTCAGGCTGCCATTGGCACCCTCTCCCAGGCCTTCTCGCCGTTGAAGTGCCTCATCGTTGCCCCTCGCAAGGGCAGCTTCAGCTTCACCCTGGTAGACGAACACGGCGTCGCCTGCCACACCGAGCGCCTGTACCCCGAACAGTACAGCCGCAGTGAACCCCTGCAGGCGGTCATCGCCCGAACCCGCCAGTCGCTCACCGCGTGAGCGGCGAATACTGCGGTATTCAAGCGCTGAATCATCCCATCGCAAGCCTGCCTGAATGTTCGTGGCGTAATTGCCTTAAGGCATATAGCCCGGTACGTCAGGCAGCAATCGATTTAAAAACAGCCCTTTACACCACGATTATCACACTACACTTCAACTCGAGCGGTGCTTGCCGCTTCCGGCGGGCCTGATCACTCACCAGCTGCCAAGCTCCAGTGCCCGTCCGGCCCTTAACTGCTCGAGGGCATCATGGGTATCGCGGCGAATGAATTGTGTCAGTATGTGATCCGACCCACCCTGGTCTACCTGAACCGTCACTGCGCCAGCGCCGAAGCCTTGTTGCTGGGCATCGCCGCCAGCCAGTCGGCCCTGGGGTCGGCCTTGCACGACCGTCGTGGGCATGGCCTGTACCGTATCGGCGAACACCGTCACCAGGCGATCTGGGACGACTACCTTGCCCGTGACCCCGACCTGGCCAGCCTGGTCCGCGGCCTGGCCAGCCAGCACGCCTTCCTCGGCGGCCCGCACCTGGAACTCACCGTCAACCTGCGCTATTCCACCGCCATTGCCTGGATGCTCGTCGAAGAGCAGGCCACGCCACTGCCTGCCGCCGATGACCTTCTCGCGCTGGCGCGGATCTGGCGACAGATTTTCAACCCACAAGGTCGCCTGCGCGACTTCACCCACGCCTGGCATACCTGCATAGATCAGAGATTGCCGCAGGCATCTTAAGACGCGTCCTACAACACACCCGGAAAAAAGGGAATTTTGGTCGGATTGTCCTACAAAACCGCTCTATCTCCTGCGATTTAGGCTATAGCGCGGCGCGTGATTTGTTGGTAGCTTTTCGCCCCGGAGATCCCAAGGAGTTTTCTAATAATGAAAAAAGTAATGCTCAAAACCTCCCTCGGCATTGCCGTTGCTCTTGCTTCCAGCCAACTGCTTGCCGCAGGTTTCGCGCTGAACGAGCAAAGCATCAGCGGCATGGGAACCGGTTTTGCGGGACGTTCGTCTTCTGCCGAAGATGCCAGCACTGTGTATGGCAACCCTGCAGGCATGTCGCGCCTGAAGCGCGAACAGGTCACCGTGGGTGGTGCGGCCGTAATTGCCAAAACTGATATTTCGGGTCCTGGTAGCAATTTCGGGGGGGAAACCGATGGCGACATGGTCCCGGTCGTGGGCGTGCCCATGGGTTACTACGTCAAGCCGATCGATGATCATTGGAGCGTCGGTTTCGGTGTTTACGTGCCATACGGCCTGATCACCGACTACGGTAGCGGCGACGCGGCACGTTACTGGGGCAAGAAGAGCAAGGTCGAGGTTGTCACCTTCCAGCCAACCATCAGCTATGCCTTCAACGACAAGGTGTCGATCGGTTTTGGTCCGACCATCAACCGTATCAAGGGTGAACTGGGCTCGAACCTGAGCAGCGCCGCCTTCCCCGGGTTTCTGGGCGGTGGCCCTGATGGCGAAGTCAAGATCAAGGGCGACGACACCGCTATCGGCTACAACATCGGCGTCCTCGTACAAGCCACAGACCGTACCCGCGTGGGTCTGACCTATCACTCGATGGTCGACTACAAGCTTGAAGGCGATACCCGTGTTTCCTACCCGGTTGCTCTCGCTGGTCTCAGCGGCAAATTCGACGCCAGCCTGAAAATCAAGACACCGGAGTCCGTGGACTTCTCGGTCACCCATGAACTGGATGACCACTGGACCCTGTATGCGGGTAGCACCTGGACTCGCTGGAGCCGCCTGGAGAGCATCGTTGTAAAGAACGAAGCACCGGCGGGCTACCCACTGCAGACCATCACCGAAGAGCAGAACTGGCATGACACCTGGGCACACGCCATTGGTGCTGCCTATAAGGTGAACAAGGAGTGGACCCTGCGTGCAGGCTTCTCCGTCGACCAGTCGCCCACCAACAACCACGATCGCTCGCCGCGCATTCCTACCGGCGACCGTAAAGCGGTCAGCTTTGGTGCCGGCTGGAGCCCGAACGATGACATGACCATCGATGTTGCCTACTCCTACCTGTGGGAAGAGGACACCAAGGTCAACAATCAACCGGACTCGCCGACGGAAGGTGCCTTGAAAGGCAACTACCAGGCCAAGTACGAGAACAGCGCTCACGGTATCGGTGCATCCCTTACCTACCGCTTCTGATAGCTTCAAGAAAATCGGGGCCGCTTTGCGGCCCATCGCGACACAAGGCCGCTCCTGCAACGACCGCACAAAACCGACTCTACGGGATCATGCGGACGCTGCAGGAGCGGCCTTGTGTCGCGATGGACTGCAAAGCAGCCCCAATATCTTTTCAGGCCTGTACCTGCCAGCTGTCACCCAGGCATTCGCGCAGGTAGTCCATGAACACACGCACTTTTGCGGTCATGGCAAAGCGGTCGGCCAGGCACAGGTAGATATCCATCGGTTCGGTCTGGGCATAGGCCTGGCCGCTATCGCTGTATTCGAACAACGGCACCAGCGCCCCGGTTGCCAAATGCGGCCTTACGATGAACTCGGCCAGGCGGGTGATGCCGCCATCGTGCAGTGCCATCTGGGTCAGGGCATCGATGTCGTCGCTGATCAGGACACTGCCGAACTCAGGCTCGAACCGCAGCCCGTCGCGCATGAACCCCCAACGCAGGAAGCGCCCATCCACCGGGTAGCGGAACACCAGGCAGCGGTGGTCACGCAAGGCCTCGGGCGTGGCCGGCACGCCGGCGCTTTGCAGGTAACCGGGCGAGGCACAGCATATGAACGGTATACGGGCGATATGCCGGGCCAGCAACTGGTCTTCGAGTTGCCGGGCAATGCGCAGGCTCACGTCCACATCTTCCCGCGCATGGTTGACCCGGCGATCAGTCGTTACCAACTCTATCGAAAGCAGTGGGTAGCGGGCACTGAACGCGGGTATCATTGGCGCCAGCACGTGGCGACCGAAGGCGGACGTCGAGGCAATGCATAGCCGCCCTTGGGGCTCACTGTCGGGGGTGGTGACGGCCTGTTCGGCCAAGGCCAGGTCGCGCTCGATGTGCCTGACGCGTTCGTAGTACTGGGTACCGGCGGGTGTCAGCGCCATACTGCGGGTGGTGCGGCTGAGCAGGCGAACCTGCAAGTGGCCTTCCAGGCGTGCCAGGTTCTGGCTGACCGCGGCCGGGCTCAGGCCCAGGTTGCGGGCACCGGCGGCGATGCTGCCGGCTTCGACCACCTTGATGAAGCTGCGAATGGCGTTGAGCAGGTCCATGCTGAGCCCTTGGATTCGTAAGAATCTCTTTATAAAGAACTCAATACGGCTGGTCTACAGCTGCTGCCGGGTGCGTTGCTAACCTGCGCCTCTACTTACTTTTCAGGAGTTCGCATGAGCAACCTGTCCCATACACGCAGCCGACGCAAATTGCACCCGGGCGCCACGCCCTACGTTTTTGCCTTCTACATGTCGTCGATCATGGCGCTATTGATGTGTTTCGTGATCACGGCAGCAAATGGGGGGATTAACCCTGAATACCTTGGCAACGTGCTGAAGGCTTACCAGTTGGCGATGCCTGTGGCGTTCGTTTGTGTATTGATGGTCAGGCCGGTGGTTGTGCGGTTGGTGGCGATTACGGTGCATGCAAAGTGAAGTAACCTGAACCCCAGACAAGTCCCCTGCTCTTGATCTTGATCTTGCTCTTGCTCTTGCTCTTGCTCTTGCTCTTGCTCTTGCTCTTGCTCTTGCTCTTGATCTTGATCTTGATCTT
>NZ_DKHD01000052.1:47842-62787 GCF_002453565.1 Pseudomonas sp. UBA6753 | reverse complement strand
AGTTTTCGGTCAGCGGCAACACTCAGAGCGCCAAACCTCTAAACCAAGCGATTTTCGGTAAGTCACCCAATTACGCAGAACCACACCGGCAACGAGCATTGAGGTTGGAGTGGAAAATTCGAGGCTGCCAAAATTGATGGTTACCCGCTCTGGATGGTCCTTAGCCCCGGCCAATTGAGCAAAAAAATCACCTAGGTAATCCTTGTCCAGTTGTTTGGGAAAATCGATTTTCATGGTATCCCTTCTTTATTATCCTGTAGCTCAAATCACTAAAGATCCACGATTGCCAACCTACGCAACGCTCAGGCTGATCCGAGCGCAGGCAGTAAAAGCAATACCTATGGTGAGGTAGACGGCTAAGGAAACTCCGAACAAGTTGCTCATCAGCCGAAAATGGGCGGCTTGGGGATGCCGAAAATCCCGATTTTCAGCCTCTGATTATTGGATAACCAAGGCAAAGCCTTGGTTATCTGCCCTCACGGGCGCACCTCTCCCGCAGCAGGCAATAATTGTCGGCGTACCATCCAAAGATTCGACATGGCAAACAGCGTCGTCAGTTGCGCCGTGTTCTTGGCCAAGCCACGGAAGCGGGTTTTCACATACCCGAATTGGCGTTTGATCACTCGGAATGGATGTTCGACCTTCGCTCGCGCCTGCGCTTTGACCTTCTCGATCTTGCGTCTGGCTTTGTAGAGCACGCTGCGTTTGCTCAAGTGCTTGTAGCTGCTACGACGAGCCGCAATCTGCCAGATCACCGGCCGCCCTTCATGCTCCGGCCGTTTCTCCACGCCGGTATAACCCGCATCGGCACAGATAACATTTTCGTCGCCATGCAACAGGTGAGCGACCTCCGTTACATCAGCCACATTCGCCGCGGTGCCGTGGACGTGATGTACCAGGCCCGACTCGGCATCGGCACCGATATGCGCCTTCATGCCGAAGAAATACTGATTACCCTTCTTCGTCTGATGCATTTCAGGATCGCGTTTGCCTTCCTTGTTCTTGGTCGAACTGGGTGCGTGGATGATGGTGGCGTCGACGATGGTGCCCTGGCGCAACGATAGGCCCTTGTCTCGCAGGTAGTTGTTGATGGTTTCCAGAATGCCCGCCGCCAATTGGTGCTTCTCCAGCAGGTGCCGGAAATTCATGATGGTCGTGTCTTCGGGGATCGGAGCGCTGAGCGTCAGCCGCGCAAACTGGCGCATCGAAGTGATCTCGTACAGTGCTTCTTCCATGGCCGGATCGCTCAACGAGAACCAGTTCTGCAGCAGGTGAACACGCAGCATGGTTTCCAGTGGATACGGCTTGCGACCGCCGCCAGCCTTTGGGTAGTGCGGCTCAATCAACGCCACCAAACCGCTCCACGGCACCACCTGCTCCATCTCGGCCAGGAAACGCTCGCGACGGGTTTGCTTGCGCTTACCGGCGTACTCGAAATCGGAAAAGCTCATCTGACTCATGGAATGGCGGGCTTGTAGAGGGCAGTTGGACGGAGGGCTATTTCAGCACAGGTCAGATGGCCTGTGCTGACTTGATCGGAGAATCCCTAATGGCGCCTACTGTTCTTCAGCGCCAAGTCAGCCAGTGAGCGCGCTGTGTTCCAAGTGAAAGCAGATACTTGCACAGAAGAGTGGCCGTGTGCCACCACCACTGACTTATAGATGATTTGGGTTGACTATCGCGGTCTGAGATCCGCCTTATGTCTGAGTACATTGCCCCTAAAACCTGGCAAGCAAGGGGCAACGGTATACTGTGGGTGCACCCGGAATCTTGCTCCCTCAGCGAACCCATTCGCCGAACGGCGCGTCACTTTCGATGTAACGCGCAGCCGACTGCACATCACGCCATCCGACATAGTCCATCAGGGCTTTGTTGCTCCATTGGTTTCTGCTGGCCCAGGTGGCGAAGCCGCGTCGCAGCGAGTGTGCCGAATACCCTTCCGGGTCGACGCCGCTGCGCAGGAAAATCTGACGTAATAGACGTGACAGGCTATTCGCGTGGAGCGTATGCGTCCCTAAGTGTCCCCAGCGATCAATAGCGCGAAACAGCGCACCCTCGGTGAGCCCACTCTCTTTCAACCACACCTCATAAGCCGCGACCGGGCACAAGCGCTTGAGTGCCGGAACCTTAAGCACACGGCCGCGGTTGCTGCGGTCGGATTTACTACCCGGCAAAAACAGCTCCAGCCCCTGCGCTTGGCGCAACTGAATGTGCTCGATACGCAACCGGCTCAACTCATCGCTGCGGAACGCCCGCCAGAAGCCAAGCAGGATCAGCGCCTGATCACGGGCTGCACGCAACCTCACCGCTGGCAATGGATTCGCAAGCTCCCCAGCTAATTGGGCGATGCAGGTTTCCAACTCCTTGAGCGCCAGGGCTTCGGCCTGCTTCACCGGCTGCGGATGCAGCGCCTGAATACCCTTTAGCGTATCGCGCACCCGATAGGATTTGGTGGGGTCGGTAAAGCCCAATTGCTGATGCCAGCGCGCCAAAGCTGCCAAGTGCACGCGCAGGGTACGGGTGGTGAGTTGGTCGCCGTAATGCGTGAGGTAGCGCACCACGCTTTCGCTGGAGGCGGGCAGCAAGCCGCCCCACTCCGTCTCGAAGTGCGCGATGGCCTGAGCGTAGCGCCGCTCGGTGCTGGCTCGACGCGCGGCTTGGAGATAACGATCAGGCGAAGTATCCACCACCGCCTCCGTCTGTACCCCCGCAAGCGGCGAATCACCGCTAAACGCGCTATCACGTTCGAGAAACTTGGCTTCTCAAACGTCAGTCTGTCCGATTATTGCTATCGGATCAGGCGCATGTACACGTGTACTTCCATACTGATTGAACAGTACGAAAAAGTGGGAGCAGCCCATGGCCCGCGCCGGTATTAACAAAGCCCTCGTGCAGCGAGCACGTGATGCCCTCCTCGCCCGTGGTCTGTCACCCAGTATCGAGGCCGTACGTGCAGAACTCGGCCATACGGGCTCGAAGACCACCATCCTTCGCTACCTGCGTGAACTGGACGTAGCAGAGCCACATCCGCCACAAGTGAACCTGTCGGAAGAATTGCAGGCGCTGCTGCAGAGTCTAGCTGAGCGTTTGGCTAACGAAGCGCAGGCCACGGTCGCCGTCGACCGCGCCCGCCTGGAGCGGCAACAAGCGGCCTATCAGCAGCAGCGCGCGGTGGAAGCGGCGCGGTTCGAGCAGTTGCAAGCGGCACACACCGCAGAGATGGAGACCCATCGGCTGTTGCGTCTGCGTGAAGTGCAGCTGACGGGTCAACTGCAACTGGCCGAAGGTGAGCGACGGCGTCTTGAAGAAGCGTGCCGGCAGCAGCTGCAGTTCCTCGAAGAGCGTGCGACGACGATCCACTCGCTCGAGACCAAACACCAACAGGCGCGTGAATCCCTGGAGCACTTTCGCCAACAGCATCAGTTACAACGCCAGGAAGAGCTGCAACGGCATGATCAGCAGTTGAGTCAGTTGCAAGCCGAGGTGCGGGGATTGCGTGAACAACTGGCCGTCCGCCAGGAAGAGCTGACGCAGCTCTACCGGGACCTGGAACGTTCGACAGGCGCACAGGGCTACCAGCAGCAACAGCTTCGTCAGCTCGAGCGTGAGTTGAATGCCGCGCAGCAGCACTTGGCAGCGGAGAAGCTGCTCATGACCCAGGCGCATCAGCAGGAAGAAATAATGGCGAGCGAGATCACCTTGCTACGTGAGAAGTCGAGGTCTTATCTTTTGGCCCACCGACATGACCAGCGCCTCCTGCGGGCGCAGGCACAACAACTGACACGCCTGCAAGGCTTGGTCGAGCCGGGGTCGTCCGACAGTCCAATTCCTCAATGATGGATCGAGCCTGGCGCGGAGTCGTCCTCCCCTCAGGCGAGCGTTGCTGTGTGCCTCCACGCACACTGGTGCAGGGGAGTTAAGAAAAAATGCAGAAAACCTCCAAAACTGAAGATTTTCATGGGCCGCTTAAGAAAAATCTGACGGCCGAGTCTTTCTGAACAGAAAATTTCCGCATAGCCTCATACCACTGAAGCACTAGGCTAGCCTGCCACAGCGACCTGGCGGTCCCTGCTCACGACACTGGGTCCTGCCCGCACAGGCGCATTGTGGGCTTACGGACCACATCGTTAAATTGGGTGGTAGGCGGCCACTGATCACCAGACGGATATCCATGTGTATGCGCCCTACCCTTTCCCGTGAAACGGCCATGCTGGAGAAGGGCAAAGAACGTCTCCTGAGAAGCGGTGATTTCTTGACTGCCAATGCGTTCGCAGTGCTGGCTCAGCTGAGCACGGAGCAATCCAGAGCTGAACTCAAGGCGTGGAAACGCGCGGGCAACATCTTCTCGCTGGCTCATGAGGACAAGGAATACTTTCCCCTCTATGCCTTTGACCCCGCTTCCAGCTTCCGCCCATTCTCGTCATTGGCAGCCATTATCACGACGCTCGGCTCCAGCAAGCCTGACTGGGCTATGGCGCTCTGGTTCGGCTCCTCCAATAGCTACCTGGGAGGCCAGATGCCGAAGGATGTGATGGCGGACGACCCCGCGCGGGTGCTGGATGCAGCCGGAAGTGAGGCGTACGGAGCGCAGCATGGGTGATAGATTGCCTCTACATTTCGCGTTAACGTCGCGAAGGCTGTGGGCACACCCGCCCATGAAGCCCTAGGCAACATTTTTTCGCCGGAAAACTCAACCAGCCAAGCGCCCTACTGGCTCCCAACTCCGGTCTTTGGAGGCGGCAATATCGATAAAGCGGCCCTGGCTACTGCGCTTGGCAAGCGCTTCGCGTGCTTCTGCTTGAAAGCGGGCGGCCATCAGGGGTTTGGGTTCCTGTTTGATCTGCCTCATAGACACCTCGTGTGTCGTGACCTTCGGGTGGATAGGATTGCTGGGCGGTGACGATGACAAGACGCGTCCTCGCATCATACTCGACAGTATCAGTCCGGAGCACGCTAGGCGTGCTACTTAGAAGCCGGGTGACGATCAATAAACACCGTAATCGAGCCGGACGAGAAACTCTGCCAGCTCCGTATAACCGTTGTTGGTTTTCAAAAGCATGCACGGCAGACGCCGGCCAAGTCCGATCGCCGGCTTGGTGAACCATGCTTCAGCCAGCTCACGATTTCCGAACACCTGCTCTCCGGTCATCAAAATCTCATGGCGTCGTCTCATGAAGCAGTGATGGTTCAGACTCCAACACCTGTTAGGAAAAGGCGAGCTGAGTGCGAGAACTCTAAATGCAGTCATGCGCGGCTCCGGTTGGTGATTGCCCACAGGAGGTGGGAGCCCCCGGTCTGTAGCGGTATTCGTGAGGAGAGAATCGCCCCGCCCTAAAGAATAACTGAGCGGTGAAAGATTCCACGAACGCTATAGCCTCCTTTTGCGCGTAGCGTTCGTAATGGGCGCGATATACCAGCGGTACAGTAGCGCGATTGCCTAAGCACAGGCTGACCAGCTCTGATAACACGTAGCCGCGAACATCGTAACGAGCATCAGCTGCTCTGAGCACCGTTGCATAACAAGAGTGGAAGACGAGCCTTGCGCTAGGGAAGTTCTGAGAAGGTATTTGATCGCTAATCTTGCAATTCCTATGAGATCGTTGAGCAGCTACGGCAATGAAGCCACAAACGGGTGAGCGATTGACTCGAAGCATGTCGGCATTGATGAAAGTGACGGAAGTATCCAGGCTGGGGCAAATCCGTCCAGCCCGTGGCATCTTGGTCTCAGTGAAGTTCCCCCTCAACCGACCTTGCACTGGGCGATAAGATCCAACTCTGCCCAAGGCCAGCCCGCCATCGCTAGGGAGCGCCGGCCATTGACCTGTCGGGAGGGAGCGGTTAGGGGCCTCGCCGCCGCTTCAGGACGGCCGATGCGTTGATCCGGGTCGGCTGCCGCGATAATGCGCGTAAATATGTCCGAAAATTTCTGCAAAAAAATGTGTAGAAAACAGGCATTTTCAACCGATGGGAAAGCGAGGAAAGCCGCGCATCATCTGATTCAGAGTGGACAGGAATTTATGCTGAAAAATGTGCAGACTAGCTGCGCCATTTCCGGATTTTGCAATCGGCGAACGATGCCTCACAGGTAGCACAAGCGGTTCCTCGCACACCGTCCAGTCATGAAATCCTCTGCACGTGCCGGAACGAGACTACCATCCTTACATTCCGACTAGAGTACAAATGCACTCCAAGCCGGTGACATTGAGCTTTCTCGTCTGGGCAGATGAAAGCTGACTCGCGGATGTGATTAACGTCGGAGTGAGCGTGAATATCGATAGGGCTCGAAGTATTGCCGCTCGACCGCTATTTACAGCAAGCAAACGTTGACCGATCCGAGCGTATCGCTCGGAGGACATTTTCTGATCTGTAGAATCTGATCCCTCTTCACATCGACAGCGTGACGACAACTCGTGCTCTTTTGACTGATGCGCGTTGTACTTGAATGGTTACCGCAGGCGGTTTCATGCCGTGCGGGAAGACTTCTGTGGATAGCAGCGTTTCCACCAACCCAGTGTGTTGCGATTCAGCCAAAGACCAAAGCCAAAGCAGACATTCATCATCCCAACCCGCGACCCATCCGTTATTAATCAGCCGGTCGCCCAGTGTGATCTGCTTCATCACGAGGCGCTCGAACCACCCAGCATCCGCCGGCCAAAACACTATGTCACCCAGCTTGTCCTGGGCCATTAATGAATCAATTGCCTTCCAAAGCGGTACTGCCAGTTTCCTATGACCCGGTCGCGCGCACATCAAGCAGCAAAAAGCTGCAAAGGACTTACTCAACCAGCGGCGCTGCATGAGGAACGCGCTCGATTTCGATCGAAGGATCGCGAGTAGCGGAGCTAGCCGCTGCCAATGCGGGCAGCCGGAAAGTATTTCCAATGACTTCGGGTTGAAGCCCTCCAACTGCTTGCCATTCAAACGCAACGATTGCGCTAATTCTTCAACGCGTGCGGGCAACAAATCTGGCTTAAGCAAACTCCACAAGGTGGAATCGAAAACGCCACGGAGGTCGGGAAAGCGCTCATACAAACTCACTCGTGCTGGCTCAGAAGCAACGGCGCCATTGAATCGGCGTCGCCAAAGCTTGAGCAGTTCTGGCGGTGTTCCAGTTTGCGGGAGAACTGTGATGTCGTGGGCAGCTTCACAGGCTGCTACCGCTGCAGCACTGTCTTGACACCCGTAGCATTCAGCCACCGAAACGGAAAAAGCGATGCCTCGAGCACGTCTGAGCTCGGGCAAATCCAACCGGCTATCCCTCATAACAAGAGCTCCTTCCCAGTGTCGCCTTAACCCATAAGGAGGAAACGGATCGCATCTGAATGTAGTGTCGCAACAAAAAATGTAGCAGCACTACACATCAAGCCTTACCACTACATGACGGACTTGCGGCACTACAAGGAGCGGTCATTGCCGTCCCTATTCACAAATGCAGAAGTTTTCGCATTTGTTAACCTATTGATTTTTCACAAAACTACCTACGTCAGAACGATAGATTTGATTCATATCATGGTCTGTCAAGGTGAGCCGAACCGGGTGAAAATGGAGTCAACGCGGATGCCGTCCCCGCTGACCCGCGTCAAGCCCACAGTCAGTGCCTGACGCAGGGGAAGATCACAGTTTTGATTAGAGAGCCCAAAGCCCGTCTATACGGAGACTTTATGGAACTTGATCTGAAACGCCATCTGCCAGGCACGGTTACGATCACTGCGCGTGATGAATTAACGACTGGCCAACACCATAGGCGAATCACCCACTTCCCATCGAATAAAAACAAGTCCGCTGTGGGCTGCACGGTGCTTCAGCATTCAGATTTTTGTGTTCATTTAGAATATGAACCCAGGGTCACAGGCTACTGCAGCCGACCCGGGAAAATTCGTTTCGAAAGCAGTAATCAGTGCTACTGCCCTGACTTCTGCGCCTTGTTCGACGAAGGCCATATGGTCTTCTACGAACTGTTGAAACCTACAACTGTCATTCTTCAAGTAGAAAAAGATCGGCAGAGCGGGCTCCGCGCACTCTTTAGCGAAGCAGGGCTAACCCTGGAAATAATCATGCTCGCCAGCATTAGCCAATCCCCAAGAAATCATAACCTTAGGCTCCTTTACCATCACGCCCTGCATGGCACATCAGAAGGCGCACGCCGGGTAGTTGCAACAATTAATAATTTCGATTCTGATGAGGTATCAGTCAAGCATCTGCTCAGCAGCGGTCATCCGGCTAAAGACATTGCCTATTCAATTTTTTACAAGATGACCTCTGTCAATCTCAGCCAACCATTCAACCTCGATTCCCGCGTGCGTAGTTATTAACATGCGCACTCTGATTGAAATCCGGGCGGGAGAGCGCTATCACTACTGCGGTAAAGATTACCAGGTCATGGAAATTGAGGACGACCGCGCCCAATTACGTTCGATCTCCGGCCTCCCCCAAGTTGTTTATCAATATGTCGCCACGCTGCGTCGAGCAATTGACCAGGGCAAGATGATTAAACTGCAGGAAGCACCAATACAAACTGATCCCAACCTGATAATTTCCCGCTTACCCAAGCGAGAAGCTCGTGCTCTTGAAACTCGCGTCGCCTATGTCAAAGCCTTCTTAGGAGACTGCGGGTGGGTCACACGACGGACTCATCAGGAATTCGTCGAAATAATGATAAAAAAAATCGGGCCTCACAAGGCTCCAAGTTATACTACTTTGTGGGAATGGAAACGGGCATTCTTAAATGCCGGGAGAAACTTTATCGCCTTAATGCCTAACACTTACAGGCCAATCAACAAGCATATTTCACATCAACCCCTGGAAGTACAACAGCTCATAAAATCCAATATCGCCACGCTTTTCTGGAACCCAACCCCCTTTACTAAAACAGCCCTAATCTCCAGCATTAGGCTGATGCTGAAAGCATTGAACGAACGGCGCCGGCTCACCGAGCAGTTTCGCGTTCCATCCGTATCAACTCTTTATAGGATCATCAACGAGGTTAACGCTCACGAAACCATACTTCATCAGCGAGGCCGCAAAGCGGCCAAAAAAACTCATTACTGGGGCGCGCCGATCCCTGAGCCTGAGCGACTATTTGAGCGCGTAGAAGCCGATTCACGCCCCTTGGACCTCATAGTGGTAGACAAACATGGCAAGCCATTAGGAAAGCCTGTACTTACCGCCTTCATCGAAGTTAAGACCCGCTATATTATCGCCTGGCTGATCTCTCTTAATCCGGCGTCCTTGGATTCCACCATCTACGTCTTACGAACATCGTTAAGCGCCAATAATCCGCATGGTGGCTTGGCTGAACTATACATTTTGGATAACGGTCCAGAATTTATTGCTAAAGCTCTCAGAAAGGTTCTTTATTTCTTGGGCTCCGAGGTAACCTATTGCGAGAAAGACGAACCGAATCAGAAACCGCATATCGAAGCTTTCTTTAAGACCTGGGCCTGTGAGATAGAGCACATGATGCGCGGCACGACCCACAAAAGTATTGAGGCGAAAGGTGACTACGACGCTGAAGGGCAAGCGATGTATACGCTCGAACAAGTCCAAAGCATTTTCACCCAATGGCTTGATACGTATCATGCTGACAAACACAGTTCGTTGGAAATGTCCCCCAACGAAGCTTGGTCACTAGCCTTGACTAACCAATTTCCGCCTCAAAGATTCTCAGACGAGGATCTGCGTCGCTGTTTTTGGCGATCTGCGGAAGTAACGGGAAATCCAAGCGGACGGGTACGCCACCAGAATCTGAACTGGTATGGGCCTGCAGTTAGTTATCTAGCCACAAAGCATCCCCTAGTAAAGAAGCTCATTCTTTATTTTGATGCTGGCGACGTAAGCCAAGCCTGGATATGCCACCCCAGCTATCCGCATGACATCCAGCCGCTAATCCCGATGCACCCTCAATACCAAAACGGTCTAACGCTGCATTTTCATCATCTGATCCAAGCGCAGCAAAAGGCTATCAGGAAGACGCAGAGTTATTGCAAAGCACTGGAGGCGCGAACACAACTACTTTGGAAGATTGCAAAGGCCAACAAAAAGGGCTACCAAACACTTTTGACAGCGCTAGAAGATGGGAGGTTGAGTACGCAGCAAGTGACAGAAACTTATGAGCAACCATCATTGCCATTGGACAACGTAGTGCCTTATCACGAATACAACACCGCAACTCCTGAAGACTTTACGCTTTCAATAGGGGGCCATCGAGATAGAGACCGTAAGGATTAATTCAATGCTCAATGCATTCAAGCATTGTAGGGTTCACTTCCCACGATTCAATGCTGCGCATTCGGTTCTACTGGATGCAATCGAGGATACTAAGGTATCAGAAGAACCTTATGGGGCAATATTGTGCGCCAGAACGGGCACAGGAAAAACAACGCTATGTTTTAGTGCTATGGAACAATACGTAGAAAGGTATGCAAGCATTGTCGAAGGTGGAGTCGACCTATGCAAGCCCGTCATCTACTTCGAAGTCCCTAGCGACGTGACTGTAAAGGGCATGCCGCGACAGATGTTAATCGCACTAGGCATTAGTAAACCCAGAGGCAGTCTTGAGGAAATGACACAGCAACTTGTAAGCCTCCTGAAACAACTACGTGTAGAGCTTGTATTCTTAGATGAAATCAACCGCCTTTGTATCGGCGCCGCCAAAAAAATACGCCCACAAACTCTTGGTTGGATAGCATCTTTTACTACGAAGCTAGGTAAGCCAGTAATTATTAGCGGCACCGAAGAATGTGTTGACATACGGTCGCATCTCGGCGCATTCGCGACACGCTTCCCATATCAAGTAACTTTGGAGTTTTTCACATACAGCGACGATCCAAAGTCAGATTACGCTCGCACATTAGAAAAGCTAAATGAGGCTCTTTTCACGGTCACAGGCCTTTCCAGTGACATTAACCTTCATGACCCGTCCATTGCTCTGGGCCTTTTCATAGCAACAGCAGGTAATCTTGGCTGGCTCAGGAAGATCCTCTTCGTTGCGCTGAAGCGATGTCTCTTACGCGACGATGGCAAGGGTTTAAAGCTATCCGATCTGCATTATTCCTGTGAACACCTCAGCTTAGATACCAGGCTGTCATCTCGCAACCCATTCGCAGCAGATCTAGTGAGCAATCTTCAACTTATAGAATCAAAAGAAGTTCAAGAAAAAATAAAATCGTATAGGGTCTCAGCATGAATGAAGTATTTTACTTGCCGTTTCCCTTGCCTGAGGAAAGCCCGACAAGCTTATTGAAACGATTCGCTTTAAAGCACGGCTGCGTTACACGCGCTCAATTTTCGAGTCTCGGCATCCCATTATCTATATTTAATGCACTCAGCCGCAATGGGGAACCGGCAGTATGGCTCGCCGACAGGTCCGGCATTTATAAAGATAAAGTATTATCAGGATTTTATGCCCCTTTAACTGCATTTCGATCAAATAGGCATTACTCTGTTAACAACCTTCTGATCAAGAGCTCGATGATACGCTGGTCGGGACGAGGATTGTGCTCCGACTGCTGGCATGAAGGCATGGAGCACTTTCTTAAGGACATTCGATTTTGCTTCCATTGCCCACTCCACACCAGAGCCTATTTATTTAATTGCCCAAATTGCAGCGTTCTCATCTCGTGGTTTGATGCACTGACGCTAAACTGCAGAGCCTGCAAGAATGAATTGATCTCTCCACCATGCACTATCGAGGACACAAATCCAGAACAGAAATTACTTGGCTGGTTTCGTGAGTCAAAGCAAGAAAACTTTGACTTGCTAGAGCATGCATTCCATGCTCTAAATTACACTTACCCTGTTTCAAGCAGTGACCCTGACAGGGCTACACTCCTTGCTGCAGTGGCGATAGTTGAAAATGATCAAAAAACCCTGAGTGAATTTCTTAACACGCTTCACTCCTGCCATCCACATTTGGAGCGCCGCATCATTGCAGCGGCATTATCGAATGTAGCAACTAAAGCTTCTAGAAAGGTGGTTGAATCGTTCTTGGATAACAAAGACGCAGGCCATCCTACTATCTCTGTTCCATCCAGCACACCTCACAGACAACCAGGAAAAACGTTTTCCTTGGCTAGAACACAAGTCAGGAAACTCTTAAATCTACCTCAAAGTGTGCTGCTAGCCCTCTACAAAGAAACTCAGCACATTTGGAAAAGCGTTGGCCGCCAACGTATGATTCCTGAAAACCTTATCATTGAGTTGGTAGAAAAAGCCGATGAATTCAGAAACCGCCCAATCAAAAAGCCCAAAACAAAAGGATTGACTCTAGAGTCTACAGCACAACGACTCGGTGTAACTAGACATAGGCTTAATCGAATCATCCAAGAAGGTCTGCTTGAGGTTACAGTTCATGGCGACAATTCCTATAGCGTCTACGAGCGTCAGATTCGAAATTTTGAAGATACGTACGAAACTTTAGCGCAGTTTTGCTTAAGAACTAATACGGATCGAAATTCAGTGATATTGGCTATGCAGGCCCTCGATATTCTTCCCCTTCCAGCACAGCAATTCACTTATGCGATCCCCCTAGAACGCTCTGTTACCGCTCGGCTCAGTGCATATCTGAAGGCACGAATGCCGTATGAGAAGCACCCAAGAGCTCAAAGAGCTCAACTGGCGTTTATTGATGAGGCAGAAATCGATAAGTATTGCTGTTCGCGGAAAGCCTCAGAGCTGTCAAATCTTTCACCTTGCACAATCGCTAAGCTAATTAGAGATGGTTGGCTCATCGCTCGACGAAGAAAACGAAGGGGTAACTCTTTATATTTACTGAAAACAGATATTGAGGCAGCAAAATATGATTTCCTAAAAGCGGATGAATTTGCAAAAATTATTGGAACCGTCCATAACCTAGCAACCAAGCTGCTTATAAGCTTGGGATTGAAGCCGTTAGCAGGTCCATTTGCTGGCGGCGGCGACACTACAATATTCCTCCGAAAAGATATTGAAGAAATAGTCCGCAAAAACTCAAGCCATAATAACGAAACGATGACAATCCTTGAAGCCAGCAGCTACCTCAAGCTTTCAGTAAGCACTGTAACAACACTACTGACAACTCGTGAGATATCTGCTGACTGCAACGGCGTACCGAGTAACTTGTTCATCGACAAATCGAAGGCAGATGAATTCCTAACCAATCACATTAGTGCCAGCGAAGCCTCCAAAATGATTGGTATCAGCCCTTCAAAAATACAAACCTTTTTAAAAAATAGAAATATATTACCTACACATAAAAACCCCAACGAAGCGTCTGAAACTTTTTTTCTCCTCAAAGATCTTCAGCAGCTAGGCTTCAGGCTCGTTACCAACAGCTCGAACGAAACATATCTAGATGGTTTCGTATCACTGCCAGATGTATGCAATAAACTTAAGATTTCGCTTCAAGATTTTACCAAGCATTTCACCAAGACGGGGTACGTGAATACCATCCGCGCAAGGAACAAGGATTGGATCTCTCATGAAGATCACAACAAGGTTCGCCAGGTTCTGAAAGCCTACTGCACTTTAGCCATGGCAGATTCACGCGCAGGTGCAAAAGGGCGTTTTAAATATCTCATAGACATAGGTGCAATACGCATCGCAACCAAGCTTCCGCTCCAATTAGCGGGTGGGATATTCATCAGTAAAAGGGCAGTCGCAATTCAAATCAAGCGTTTGCAATCGTCACACGGTAGGCGTCATTAATATCACAGCCTATGCTTCAAAAGTTCACCTTCCAAAGCTTTAGATCACTTATGTCCAATCGACTGCCTTCGTCGACATCAATATAGTCTGCAAGAGGAGCGCACTCGATCATTCGGCCCACCACGAATCCCTGTGCTTCAGAAGCAGCGGTCGCAATCGACCACAAAGCAGGTCACCTTTTAGGCGCTTGCATAGTCTGTAGCCGTCCACCTACGCTAGCGTCGAGCGATCAGAGCTCGAACCTAGGCGCCCTTGATAACTCCGATACGATTGCCAGTGACTAAAAATCTTCTGGTTCAATTTTTTTGATATTTTTGTTCGGTCCGCGCTGAAAAAAACTATATTTATCAATGCCTATTATTCGGAAGTCAGTGAAGAATAAGGCGAGCGAGCATAGAGAAGGCTGCCGATTGGCAGCCTTTTTTATTGGCCGGGAAAAACCGAAGAGGAAGCTTCCTACAAGGTTCTCATTGTGACTTTTGTAGCGTCGCGATAACGTCTGCCGGCGCTTAAGAACGCTCACGCAGCGGTATTCCGTTCCCGTTAGCAGCGGCTCTCCAAATCAGGATGGCCAAGATGGACAGTTTCAATGCACCTACCCTTTTCACCCGCCACAACCGCCCCCTCCACACCCTCTGGCTCGAATCCCAAGCCTGGTTCTGCGCCCACGAACTCGGCCGGCTGAGTGGTCACTTCTACGACGAACACTGCATGCGCAAGCTCGACCCGGATCAGTACCGCTCCGTGCAGTTGCTGCGCTATGGCAAGTACCAGGAAACCACGATGGTCAGCGAGTCCGGGGCTTATACCTTGTTGGCGCATCACCATGTGCCGGAGAACCGGCATTTGCGCTGGTGGCTGACGCATGAGGTGGTGGCGGTGCTGCGTGATCGGCAGGAGGACGGGGTGGAGGATGTTCCGCGACTGGGGCAGATGTGCTGGCCTGGGGGGCGGAGCGCGACGTTGTTGTATTGGCAGAGTGAGCCTTGGGTGAGGATGCGGGATATGCCGGTGGTGCTGGCTGGGGAAGTGCAACAGCTGCTGCCGGTAGAGAAGCCGAAGTTGAGTTGGCGGGAGTGTGCGCAGCGGGCGCTGCGGTTGCATGGGGTTTAAGCGGCGGTTTTGCCTGGGCGGGCCTCTTCGCGGGTGAACCCGCTCCCACAGGTACTGTGCTGGCTTCGGGGTCACGCAGTACCTGTGGGAGCGGCCGTGGCCGCGAACACCGGCGCAGCCGGTGCCATGCACCGCGTCGCCTGCTTCGC